>NZ_QEZG01000035.1:0-115167 GCF_003993495.1 Xanthomonas sp. BRIP62418
ACCATCTCAACTGGTCCTTGCCCGCTCACCGTCGCGGGACCCTGAGCGGCATGGATGCCGCGCCGGAGCCTACATGGACGTACTTGCGGCGTGTCCTGCGATGGTGGGCGGGCAAGGACCCTGCAGCCAAGCCGCAGATCGCATGCTTTGGCCTTGGCTTTGGCCTTGGCTTTGGCCTTGGCTTTGGCCTTGGCTTTGGCCTTGGCTTTGGCCTTGGCTTTGGCCTTGGCTTTGGCCTTGGCTTTGGCCTTGGCTTTGGCTTTGGCTTTGGCTTTGGCTTTGGCGTTAGCTTTGGCTCTGGCTCATCCACATCGCCTGGTCTCGGACCAGGACGACCGGCGTTGCCGCATCAAGCGACGCCACCGCCCGCCTGAAATCCGCGAGCAGGCTTGCCACCGCTCTCAACCTGCGAAATCCAGCCGCGCATTCACCCAGGCCGCCACGATCGCGGCGGCCGCCTGCTCGGCCTGTTTCGCAGGCAGGCGCTTCTCGCGCACCAGCCATGCGGCAGTGTCGGCGCGCACCTTCGGTAGCAACGCGCGCACAGCCTTGCGCTGTACCGCCGGCCAATCGCTGTCTTCCCCGGTCCAGGCGGCAATCGCCTTGTCCGGATCGTCGCCGTAGCGCTTGCGCAGTGCCGGGGTCAGGTATAGCAACGGCGACACCGACGCGCGTAGCGCGATGATTTTCCACTCCGCGTAACTGGCGTAGCGAATGGTGCCTGCGTCCTTGCCCAGGGCCTGGATCAACCCGTCGAAGCCGGCATCCAGCTGCTTCCAGCTGGCCAATGCAAACAGGCCGCCCGGCGGCTCGCAGATGGGCGCGAACCCGTCGCGGGTGGAGCCATACAGCGAGCCGAACGCCTCATATGCTGGCTCCCCCACTGTAGCGAAGATGAAGCAATGCACGTACGGGCGCTGATCGCGGTCGTCGCGCTCGATCCACATCCGCAACAACGTCAGGATACGTTCCTGCGGCTGCATGGCAGGCACGCCCTCCACGTCGTCGAGCAGGGATGCGGCAAAGTCGTCGACCTTGCGCAGCGCCTTGCGTGCGCTTTCAAACCGCGCATCCGCCAGCGCCGCATCCACCCCCGCGGCCGGAACGAACTGATGCAGATAGGCCAGCCACGCCGAGGCCAGCGGCGTGTCGTAGCCCTGCAAGTGGCGCGTGGCGTCGGCAGGCGCGGCAGGAATCGCGGCGATGATGCGGTCCAGTGCCTGCTGCTGCGCAACGAGCGCCTTGGCCAACGCATCGGCCCTGGCCTTCAATGTGCGTTGCAGGCAGCCGTCCAGCTTGGCGTCCTGCGCGCAGGCATTGCGCTGCCGCAACCAGGCGCGCTGCTGATCCCGCACGCCAGCGACCGCGTGCCGCGGCGTGGTGTCCACCAGCGCCCGATAGGACGCGTCGATCTGATCGTCCAGCGTGCCCAGCGCCGGCACCGCGCACAGCCGTTTTTCGACCGCTGTACCTGCCTGCTTGCAATCGAACGACGTCGCCCAGGCGCCGCCGGTGCCAAGCAACAGGGCGCCACCGATGAGCACGCGCAATACACCTGAGCGGGACATCATTGCACCGTGTCCTTGCGTGCAGGCAACAACGAGAGCAGCAGCAGGGTCACCGCCAGCGCGACATAGGCACCGACGAACTGCCAGCTGATCGCGCGCGCCAGGCCGTGCAGCGACCATGGCAGATAGATGCCACCGCGCGGGTCCACCGAATGGATCAGGCCGAACAGCGTCAGCCCGGCGGCCACCAGCAGGAACACCGCGCCGCGGCGCAGCCGGCCATCGATCATCGCCACCACCGTGGCGATCCACAGCATTGCGGTGATGATGAAGCCGTTACCCAGCGCGAAGATCACCGCCAGCTCCGGCAGGCCGTGCCCATCGAGCTTGGTGGTGAGTGCGACCAGCTGCTCCGGCGGGATCCAGCCCGGCGCCTTGATGGTCAGCAGGTACGCCACCGACGGCAGAAAGCCCAGCACCATCGCGCCGGCATGTTGCCTGGGCGTGGCCTGGAACGCCTGCGTGGTGATGTCGATCGACACGTACACGATGATCGGTGCCAGCACCGCCAGCGGCAGCCACTGCACCAACCCGGAGATCACGCCGAGCATGCCGCCGATGCCGACGAACAGGCCGGTCAGCAGCGTGTAACCGGAGCGCGCGCCCATGTGCTTGTAGGCCGGCTGGCCGATGTACGGCGTGGTCTGCGCCACCCCGCCGCAGACGCCGGCGACCAGCGTCGCCAAGGCTTCCACCAGCAGGATGTCGCGGGTGCGGTAGTCATCGCCCGCCGCGCGTGCGCTCTCGCTGACATTGATGCCGCCCACCACCATCAACAAGCCGAACGGCAGCAACAACGGCAGATACGCCACCGCGGCCGGCAGGCCGTCGATGAAGCCCAGGTTCGGCAGCGGCAACACGATCGTCGGCGGCGTGAACGCAGGCACGGCAAAGCCCGGCGCACCCAGGCCTGCCAGGCCCAGCCCGTAATACAACGCAGTGCCGATCACGAACGCCACCAGCACGCCGGGCAACGTGGTCGGCAGCCGCCCCTTGGCCAGCAGCACATACAGCAACAGGCCCAGGGTGACGAAGCCGGCCACCGGCGAGCGCAGGGTTTCCAGCAGCGGCAACAGGCCCATCAGCACCAGCGCGATGCCGGCGATCGAACCGAGCAAGGCCGCACGCGGCAGCGCGCGCGTGACCGCCTCGCCGACAAACGACAGCACCAGCTTGAGCAGGCCCATCACCACCAGCGAGGCCATGCCGAGTTTCCAGGTGGCGATGGCGGCCGCCTGCGGGTCCAGCCCCTGCGCCTTGAAGCCGACGAACGCCGGGCCCAGCACCAACAGCGCCATGCCGATGCTGGTCGGCGCATCCAGGCCCAGCGGCATCGCGGTGACGTCGTCGCGCCCGCTGCGTGCGGCCAGCCGCCGCGCCATCAAGGTGTAAAGCAGGTTGCCCACCAGCACGCCGAACGCGGTGCCGGGAAACATGCGCCCGAACACCACTTCGGCCGGGAACTGGAACATCCCGACCAGTGCCATCGCAATGAAACCGAGGATGGAGAGATTGTCGACGACCAGGCCGAAGAAGCCATTGAGGTCGCCGGCGACGAACCAGCGCGGCGATGCCGCAGTACGCGAGGAAGGGGCCGACATGGGAGCCAGGAAGCGTGGGGATCGGCCGATGGTAGCCGCTGCTCATCACGCGCGACAGCGCCGCGGTGAATCAGAGCGTGTCGCCGCGATTGCGCCCGCCAGTCCTGCACGCGGCGGCCCTGAGGTAGCGACACACGCTATTTCATTGCCGCCTCGACCTCGATCCAGCCGACGATGTCGCCACGGTTGGCGCTGCGATAGCGCACCTGCACGCGCGTGGCGTCGGCGCTGACATCCAGCGCATCGGCCTGATCGCCCTGCACCAGGTAGCGCTTGGTGCTGGTCGCCGAAGGTGTGGCGTACAGCGGCAGACGCGCCACCTGCACGTGCAACTGCACCGGCATCGGCGCGTCCAGCGTGGTGCCGATCGCGCTGGACACCCGCACCCCACGCGCGTCGTAGCGCGGCCATACCGACAGCGGCATGCCATCGTCGCTGCCCGGATCGAGCAAGGTCTGGATCTGCGGCGAAGCGATCGGCTGCTGGGTCGTGGCCACATACAACCGCCCATCGGCCGCGTAGCGATACACGTCGGCGTACCACATCGGCCCGCTGCGGCAGGAGCTGGTCATGCTGCGGTCCGACTTGTCGGGCGTCAGGTTGAAGAAGCCTTCGCACTGCACCGCCGGGCGCGTGGGCGGGGTCAGCGCACGAAACCGGCGTTGTGCCGGATCGAACACGAACACCAGCACCGCCTCGTTGACCTGGCCGAGCATCGCCGACACCGCCAGGTCAGGATGTCCGTCGAAGTTGTAGTCGTCGCTGTCCACGCCGGCGCCGCCTTCGCCGTCGTCCACATTCGCGTCGAGCCATTGCTCCTTGCCGCCCGGGGCGAACACCACATGCAGGCGTTCGCCGACCAGCGTGGCGGTGGCATGCGTGTGCGCGTCGATCGTCACCTGCACGCTGGCATCGCGTGCCGCGGCCGCGAACGACAGGCCGAAGAGCGCCGTCGACAACCACACGCCGGCTGCGCGCACATGCAGACGGCGCAGATGTTCAAGGCGCATGGCCACCCGGTCTGGCCCCTCACCCAGTACGAAGCTGCCCGCTGTAAAGGCACGGATGTAGCGCATCATTGCACCGCACGCGCAGCATTCGCCGGTGCCGCTGCCCACGCCGCGGTCGCACCGCAGGTACGGCGGCCGCGCCAAGCGGCACCACTCAGAACGACACCTCCACCGCCTGCCGCGACCACAGCACCGACTGGTGCCCGGTGGCCTGCTTCCAGGCCAGGCGGATCGCCTCGATGTCGTTGCGCCGCTGCGGGGTGTCCTCGTGCAGGATCACCAGCACCTTGGTGCCCAGCCGGTTCGGCTCCTTGGCACCGCGAAACAGCCACTGGCCGTAGGCATCGAACACGGTCAGCCCGTCCGGGAAGCGCGGGGTCACTTCCTTGTCCAGGAACGCGCGCCATTGCGTGTCGTCGATGGTGCGGGTCTGCGGGCGATCGGCCGGGCCGGTCTCCTGGCCCACACCGAAGTACAGCTCGCTGCGCACCCAACCGTGCGCCGTCGACGGCCGCGCCGCGTCGCCTTGCAGGCTGGCAGTGGTCGAGCCCGGCGCGCCGCCGGGAGTGGTGGCGCAGGCGGACAGCGCCAGCGTGGCGGCAAGCAGGCAGGACGGCAGCAACTTCATCGACTTCTCCACAACAGGTACGGTTACGACGGATCGGGGCGGGCTCATGCAGGGCCGGCATCAGCTGATGCCGGCGTGCGCGCACTGTGCCATCTCGCACGCGCCTGAACAACGCGATAATATCTCTCTATCCGGATGAATGTGGACGATCCGAACCCCTTTGCGCCCCGCCCGGCCGGATGCCGACCGCGCGGCGCGTTCGCAGTTGCTGTTGCAGGAGAAAGACATGACCCGCCCCACCCTTTCGGCCATCGGCCTGGCCGTCGCCGCCGCGTTGAGCGCCAATGCACAGGCCCAGCAGGCCGCCCCCGGCGCCACCACGCTGGACACCGTGATCGTCACCGGCACCCGCGCCAGCGACCGCACCGTGCTGGAATCGACCGTCCCGGTGGACGTGCTCACGGCTGAGGACATCCGCAAGGCCGGCGTGGTCAATGGCGAGCTCGGTAGCGCGCTGCAGGCATTGCTGCCCTCGTTCAACTTCCCGCGCCAGTCCAACTCCGGCGGCGCCGACCATATCCGCGCCGCGCAGCTGCGCGGCCTCTCGCCCGACCAGGTGCTGGTGCTGGTCAACGGCAAGCGCCGGCACACCTCGGCGCTGGTCAATACCGACAGCAAGATCGGCAAGGGCACCACGCCGGTGGATTTCAATTCCATCCCGATCAATGCGATCAAGCGCATCGAAGTGCTGCGCGACGGTGCCGGCGCGCAATACGGCTCGGACGCGATCGCCGGCGTCATCAACGTGATCCTGGACGACAACCCCGAGCGCGGCGAGCTGGAAGCCAGCTTCGGCGCCTACAACACCGATGTGGAGCCGATCAACCGTCGTGTCACCGATGGCCAGACCAGCTACGCCAGCGCCAAGGTCGGCACGCTGCTCGGCGATGACGGCGGCTTCTTCAAGGTCGGCCTGGAGCTGAAGAATCGCGAAGCGACCAATCGCGCCGGCTTCGACCAGATTCCACCGTTCGAAGAACAGACCCCGGCCAACCTGGCCCTGGCCGGCCGCCGCAACTACGTGCTCGGCGATGGCGCCACCAAGGGCCTGAACGCCTGGCTCAACACCAAGGTCCCCTTCAGCGCCAACGGCGAGTTCTACGCCTTCGGCACCTACAACCAGCGTGACACCGAAGGCGCCAACTACTTCCGTTACCCGGATGGCAGCGCCAACTGGCGCGAGATCTACCCCAACGGCTACCGCCCGATTTCCGAAGGCGAGAATCGCGATCTGCAGATCGTCGCCGGCGCCCGTGGGCAGCTCGGCGACTGGGACTACGACGCCAGCGTCAACTACGGCCGCAACGACTTCACCTACCGGCTGCGCAATTCGCTCAACGCCTCGCTCGGCCCCGGCAGCACCACGCGCTTCAAGACCGGCGATTTCGCCTTCGCGCAGACCGTGGCCAACCTGGATCTGACCCGGGTGTTCGATGCGGCCGGCGCCACCCATACCTTCGGCACCGGCGCCGAGTTCCGCCGCGAGCAATACCGCACCCATGCCGGCGACCCGGCCAGCTATGCGGCCGGCCCGTTCACCGATCGCCCCACCGGCTCGCAGGCCGGCGGCGGCCTGAGCCCGCAGGACGAGGCCGACCTGTCGCGCAACGTGGCCAGCGCCTATGCCAACGTGTCCAGCCAGTTCGGCGACAAGTTCTCCACCGACCTGGCCGGCCGCTACGAGCATTACCAGGATTTCGGCAGCCAGTGGACCGGCAAGCTGGCCGCGCGTTATGCGTTCGCCCCGGCATTCGCGCTGCGCGGGGCGGTCTCCAACAACGTGCGTGCACCCTCGCTCAGCCAGATCGGCTACGAAGCCACGTCCACCGGTTATGACGCGGCCGGTCGCCTGACCCAGGGCCGCCTGCTGTCGGTCTACAACCCGATCGCCCGCGCGCTCGGCGCCACCGACCTGAAGCCGGAAAAATCGCTCAACTACAGCCTGGGCTTCACCAGCCAGCTGGGCGATCACTTCGACCTGTCGCTGGACTTCTTCCAGATCGACATCGACGACCGCATCGCGCTGTCCGAAGACATCACCGGCACCGCGCTGACGGACTTCGTGCAGCAGAACTTCGGCGTCAGCGGGGTGCAGAGCGCCAGCTACTTCCTCAACGCCGCCGACACCCGCACCCGCGGCGCCGAGCTGGTCGGCAACTGGCGCCAGTACGCCTTCGGCGGCGACCTGCTGCTGACCGGTACCTACAGCTACGCCAAGACCGAGTTGAAGAACGTCATCGGCACCCCGGCGCAGCTGCTCGCGCTGGACCCGGACTACGTGCTGTTCGGCATCGAAGAGAGCAACACGCTCACCGATGCGGCGCCGCGCACACGCGCCGCGCTGGCCGCCAACTGGAACAACGAGCACTGGAACCTGCAGACCCGCATCAACCGCTACGGCAGCGCGACGCGCGTGTTCGACTTCGGCGGCGGCTTCGTGCCACGCCAGACCTACGGCGCGGAATGGCAGCTGGACCTGGAAGCCGAGTACCACCTGGGCACGCAATGGACGCTGGCGATCGGTGGCCAGAACATCCTCGACAACTATTCGGACCGTTCCATCGACGACATCGCCTACTTCGGCAACCTGCCCTACGACGTGCTCTCGCCGATCGGCAGCAACGGCGCGTACTGGTACGGGCGGGTGCGCTACACCTTCTGACGCCGGGATTGGCGGATTGGGGATTGGGGGATTGGCAAGGGCGACTAGGCGCCAATCCCCACTCCTGAATCCCCAATCCCCGCTGTTGCATAACCTGAATATCACATCGCTTTGCGCACACTAGCGCGATGGCAGACGTGCACTCCCCCCTTCCGTCGCCGCCATTGCTGGACGATGCCTGTGCATTGTTTCTGGACGTGGACGGTACCCTCATCGACTTTGCCGACAGCCCCGAGGCTGTGCGGCTCCTGCCCGAGGTCCGCGCGGCCATCGGCCAGCTGAGCCAGCGCCTCGCTGGCGCAGTGGCACTGGTCAGCGGACGACCGCTGTCGCAGCTGGACGCCCTGTTCGCGCCGCTGCTGCTCCCGGCCGCCGGCCTGCACGGGCACGAACTTCGCAGCGACATCGCTGCGCGCGCGGCAATGCCGCAGGACACCTCCGAGTGGCTGCATGGCCTGCACCAACGCGCCGCCGCACTCACGCACCGGCACCCTGGTGTGCTGGTCGAAGACAAGGGCGTCAGCGTCGCGCTGCACTGGCGCGCGCAACCGCTCGCCGGCCCCGAGGTGCTCGCCTTCGCGCAGCAGGAAATCGCCCAGCTTTCCGGCTATCGCCTGCAACCGGGCGACCACGTGGTCGAATTCGTGCCCGAAGGCAGCAACAAGGGGCTGGCGGTCGAACAGCTGATGCAGCACGGCGCATTCGCCGGCCGCACGCCGGTGTTCGTCGGCGATGACCTCACCGACGAATTCGGCTTCGAAGCGGCCAATCGTCTCGGCGGCTGGAGCGTGCTGGTCGGCGATCGCGCCCAGACCAGCGCGCGCTTCCGCGTCTACGGTACCGCCGACGTGCATGCGTGGCTGCAACGCAACGCGCGCCAGGCCTGAGCGCGGCGCGCTTCCCTCTTCTCTTCAAAAGGATCGTTCGCACTCCATGACCGAGCCAAACCTGGATCTGGGCGTCATCGGCAACTGCAGCTTTGGGGCATTGGTCGATCGGCAGGCACGTGTGGTGTGGAGTTGCCTGCCGGCCTTCGACGGCGACCCGGCATTCTGTTCGCTGCTCTCGCCCAAGGGCGAAGGCGGCGACTTCGCGGTGGAGCTGGAAGACTTCGCCAGCAGCGAGCAGCATTACCTGCCCAATACCGCCGTGCTGCGCACCGTATTGCGCGACAGCCACGGCGGCGAAGTGGAAGTCATCGACTTCGCGCCGCGCTGGCGCAACAACGGGCGCTTCTATCGGCCCGTCAGCATCATCCGGCAGATCCGCCCGCTGGCAGGCAACCCGCGCATCATCGTGCGTGCGCGCCCGCTGGCCGACTGGGGTGGCCGCAGTCCGGAGACCACCTGGGGCAGCAACCACATCCGCTGGGTGCTGCCCGAGTTCACCCTGCGCCTGACCACCGATGTGCCGGTCCGCTTCGTGCGCGACGGCCTGCCGTTCGTGCTCAGCCACCCGGTCAACCTGGTGCTGGGCGTGGACGAATCGCTGACCCGCTCGCTCACCGGTTACGTGCAGGAAGCGCAGGAACGCACCGAGGAATACTGGCGCGAATGGGTGCGCTACCTGTCGATTCCCCTGGACTGGCAGGAAGCGGTGATCCGCAGTGCGATCACGCTCAAGCTGTGCCAGTACGAGGACAGCGGCGCGATCATCGCGGCGATGACCACCTCGATCCCGGAGGCGCCCAACACCCCGCGCAACTGGGATTACCGCTATTGCTGGTTGCGCGATGCTGCGTTCGTGGTGCGCGCGCTCAATCGCTTGGGCGCCACGCGCACGATGGAGCAGTTCATCGGCTACATCTTCAACATCGCCACCGCCGACGGCACGCTGCAGCCGCTGTACGGCGTCGGTTTCGAATCGCAGCTGGAAGAGCACGAAGTCGAGACGATGGACGGCTATCGCGGCATGGGCCCGGTACGGCGCGGCAACCTGGCCTGGATCCAGCAGCAGCACGACGTCTATGGCAGCGTGGTGCTGGCATCCACGCAGCTGTTCTTCGATCTGCGCCTGAAGGATCAGGGCGATGCGGATACCTTCCGCCGCCTGGAGCCGCTGGGTGAGCGCGCGTTCGCGCTGCATGACGTGCCCGACGCCGGCCTGTGGGAATTCCGCGGACGCGCCGAAGTGCATACCTACACCGCTGCGATGTGCTGGGCTGCCTGCGACCGGCTGTCCAAGATCGCCGACCGGCTGGTGCTGCCCGAGCGCAGCGTGTACTGGCGCGAGCGCGCCGACACCATCCGCGCACGCGTGCTGAGCGAGGCATGGAGCGAGGAACGTGGTCATTTCACCGATACGCTGGGCGGTCATCGCCTGGATGCATCGCTGTTGCTGCTGGCCGATATCGGCATCGTCGCCAACGACGACAGCCGCTTCGTGCGCACGGTCGAAGCCGTCGGCCGCGTACTCAAGCATGGCGATGCGCTGTACCGCTACATCGCACCGGATGACTTCGGTGAGCCGGAAACCAGCTTCACCATCTGCACGTTCTGGTACATCGACGCGCTGGCCGCGATCGGTCGCAAGGAGGAGGCGCGTGAATTGTTCGAGCGCATCCTCTCGCGCCGCAATCACCTCGGCTTGCTGTCCGAGGATCTATCGTTCGAAGACGGCGAAGCCTGGGGGAACTTCCCCCAGACCTATTCGCATGTGGGTTTGATCATCGCAGCGATGCGCTTGTCGCGCAGCTGGCAGGAGGCGTCATGAGTCGTTTGGTGGTGGTATCCAACCGCGTCGCGGTGCCCGGCGAAAACCGTGCCGGCGGCCTGGCGGTGGGCTTGTTGGCGGCGCTCAAGGAGCGTGGCGGCGTGTGGTTCGGCTGGAGCGGCAAGACCGTGCGCGGCGACAGCGGCGGCATGCACGAGCAGACCGAGGGCGACATCAAGTTCGTCACAATGGACCTCAACAAGCGCGACATCGATTCGTACTACAACGGCTTTGCCAATCGCACGCTGTGGCCGCTGCTGCACTTCCGCCTGGACCTGGTCGACTACGACCGCGCCACCCGCGAAGGCTATATGCGGGTCAATCGGCTGTTCGCCGAAAAGCTGGCGCCGTTGTTGAAGGACAGCGACACCTTGTGGATCCACGACTACCACATGATCCCGCTGGGCGCGATGCTGCGCGAGCTGGGGGTGGGCTGCAAGATGGGCTTCTTCCTGCACGTGCCGATGCCCTCGGCCGACCTGATGCAGGCGATGCCAGATCACGCGCGCCTGTTCAGCACGTTCTACGCCTACGATCTGGTCGGCTTCCAGACCCAGCGCGACGCCGAGCGCTTCAAGGCCTATGTGCGCCTGTTCGGCGGCGGCCGCATCCTGGACGGCGACATCGTCGAGGGCCCAGGCGGGCGTCGCTTCAGTGCCGCGGCCTTCCCGATCGGGATCGATACCGAGTTGATCGCCAACCAGGCCAAGGCCTCGGTCGGCAAGCAGGCCGTGCGCGACCTGCGCGAAAGCCTGCGCGGCCGGCAACTGGCGATCGGCGTGGACCGGCTGGATTATTCCAAAGGCCTGCCGGAACGCTTCCAGGGGTTCGAGCGCTATCTGGAGCGCTACCCGGAGCAGTCCGGCAGCCTGACCTACCTGCAGATCGCGCCGGTGTCGCGTGGCGATGTCAACGAATATCGCCGGTTGCGCGGGCAACTGGAGCAGATCGCAGGCCATATCAACGGCGGGCATGCCGAGCCGGATTGGACGCCGCTACGCTACGTCAATCAGAACTTCAGCCATGCGACCTTGACCGGTTTCTATCGCGCCGCCTCGGTCGGTCTGGTCACGCCGCTGCGCGATGGCATGAATCTGGTCGCCAAGGAATTTGTCGCAGCGCAGGATCCGCAGGATCCCGGCGTGCTGGTGCTGTCGTTGCTGGCCGGTGCCGCCGATGAAATGAAGGAAGCGCTGCTGGTCAATCCGCACGACCTCGACGGCGTGGCCGATGCGATCGCCACCGCCGCAAGCATGCCGTTGGCAACGCGCATCGAGCGCTGGCGGGCGATGATGGATCATCTGCGCAAGAACAATATCAACCACTGGCGCCAGCGGTATTTGCAGGCGCTGGCCGATATCTGACTTTGGATTTGCGCCTTACCAGCAACACGCTACCCGCGCACACCGCGATCAGCACACTCAGGCGCCGCGCATTGCCGGCGCCTTTTTTCTTGCATCGGGAGAAAGTGCCTGAAGGGCGATGAGAATACGTCTGCCGGTGCAAGTGGAAGATTCCTGAGTCGAAAATCCCGGCGTGCACGACTCGCCATTCCCGAATGCCGAATCCCGCCTCATCACTTGCGTCAATAACAAATTAGAGTTACAGCCGGATGACGCATGTTGTCGCCATGCGCGAATGCCACCAGGACCACCTGAGATCACCGGCACTCTCCATCCCTGCGGTTTTAAGCACTTCCCGCGCTGCGATGCACGGCCTGAACACTGGTTCCCATTCCGTCACGGACACGAGCGTCGTTGCGGTCTAAAATATTTACATGAGTAGCGCTGAGAACCTGGGAGGGGCTGCGCGTTCATATCCGGACGTTCTTGTTTAGGACGTTTTAGTTAGAACACGGGCCGCCCTTCGCCAGCCTGTGATCTTTCTCCCTCCACGACTCGCCATCGCCTGCCGGTGCCTGGGTCCTTCCTGACATCTCAAAATGACTGATCAATCCTCAAAACGTGGACTAGGCACCTGGTTGCTGGTGGTCTATGCCGTGGTGATCGCCGTGCTCGGTGCGGTGCTTGCCTACGAGGGCGGCCGCCTGGTCGCCGTCGGTGGTTCCTGGTATTACCTGCTGGCGGGCATCGGCCTGTTCCTGGCCGGCGTGTTGCTGGCATTGGGCAAGCGTGCCGGCCTGTGGCTGTTTGGTGCAACCCTGGCGGCCACTATCGCCTGGGCGCTGTGGGAAGTGGGCCTGGATGGCTGGGGTCTGGTCCCGCGTCTGGCCTGGCTATCGGTGCTGGGGCTGGTGCTGCTGCCGTTCTGGGGCGTGGCCCGTCGCCGCATGCAGCCGTTGTCGGGGCTGGGCTATGTGCTGGTGACCGGCGTGCTGCCGATCCTGGGCGCGACGCTGATCCTGTGGCCGTTGCTGGCACCGCGCAATGTCGAACTGGCCGATGCCTCCAAGCTGCCGGCCGAGAACGCGGCGCCCTTCAGCCGCGGCAACGTGCCCAGCCCGGACGGCAACGTCGCGGCCAATCACGATGCCAGCAACTGGACCGCGTACGCCGGCTCCAACCTGTCCAACCATTACACCCCCGGCGCGCAGATCACCCCGGAAAACGCCAAGGACCTGAAGGTGGCCTGGGAGTTCCATACCGGCGACCTGAAGCCGGCCGGCTCCAAGCTGGGCTATGCCTTCCAGAACACCCCGCTCAAGGTCGGCGACCTGCTCTACATCTGCACCCCGACCCAGAAAGTGATCGCGGTGGAAGCGGCCAACGGCAAGGAGCGCTGGCGCTTCGATCCGCAGACCAATCCGAAGGCGATGGCCGGCGTTGCCGCCACCACCTGCCGCGGCGTGTCGTACTACCAGGCGCCGCAAGGCACCGCCGAGTGCCCGACGCGGATCTTCTGGCCGATGGTCGATGGCCGCCTTGGCGCGCTGGACGCGCAGACCGGCAAGCTGTGCACCAGCTTCGGCACCAACGGCTTTGTCGATCTCAACGCCGGCACCGGCAACACCAAGCCCGGCTTCGTCGGCCCGACCTCGCCGCCGGTGGTGATGCGCGGCGTGGTGATCCAGCCCACCGGCCAGGTCCGCGACGGCCAGGAAGGCGATGCGCCGTCGGGCGTGGTGCGCGGCTTCGATGCGCTCACCGGTCAGCTGCGCTGGGCCTGGGACCTGGGCAACCCGGCGATCACCGCCGAGCCGCCGGCCGGGCAGACCTACACCCGTTCGACCCCGAACGTGTGGTCGCTGATGTCCGCCGACGACGAGCTGGGCCTGGTGTATCTGCCGACCGGCAATGCCTCGGGTGATTTCTTCGGCAAGGGCCGCACCCCGCAGGATGAGGAATACACCGCTTCGCTGGTTGCCGTGGATGCGGCCACCGGCAAGGAGCGTTGGCACTTCCGCACCGTCAACCACGACCTGTGGGATTACGACATCGGCCCGCAGCCGAACCTGGTCGATTGGCCGGTGGCCGGTGGCGGTACCCGCCCGGCGGTGATCCAGGCCACCAAGTCCGGCCAGGTGTTCGTGCTGGACCGCGCCACCGGCGCACCGCTCATGCCGGTCAAGCAGATCGCCGTGCCGCAGGGCACCGATCACGGCGACTGGACCGCGGCCACGCAGCCGATCTCGCCGGGCATGCCCAATACCGTGGGCGCGCCGAGCCGTGACTACGAGACCATTATCGAATCCGATGCCTGGGGCATGACCCCATTCGACCAGCTGGCCTGCCGCATCCAGTTCAAGCAGCTGCGCTACGAAGGCATGTTCACCCCGCCGACCCTGCAAGGCTCGCTGGCCTTCACCGGCAACCACGGCGGCATCAACTGGGGCGGCGTCTCGGTCGATCTGCAGCGCGGCATCATGGTGATGAACAGCAATCGCCTGCCCTACACCCTGCAGGTCTACACCCGCGAAAAGATGAATGAGCTGGGCGTGGTATCGGTGTTCGACGGCAAGAGCAAGACGCCCGGCTACATGGCGCAGAAGGGTCTGGCCTACGGTGCCCGCAAGGAGCCGTGGATGTCGCCGCTCAACACGCCGTGCGTGGCACCGCCGTGGGGCTACATTTCCGGCGTGGACCTGCGCACCCAGCAGGTGATCTGGCGCCGTCCGCTGGGCACCGGTTACGACCAGGGCCCGATGGGCATCCCGTCCAAGACCAAGTTCGAGATCGGCACGCCCAACAACAGCGGCTCGCTGGCCACCGCCGGCGGCGTGACCTTCATCGGCGCGTCCCTGGATGATTTCATGCGCGGCTTCGACACCCGCACCGGCAAGCAGGTCTGGGAGACCCGCGTGCCGGCTGGCCCGCAGGCCGCGCCGCTGAGCTACACCATCGACGGCAAGCAGTACATCGTGGCCGCAGTGGGCGGACACGACCGCATGGAAACCAAGTCGGGCGACAGCGTGATCGCCTGGGCGCTGCCGGACGAGGCAGGTGCCAAGCCGGCGAAGTAAGCCGATGTAGCGTCAGCTAGTTAGGTATCGATAGACCGGCCATCGCGAGATGGCCGGTTTTTTTTTGGGGATTGGGGATTGGGGATTGGGGAATCGGGAATCGGGAATCGGAAAAGCGTCTTTCTGTCGCTTTGGGCTGGGCTGGGCCTGTGGGTCGCCTGATTCCCCGATTCTCCATTCCGCTCTTCGATGTCTATTCGTAGCGTTTCGCTGATCTCGGTCTGTAGGGCATCCGACTCCCTATTTCCCGATTCCCGATTCCCGATTCCCTATTCCCTATTCCCTATTCCCTATTACCTATTCCCGATTCTCCATTCCCGGTTCCCGCGCCTCGATGTGTATTCGTGGGGTCGCGCTGATGGCGCTGCGGCCATTCTTGGTCACAGACACGCGATCAAATGGCGTGGAGTCCAGGTCTAAGAAGTGTTGACGGCAGCCGTCGATATTTCACGTGGAATTTACAATTTGGAGGCGGGTGTCTAGTGACACCTCACGGCTCTGCAGTGTACCGGGCGGCACTGAAACCGCTTCCAAATCAACTACATCGGGGTTTTCAGGGGTACGGCCGACAGATTCCGACGAACGGCAATTTCACGCCGTCATGATTCGGGCTCGGCCGCCGATACCCCATAGCAGCCCATGCAGTGCAGGACAGCGCTCCCCACTCCGAATCACTCCGTTGGACTCAGCCTATGTCGCCCTCATTCGATGCCACTGCCGTCTCCCGCCCGCCTTCCGGCCGGAGCCTTGCGCGTCTCACCAGTGCCACATGGCTGCCTGCCGCTGCACAGCTCGGGCTGCTGGCCTTGCTCACGCTCCATGCGACCATGTTGTTGCCCGGCGGCGTCTGGGCCGGGTTGACGCGCCTGCTGCCGGCGCTGCTGGTGCTGGGCGCGGCAAGTGCGGGGCTGTGGTGGTGGTCGCGCCGCCGCAACGTCGCGCAACTGCAACAGGCCGTCGGCACGGTGACGGCCATCGGTGACGGGCACTTCCAGCGCCTGGACCTGCGCAACGCCGCCGGCGAGCTCGCGCCGTTGCTGCATGCGCTGCAGGCGACCCAGGACAAGCTGGCCATCCGCCTGGATGTGATGGAACAGGGCCTGCGCCACGGCCAGTTCGTGATCAAGGCGCTGGACGACCTGGACACCATGATCCGCATCGCCGACGACGATGGCCAGGTGCTGTTTGCCAACCGCAAGCTGCTGGCGATGCTCAAGCTGATCGAGCCGGATGTGCAGAGCTTCCGCCCCGGCTTCCATGCCGAAGGGTTCGTCGGCGGCAGCATCGGCGACATCTATCCCGACAGCCAGGCCGCGATCGACCGCATGCGTGCATTGACCGCCTCCAAGGCGGTGCGCGCGCCGTTCTTCGGCCGCCAGATCGACTTCGTCTACAGCCCGATCATCGCCGCCGACGGCGCCAGGCTGGGCACCATCGCACAGTGGGTGGACGTCACCGCGCAGGTCAACGCCGAGCAGACGCTGATCCAGATCATCGATGCCGCCGCGGCCGGCGATTTCAGCCGGCGCATGCAGATCGACGGCATGGACGGCGTATTGCTGTCGCTGGCCCAGGGCATCAACCGCATCTACGACTCGGTGGAAACCCACCTGGCCGCGTTGGCGCGCGTGATCGGTGCCCTGGCCGACGGCGACCTCACCCAGCGCGTGGACGGCGATGCGCACGGCATCTTTGCGCGCCTGCGCGACGACACCAACCAGACCGTGACCCGTCTGACCGAGATCATCGGCGGTATCCAGATCGCATCGGACACGATCCGCCGCGCGGCGATGGAAATCGCCGCCGGCAACACCGACCTGTCCGAGCGCACCGAGCAGCAGGCCGCCAATCTGGAAGAAACCGCCAGCTCCATGGAGGAACTCACCTCTACCGTGAAGCAGAACGCCGACAGCGCGCTGCAGGCCAACCGGCTGGCGGTGGGCACCGGCGAAGTGGCGCAGAACGGCGGCCAGGTGATGGACGCTGTGGTGTCCACCATGGGCCAGATCAGCACCGCCTCGCGCAAGATCGGCGAGATCATCGGCGTCATCGACGGCATCGCCTTCCAGACCAATATCCTGGCGCTCAACGCCGCGGTGGAAGCCGCCCGCGCTGGCGAGCAGGGCCGCGGCTTTGCGGTGGTTGCCTCGGAGGTGCGCGCCCTGGCGCGGCGCTCGGCCGATGCGGCCAAGGAGATCAAGACGCTGATCGCCGACTCCACCGACAAGGTCGAACTCGGCTCGGGCCTGGTGCACCGCGCCGGCGCGACCATGCGCGAGATCGTCGGCTCGGTCAAACACGTCACCGACATCATGAGCGAGATCACCGCCGCCAGCGCCGAGCAATCCAGCGGCATCGAACAGGTCAACCGCACCGTCGCGCAACTGGACGAAGTCACCCAGCGCAACGCGGCATTGGTGGAAGAAGCCACCGCCGCCGCGCGCAGTCTGGAAGAACAGGCCGTGGAGTTGGCCGATGCGGTGTCGATCTTCCGCCTGCAATCCGCACACGGCGGCACCCCGAAAGCAGTGCACGCAAGTTTCGGAAACGCAGCCGCGTAAGCCGCCGTCACGGAATCACCGTAGGAGCGCACCTGGGCGCGATAAGGCTTTCCCGGTAACGCCCCATCGCGCCCAGGTGCGCTCCTACACCTGTCTGCCATACCATCCAGCACGCGCGACCGACCAACGCTGCAAATCAGCGAGCCATCGTAAAAATCGCCACGCTACGTAGGAGCGCACCCGGGCGCGACGAAGCATTACCAGTAAGACCCATCGCGCCCATGTGCGCCCCCACATCGAGTTGCGGCGCTAGTCCAGAAACCGCGCGTGCTGCTCCGGCGCAGGCAGCTGCGCGAACGCATCCTGCGCAAACAACTGCATGCTCAGGGCGCGATCCAGGCCAGCGTGGCCATGCGTCCGCTACGGCGGTCGCGACGATGCGAGAAGAAGCGTTGCGGCTCGGAAATGGTGCACAGCCCGCCGCCGTGGATGGCGCTGGCCGGCACACCGGCACGCTGCAGGCGCTGACGCGCCAATGCATACAGATCTACCAGCCAATGCCCCGGGCGGGTCGCGACGAACGCGGCGCGTGCCTGCGCATCGTGCGCGACGAAGGCGTTGAACACGTCTTCACCGATTTCATAGGCCTGCGGCCCCGCTGCCGGCCCCAACCAGGCCCTCACCTGCTGTGGCGGCGTGCGCATCGCCGCCACGCTGCGCTCCAGCATGCCGTCGGCCAGGCCGCGCCAGCCGGCATGCGCGGCGGCCACTTCGCTGCCATCCCTGGCCGCGAGCACGACCGGCAGGCAGTCGGCGGTGAGGATCGCAAGCACCACGCCGGGCACCGCGGTCACCGCTGCGTCGGCAACCGGTTCCTGCGCTGTTGGGGCGACAGTGCCTGCGGCACGCACCCACTCGCCGGGCGCAGGCGCGGGCGCATCGACGCGCAGCACCTCCACCCCATGCACCTGACGCAGCCACTGCGGGGTGCCGGGCAGTGCCAACGCCTCGACCAGCAGCGCCCGGTTGCGTTCCACCTGCTCCGGCACGTCGCCCTCGGCACTGTTGCGGTTGCCGAGGTTAAGCGTGTCGAACGGCGTCAGCGAGCCGCCCAGGCCGTAGCGCAGCGTGGTCAGCGCATGGATGCGCGGCGGCGCCGGCCAGTCGGCCGGCAGCACGAAGGGCGCGGCGGCGGCCATCTCAGCGGCGTGCCAGCTCGGCGGCGCGTGCGCTGTCTTCGCGCAGCGCGGTCATCAGCCGCTGCAGGTCCGCCGGCACCGGCGCGCTGGCGCGCACCGGCTCGCCGCTGACCGGGTGCAGGAACTCCAGGGTTTCGGCATGCAATGCCTGGCGCTTGAAGGTACGCAGCTCGTGCACCAGTTCGTCGCTGGCGCCCTTGGGCAGCTTCAGCGCGCCGCCGTACAGCGGGTCGCCGACGATCGGCGACTTCAGGTGCGCCATGTGCACGCGGATCTGGTGGGTGCGCCCGGTTTCCAGCCGGCATTCCAGCGCGGTATGCGCGCGGAAGCGCTCGCGCAGGCGGTAGTGGGTGACCGCATCGCGGCCGTCGTCGCGTACCGCCATCTTCAGCCGATCGCGCGGATGGCGGTCGATCGGCGCATTGGCGGTGCCGCCGGAGACCAGCGCGCCCACCACCACCGCCAGGTACTGGCGGTGCACATCGCGTGCGGACAGCTGTTCCACCAGCGCGGTCTGCGCCTGCACGGTGCGCGCCACCACCATCACCCCGCTGGTGTCCTTGTCCAGCCGGTGCACCACGCCGGCGCGCGGCACCGCCGCCAGCGCCGGGTCGCGGAACAGCAAGGCGTTGACCAGGGTGCCGTCCGGGTTGCCGGCACCCGGGTGGACCACCAGCCCGGCCGGCTTGTCGATCACCAGCACCTGCTCGTCTTCGTACAGCACGCTCAGCGGGATGTCCTGCGGCGCGGCATGGGTCTGGGTTTCCAGCACCACCTGCACCTGCACGCTCTCGCCGCCGCGCAAGGTGTCGCGCGGGCGCGCCATTTCCCCGTTCAGCAGCGCATCGCCGGACTTGATCCACTCCGACAGGCGCGAACGCGAGAATTCGGGAAACAGCTCGGCCAGCACCGCGTCGAAACGGCGTCCTGCGGCGTTGTCGGGCACGATGGCCTGGCGGATGGACGGGTCGAGGGGGTCGGCAGATGGGTCGGACATGGACACAGGCACTCGGGCAAAAGCGGGAATTTGGGGGTCCGGGCGGCGGGAGTCAGTCGCCGGACAGGCCACTAGGCTATCATCGCGCTCTCGTTTTCCTGATGCGTCCTGCCCAGACCCATGATCCGACGGTCCACGTTTTCCGCGCCTGCGCGCCTGATTGCCCTCATGCTGGTCATGGCGTTCGTCGTCACCGGCTGCCACCGCGGCGCCAAGGACAAGAATCCCGACGAGGGCATGCCGGTCGAGCAGCTCTACGGCAAGGGCCACGACCTGATGGAGAAAGGCAACTGGGCCGGCGCCGAAGCCAGCTACAAGCGCCTGATCGCCCAGTACCCGTATGGCCCGTACACCGAGCAGGCGATGATCGAAACCGCCTACGCCCAGTACAAGGCCGGCAAGCACGACGACACCGTCTCCAGCGTCGACCGCTTCATCCGGACCTACCCGACCCATCGCAACATCTCGTACCTTTATTACCTGCGCGGGCTGGCCAACAGCAACCGCGACACGGTGTTCCTGCGCCGCGTCTGGTCGCTGGACCCGAGCCGCCGCGACCTGTCCTCGCCGCAGCAGGCCTACAACGACTTCAACACCGTGACCGACCGCTACCCGAACAGCCGCTACGCGCCGGATGCGCGCAAGCGCATGATCGAGCTGCGCGACGTGTTCGCCCAGCACGAACTGGACAACGCGCTGTACTACCTGCGTCGCAATGCCTGGGTGTCGGCGGCCGGTCGCGCCAACTACCTGCTGGAAACCTATCCGCAGAGCGCCTACCAATACGACGCGGTGGCGGTGCTGGCCGAGGCCTACACCCACCTGGGCAACAAGACCCTGGCCGCCGATGCCCGCCGCGTGCTGGAGCTCAACAGCCCGCAGCATCCGTGGCTGACCGGCAATTGGCCGAAGTACCCGTGGGCCATCCGCAAGCTCAACCCGTTCGCCGGCGAGAAGTCCGCCGCCACCGGTCAGCGCAATGCACAGATGAGCCGCGACTGAGCGATCAGCCGCCGGTGTGATGAGAAGGGGCCGCAAGGCCCCTTTTTTATTGCGGCAATGCCGCTGCCGCAATGCCGGTGGCAGCGGCGCGGCTGAGTGTCGCAGGCGCCTGCCGTGCCTGACGACGGCCACGCCCGATCGAGCGACAGATCGATCTTTCCCGCACTACGGACGTGCACGCTTGCACACCACGCGTCCTTGCGCCGCCGAGCGCGCTTGCCTGCGGCAGTTGCGTTCACCTCGCCAGACCTGGCACCAGGTCACCGAACCGCGCCTGCGCGCTGCCTATACTCGGCCTCGGGAAGATCACTCCCGCTGACGCCCGCCAGGAGGCCGCATGACCCGCTGCATCATCCCGTTCATGCTTGGCCTGCTGCTGGCGGCAATGACCACCACCGCCAGCGCGGCTCCCATCGTCTACGGCGTCAACGCCCACGACAGCCGCTCCGCCTACCCGATCGCCCAGGCCGAGGCCCGCTTCAAGCTGCTGGCCGCGCGCAATCTGCGCAGCTACCGCTTCGATGTGGACCCGCGCGATTACGCCACGCTGGATGCGCTTGTCCCGCTGGCGCGCAAGTACGGCATCACGCTACGCCCAATGGTGTACCCGATGTCGCGCGAGATCGGTTACCAGCTGGCGCGTCGCTATGCGGCCGACATCAAGGTCTGGGAGATCGGCAATGAACAGGATCTGGTGCGCGCCGAGGCCGATGCCCGCATCGCGGCGATGACCACGATGTACCTGGGCATGCGCCAGGCCTCCAACGAACTGGGCGCCGGCCTGCGCTTCACCATCAACATCACCGCCTGCAACAGCGACGACCGCAGCGCCAACGCACGCTGCCCGGGTGACCGCAATGGCTCGCTGTGGTTCCTGGCCAAGGCCAAGGCGGCCGGCTTCAACTTCGACCACATCAGCTTCCACTACTACGCCTTCCACCAGGACGCCGGCTACTGGAGCACGTTGTATCTGGGCCAGCTGCGCACCGCCGCGCAGACCTACAAGACGCCGGTGTTCTTCAACGAGCTGAACTGTGCGGAGATCTACACCGGCAACACCACCGGCGGTGCGGAAGGCGACCGCGGCTGCTACGACAGCCTGGCGCAGCTGCTGCGCAACGTGCGCGACAACTACGCCGACGTGGTGTCCGAGGTGAACGTCTACGAATTGCTGGACCAGACCAGCATCGAGGGCGCCGAAGGCCATTTCGGCCTGATGTACGACCTGACGCGGCCCAAGCCGACCCTGGACCTGCTCACCCGCTTCGCCCAGGCGCCGGCCGCCGCAGCGGTGGCCAATGCGCCGGACGACCGACCGCAATAGCCAATCGGGCTACTGGCCAGAATACCCATTGGTGATCGGGTAACGCCGCTCGCGACCGAACGCGCGCCGCGACACCTTCGGCCCGGGCGCGGCCTGGTGGCGCTTCCATTCGTTGAGCCGCACCAGCCGCAGCACGTGTTCCACCGTATCGGCGGCGTAGCCAGCCGCGACGATGTCGTCGCGCGACTGTTCCTGGTCGACGTAGCGATACAGGATCCCGTCCAGCACATCGTAGGGCGGCAGCGAATCCTGGTCAGTCTGGTTGTCGCGCAACTCGGCCGAGGGCGGGCGCGAAATCACTGCCGGCGGAATCACCGGCGCCCCGCCCACGGTATTGCGCCACTTGGCCAGGCCGAACACTTCGGTCTTGTACAGGTCCTTGAGCGGGGCGTAGCCGCCGCACATGTCGCCGTAGATGGTGGCGTACCCCACCGCGTATTCGCTCTTGTTGCCGGTGGTCAGCAACAGCCCGCCGAACTTGTTGGACAGCGCCATCAGGATCACCCCGCGGCTGCGCGACTGCAGGTTCTCTTCGGTGATGTCCGGCTGGGTGCCTTCGAACATCGGCCCCAGCGCGGCGAGCAGGCCTTCAAACGCCGGCTCGATCGCGATGGTTTCCAGCTTGACGCCCAGCGCGCGGCATTGCTCGTCGGCCAGGTCGTTGGACAGATTGGCCGTGTAGCGCGACGGCAGCCGCACCGCGGTGACGTTGTCGCCGCCCAGCGCGTCGACCGCCATCGCCAGCACCAGCGCCGAATCGATGCCGCCGGACAGGCCCAGCCACACCTTGCTGAAACCGTTCTTGCGGCAGTAGTCCTGCAGCCCGCGCACCACGGCGCGCCAAGCCAGCGCATCCATGCTTTCGTCGCCGTCGTCCACCCACACCACCGGGGTGAAGCTGCGCTCGCCGGCGGCGTAGTCCACCACCAGCCACTGATCGACGAACGCGGCGGCGGCCGGATGCACGGTGCCGTCGCCATCGGCCACCACCGAGGCACCGTCGAACACCAGCGCATCCTGCCCGCCGACCACGTTGAGATAGGCAATCGCCGCCCCGCTCTCACGGGTGCGCTCGGCCAGCAAGGCATCGCGCTGCGCATGTTTGCCGCGCTCGTAGGGCGAGGCGTTGGGCACCAGCACCAGCTCGGCGCCGGCCTGCACGGTCCTGGCCAACGGCTCGACAAACCACAGGTCCTCGCAGATCACCAAGCCCACCTGCACGCCCTTGACCGTGACCACGCAGTTATCGCCATCCGGGTCCACGTCGAAATAGCGGCGCTCGTCGAATACCGCGTAATTGGGCAGCTCTCGCTTGCGGTACGTCGCTTCGATGCGCCCGTCGCGCAACACGCTGGCGGCGTTGTAGACCACGCTGCCGGCACTCTGCGGCCAGCCGACCACCGCCACGACCCCGCGCGTGCTGGCGGCGATGCGCGCCAGCGCTTCCTCGCAATGGGCCAGAAAACCGGGCCGCAGCAGCAGATCTTCCGGCGGGTAACCGCTGATCGCCAGCTCGGGAAACAGCACGATGTCCGCATCGAACTCATCGCGCGCTGCCGCGATGAAGTCGATGATGCGATCGGTATTGCGCGCCACGGCACCGACCGGAAAGTCGAACTGCGCCATGGCAATGCGGAGCGTCTGGGACATGTCAACGGCCTTGTGCGTGTGTTTTCCGAAGCACGGAAGCGGAAAGGGAGAACGAGCCGCAAGCAGACCTCGCGCGATCATCTCGCAGACGTCGTCGCCACTCGCCAGCACCGCATTATTCCAGAAGCGCAGCACCTGGAAGCCCTCGCGGCGCAGGAAAGCATCGCGCGTGGCATCCGCACCCGGCAGCAGGTGCTGGCTACCGTCGATTTCGACGATCAACGCCCGGGCGAGGCAGACGAAATCGACGATGTAGGGCCCGATGGGGACCTGACGCCGGAATTTGAAGCCGAGCAGACGCCGATCTCGCAACCGATACCAAAGCGCGCGCTCGGCGGCGGTCATCTCACGACGCAGGCGCTTGGCGAATCCGGTCTTGGCGGCGTGGCGCATCGACATTCTCGGCAGGAGGATGGCCACGGTGACTGGTGCCGCCCGGGTGGCGCCATCGGTGTCGATGGCACTTTGGCGTGGGAGATCGCCGCGCGGGAAGCGCCCTCACCCCTACCCCTCTCCCGCAGGCGGGAGAGGGGATGTCGCTGCCGGCGGGGGCTTGGGCAGCGGCAGTTGCCTGACCTCGGTGTGCTCCGTCGATTTGCCGGAGAACGACAAACCTGGCGTGCTTGAGAACATGACCGGGCTTTTGCTCTTGCTCCTGCTCTTGCTCCTGCTCTTGTTGTCGTTCTTGCTGTTGCTCCCTTCTCCCGCCTGCGGGAGAAGGTGCCCGAAGGGCGGATGAGGGGATGTTCCAAACGCCCACAAAAAAGGCCGCCCGAAGGCGGCCTCTCTGACGCTCACACGCTTGCGCGCGCGGCGTGCTTACTTCACCAGCGCAGCAATCGCCGCACCCAGATCGCCCGGCGAACGGACGGTCTTGACGCCAGCGGCTTCCATCGCCGCGAACTTGCCTTCGGCAGTGCCCTTGCCGCCCGATGCGATCGCACCGGCGTGGCCCATGCGCTTGCCGGCCGGCGCCGAGGCACCGGCGATGAAGCCGACGACCGGCTTCTTCACGAACTGCTTGATGTATTCGGCGCCAGCTTCCTCGGCGTCGCCACCGATTTCGCCAACCATGATGATGCCTTCGGTCTGCGGGTCTTCGTTGAACAGCTTGAGGCAGTCGACGAAGTTCAGGCCGTTGATCGGGTCGCCACCGATACCGATGCAGGTGCTCTGGCCCAGGCCCACTTCGGTGGTCTGCTTGACCGCTTCATAGGTCAGCGTGCCCGAACGCGACACGATGCCGATCTTGCCCGGCTTGTGGATGTGGCCCGGCATGATGCCGATCTTGCACTCGCCTGGGGTGATCACGCCGGGGCAGTTCGGCCCGATCAGCACGGTGTCCGGATGCGAGCGGGTCAGCACGTTCTTGACGCGCAGCATGTCCAGCACCGGGATGCCTTCGGTGATGCAGACGATGACCTTGATGCCGGCCGCAGCCGCTTCCAGGATCGCATCGGCCGCGTACGGCGGCGGCACGTAGATCACCGACGCGTCTGCGCCGGTGGCCTTGACGGCATCGGCCACGGTGTTGAACACCGGCAGGTCGATATGCGTGGTGCCGCCCTTGCCCGGCGTCACGCCGCCGACGACCTGGGTGCCGTACTCGATCATCTGAGTGGCGTGGAAGGTGCCCTGCTGGCCGGTGAAGCCCTGCACGATCACCTTGGTGTTCTTGTTAATCAAAACGGACATGGATAGTTCCTTCGGTGTCGTGAATCAGGCGGCGTTCTTGACAGCTTCGACGACCTTCTTGGCACCGTCGTTGATGTTGTCGGCCGGGATGATGGCCATGCCGCTGTCGCGCAGCAGCTGCTTGCCTTCTTCCACGTTGGTGCCTTCCAGGCGCACCACGACCGGAACCTTGACGCCCACTTCCTTGACCGCCGCGATGATGCCCTCGGCAATCATGTCGCAGCGGACGATGCCGCCGAAGATGTTGACGAAGATGCCTTCGACCTTGTCCGAGGACAGGATCAGCTTGAATGCCTCGATGACGCGCTGCTTGTTGGCGCCGCCGCCCACGTCCAGGAAGTTCGCCGGCTCGCCGCCGTTGAGCTTGATCACGTCCATGGTGGCCATGGCCAGGCCGGCGCCGTTGACCATGCAACCGATGTTGCCGTCCATGGTGACGTAGTTGATGTCCAGCTCCGACGCAGTCACTTCGGTCTCGTCTTCCTGCGTCTTGTCGCGCATGGCGACCAGCTGCTTCTGACGGAACGCGGCGTTGTCGTCGCTGTCGAACTTGCCGTCCAGCGCGTACAGGTTGCCATCGTCCAGGATGGCCAGCGGGTTGATTTCAACCAGCGCCAGGTCCTTTTCGTTGAACAGGCGATACAGGTTCACCATGATGCTGGCGAACTGGCCGGCCTGCTTGGCGGTCAGGCCGAGCTTGAAGCCGAAATCGCGGCCGTGGTAGCCCTGCACGCCTTCGACGAAATCGACATTGAGCGAGTGGATCAGCTCCGGCGTCTCGGCGGCGACCTGCTCGATCTCCACGCCACCCTCGCTGGAGGCGATGTAGGTGATGGTCTTGGTGCCGCGGTCGACCAGGATCGACAGGTACAGCTCCTTGACGATCTCGCCGGCGGTGGTCACCAGCACCAGGTTGATCGGCAGCTCGACGCCGGCGGTCTGGTAGGTGGACATCTTGGTGCCGAGCATCTTGGCCGCTGCGGCCTTCACGTCGTCGGTGGTCTTGCAGAACTTGACGCCGCCAGCCTTACCGCGACCGCCCGCGTGGATCTGCGCCTTCACCATCCAGGGGCCCTTGCCCAGGGAATTGGCGACTTCAACCGCTTCGTCCGGGGTCGCCGCGACCTTGCCGGCCGGAACGGGGATGCCGTACTCGGCAAGCAGCTGTTTTGACTGGTATTCGTGGAAATTCATGCGTCACCGTGGGAAAAGGAAACGACCGCTGCGTGCAACGCAGACCGCGTGGGCGGCACGTCAAGAGACGCGAACGGGCCGCCTATTGTGGCCGACCACGCCGTGCGGCGCAAAAGTCGGCCCGAGTGCCCCGCCGCTGGCGGCGCTTGCGTCCAGCCCGGCACTGTGCGCAAGCGCTGCGTGGGCCGCGCACCTGCCTATACTCGCCGCTTGCGCCCGCGGGGAATCGGTTTGCCATCCAGCCCATCGCTTATCGACCGGATCCAGTCCGCGCCACAGCGCGAGCTGTACTTCTTTTCGCTGTACCGGGTGCTGGTGGCCGGGCTGATCGCCGCACTGGTGTTCAGCCCCCTGTCCGACGCGATCCCCGAGCCCCGCTACCCGCGCCTGGCGGCCGGTGTGGCGATCGGCTACCTGGCGATGGCCATCCCGCTGCTGTTTCGGGGACGCAACGAGCGCCGCCTGACCGCCACCGTGCTGTGCGCGGTGATCGCCGACATCCTCGCCGCGACCCTTGCCACGCATGCGCTGCCTGGCGCCAGCGCCGGCATCGCGATGATGCTGCTGTTCAATGTCGCCGCCGCCTCGATCCTGCTGCGCCTGCGCTATGGCATGAGCATTGCCGTGCTCGCCAGCGCCGCCACCGTGCTGGAGTACCTGTGGACCGTGCTGGAAGGCGGCGGCGCCACCCGCCCGATCGCCGAACTGGCGATGTTCGCCACCAGCTATGTCGCAGTGGCCTTCATCTGCGAACAGATCGCCTCGCGGGCGCGCCGCAACCAGGTGCTGGCCGAGGAGCGCGGTGCGCAGGTCGCCAATCTCTACGAGATCAACGAGCTGATCATCCGCCGCATGCGCACCGGCGTGCTGGTGGTCGATACGCACAACCGCATCACCCTGGCCAACGAGGCGGCGCTGGCGCTGCTCGGCGATGGCGACCAGCGCAACGCCCCGGTCGACCTGTCGCTGGCCGCGCTTACCCCGGAGCTGGCGCGCCGCCTGCAGCGCTGGCGCAGCGGCTGGCGCCAGGAGGAAGCCCCGCTACAACTGGGCGCCGACCGCCCGGAAGTTCAGCCGCGCTTCGTGCGCCTGCTCGCCGACAGCGACCTGGTGCTGGTGTTCCTGGACGATGCCAGCGTGGTGTCGCGGCGCGCCGAATCGCTCACCCTGTCGGCGATGGGACGCTTTTCGGCCAGCCTGGCGCATGAGATCCGCAACCCGCTGGCAGCGATCAGCTACGCCTCGCAATTGCTGGAAGAATCCCCGGACATCGGCGATGCCGACCGCCGCCTGCTGCAAATCATCCACCAGCAATGCCAGCGCACCAACGGCATCGTCGAAAGCGTGCTTGCGCTGGCCCGGCGCGAACGCGCCAACCCGGACAACCTGGACCTGGCCGCGTTCGTGCGCCGCTTCGTGATCGAGTACCGGCAGACCCTGTCGATGGAAACCGACATCCTGGAAGCGAGCATTCAAGGCGCGTCCGTGCATGCCCTGGTCGACCCCAAGCACCTGCACCAGATCCTGACCGCGCTGGTCCACAACGCGCTCAAGTACGGCCGGGTGATGGACGAGCCGGCGCGGGTGAAGCTGCGCGTCGAACGCCTGGAACGCATGGCGGTGATCGATGTCATCGACCGCGGCCCCGGCATCCCGGAGACGGTGGCCGCACAACTGTTCCGCCCGTTCTACACCACCTCCGAGCACGGTACCGGGCTCGGCCTGTACATCGCCCAGGAGCTGTGCCGCGCCAACCAGGCGCAACTGGACTATGTGTCGGTGCCGGGCGGCGGCGCCTGCTTCCGGATCCTGTTGCAGGGGCCCAACAGCCTGCTCGGGAAATGAGCGGGATCGTTGCGTCACGCCTGCAGCATGCCCATGGCGCATCTGCCTGCAACGGCGCTGCGTTCGTGTATCTGCGGCCAGCCGCTACGCTTCGTGCGTCCCGCCGCGCCCGTTGTTTGATCATGTGAATCGTTGGGCCCGCACTCGGCCGGCAATTGTCGACTGTCATCGCCCTGGGCTATCGTGCGCCACATGAACGAACCGAAAAGTGCCCTGGTTGTCGATGACGAGCGTGACATTCGCGAACTGCTTGTTCTCACCCTGGGCCGGATGGGCCTGCGCATCAGCACCGCCGCCAACCTGGCCGAAGCGCGCGAGTTGCTGGCCAACAATCCCTACGACCTGTGCCTGACCGACATGCGCTTGCCCGACGGCAACGGCATCGAACTGGTCACCGAAATCGCCAAGCACTATCCGCAGACCCCGGTGGCGATGATCACCGCGTTCGGCAGCATGGACCTGGCGGTGGAGGCCTTGAAGGCCGGTGCCTTCGACTTCGTCAGCAAGCCGGTGGACATCAGCGTGCTGCGCGGCCTGGTCAAGCACGCGCTGGAATTGAATAACCGCGATCGCCCCGCTCCGCCGGCGCCGCCGCCGGAACAGGCCAGCCGCCTGCTCGGCGATTCCAGTGCGATGGAAAGCCTGCGCGCCACCATCGGCAAGGTGGCGCGTAGCCAGGCGCCGGTCTACATCGTCGGCGAATCGGGCGTGGGCAAGGAGCTGGTCGCCCGCACCATCCACGAACAGGGCGCCCGCGCGGCCGGCCCGTTCGTGCCGGTCAACTGCGGCGCCATCCCCGCCGAACTGATGGAAAGCGAGTTCTTCGGCCACAAGAAGGGCAGCTTCACCGGCGCGCATGCCGACAAGCCCGGCCTGTTCCAGGCCGCGCATGGCGGCACGCTGTTCCTGGACGAAGTGGCCGAACTGCCGCTGCAGATGCAGGTCAAGCTGCTGCGCGCGATCCAGGAAAAATCGGTGCGCCCGGTCGGCGCCTCCAGCGAGTCGCTGGTGGACGTGCGCATCCTATCGGCCACGCACAAGAACCTGGGCGACCTGGTCTCGGACGGCCGTTTCCGCCACGACCTGTACTACCGCATCAACGTGATCGAACTGCGCGTGCCGCCGCTGCGCGAACGCGGCGGCGACCTGCCGCAGCTGGCCGCGGCGATCATCGCCCGCCTGGCGCACAGCCATGGCCGGCCGATTCCGCTGCTGACCCAATCCGCGCTCGATGCGCTGGACCAGTACGGCTTCCCGGGCAATGTCCGCGAGCTGGAAAACATCCTGGAACGCGCCCTGGCCCTGGCCGAAGACGACCAGATCAGCGCCACCGACCTGCGCCTGCCCGCCCACGGCGGCCACCGCCTGGCCGCCACCCCCGGCAGCGCCGCCGTCGAACCGCGCGAAGCCGTGGTCGACATCGACCCCGCCTCGGCCGCCCTGCCCTCCTACATCGAGCAACTGGAACGCGCCGCGATCCAGAAAGCGCTGGAAGAAAACCGCTGGAACAAGACCAAGACCGCCGCGCAGCTGGGCATCACGTTTCGGGCCTTGCGGTACAAGTTGAAGAAGTTGGGGATGGAGTAGAAGGGCCGGGAATGGGGAATCGGGATTGGGGAATCGTAAAAGCGAGTTCGCTGCGTTCGCTCGTCCTGAATGCTTCGTTCTGACCTCTATGTCTTCTTGAGCACTGAAGACGGCATTCATGGCCTGATGCTGTTCTCACAATAAAAAACGGCGCTCCTCTTACGAGGAAGCGCCGTTTTTTTGGCCTTCGCAACTTTGCCCAGTCTCAAAACCGTCGAGCAAAAGCTTGGGGGAAAAGGATTACCGCTGTAACCAGCTTCTCCGATTCCCCAATCCCGATTCCCGATTCCCGGCCCTCAGTCCTTGGTTACGCGATTGATCTCGGCCAGGCTGGTCACCCCGTGCGCGGCCTTGACCAGCGCAGACTGGCGCAGGTCGCGGATGCCGATCTTCTGCGCGGCCTCGGCGATCTGCATCGCGTTGCCGCCTTCCAGCACGATCGCGCCAATCTCGTCGGTCATCGGCATCACCTGGTAGATACCGGTACGGCCCTTGTAGCCTTCGGTGCACTCGTCGCAACCGACCGCCTCATACAGTTCGATACCGGCAGCGAGCTGCTCTGCAGTGAACCCTTCCGCCAGCAACGCATGCTCGGGCAAGGTCGATTTGCGCTTGCAGTTGTTGCACAGGCGCCGCGCCAGACGCTGCGCAATCACCAACGTCACCGATGAGGTGATGTTGTAGGGCGCAATACCCATGTTCATCAAACGCGCGATGGTCTGCGGCGCATCATTGGTGTGCAGCGTGGACAGCACCATGTGACCGGTCTGCGCGGCCTTGATCGCGATCTCGGCCGTTTCCAGGTCGCGGATTTCGCCGACCATGATGATGTCCGGATCCTGGCGCAGAAACGAGCGCAACGCCGCCGCGAACGTCATGCCGCGCTTGTTGTTCTGCTGCACCTGGTTGACGCCAGGCAGGCGGATTTCGACCGGATCCTCGGCGGTGGAAATGTTGCGCGTCTCGTCGTTGAGGATGCCCAACGCCGTATACAGCGACACCGTCTTGCCCGAACCGGTCGGCCCGGTCACCAGCACCATGCCGTACGGCTTGTGGATCGCCTCCAGGAACAGCTTCTGCTGGTCCGCCTCGTAGCCCAGCTTCTCGATGCCCAGCTTGGCCGCGCTGCCGTCCAGGATACGCAGCACCACCTTTTCGCCGAACAGGGTCGGCAAGGTGCTCACGCGGAAGTCGATCTGCTTGGTCTTGGACAGGTTGAGCTTGATGCGCCCGTCCTGCGGCACCCGCTTTTCGGCGATATCCAGCTGCGACATCACCTTCAGACGCGCCGCGATGCGCTGGTTCAGCTTTACCGGTGCCTTGGCCACGTTCTTCAGCAGCCCGTCGATCCGCAGCCGCACCCGGTAGTCGTCTTCATAGGGCTCGAAATGGATGTCGGAGGCTCCCCGCCGGATCGCATCCACCAGCACCTTGTTGACGAACTTCACCACCGGCGTGTCGTCGCCCTTGGCATCGACCCCAGCATCCCCGCCGGCGCCCATGTCCTCGTCCCCGGCCGACACGTCCAGGTCGCCCATCCCCTCATCGTCGTCACCGAGCGACGAGCCAAGCGCCGCATTGCTGGCTTGCCATTGCTCCAAGGTACGACGGATCTGGTCCTCGTCGACCAGGATCGGCTCGACCACCAGGTTGGTATGGAACTTGATGTCGTCCAGCGCCCGAGTCTGGGTCGGGTTGCTCACCCCCACGAACAACCGGTTGCCGCGCTTGAACAGCGGCAGCACCTGATACTTCTGGAGCAACTCCTCACTGACCAGCTTGACCGCGTTCTGATTGGCGTCGAACACCGACACGTCCATCAGCGGCATACCGAACTCAACCGCATTGGCGGCCGCGAGCTGCGCGGCTGTTACAAGCTTCTTTTCGGCGAACCATTGCGGTAACGGGACCTTGGCCGATGCGGCCTGATCCATCGCTGCTCGTGCGATACCTTCGTCCAGTACACCGTCCTGAACCAGACGACGAGCGATTCCGGTGATCCCGACTAGATTGACAGTGGCAGCTATGTTCATGAAATAAGTTCCAGGGAACAGCAGACTAAAAGTACTCCATTGTCACTGAGTGCAACGGATCAGCACAGTGGATTGCAGTAATCATTAGGCTTAACTACTACGCCAGATGTCCAACTATCACTTCAGCAAGGTAACAATGCTGTCGCATTAAAAACAAACGGGCCCGCAAAATATGCGGGCCCGTCACAAAGAGCAGCGAAAAAACATCAGATCGGTTGAGTGAATTTTCTCTGCCTTATTCAAAGCTACTTATTAGGTTCCGCCGCAGGTCTTGGGCTTCAGCTTCTGAGCAACGTTTGTGGCGCAAGTCCAAGCGCCTACAACACCAGCCGTGGTATCAGCTGCGCGGCTCCAAGTGATGGTTTGCCCTGCAACTTGGGCATTGCCCTTCAGGGTGCAAGTGACGGTAGAAAGACCCGTCGTTGCTACGCTAACAGCATAAGAGCAGCGGTCAGAACTAGCTTGCAAACCCACGTCCGCAGGCGTGGAAAGTGCAGTAGCGATGCCATCTGCCACTTTGGTCTCAATATTGACCTTGGCAGGCGTGATCTCTGCCAAACCTGCAGCTACCTGCGACTTCGCAGTGTAATCCTGGTAAGCCGGCAGTGCAATTGCAGCCAGGATGGCGATGATCGCAATCACGATCATCAGTTCGATCAGCGTAAAACCTTGTTGCTTCTTCATGGATGTCCCCTAGAGTTGTTGAGTGTTCGCCCACGGGCCACTCCCTTTGGGCGCCGCGTAGCGGATGCCACGTGCAGGGTTGTATAAGCAGGATGCATGCCAAGTATTCGGCAATCACCCCAATTTCCCCCCTGCAGTGGATGATGCAGCATGTTGCACGTGCCTTGGGGAGCCACGATGCGGAACTGCGACAGACTCCCCTACCCGCCCCCAACGGTCACTAGGTGACGCGAAACGTCAGACCCTAACGCCCCCCCGGGGGGACACTGAGGGACGCAGGAAGCAGATGCCGTGCCCCCCGGAACGAGTTACCATTCAAGGGTATTCACCTGGGGATGGTGAATGGGGGTCTCACATGTCAGCAGTACGTAGTGCCATCAAAAACAAGCCGACCGCACAGGTAGATCAGATGAGTCCGTTTGTCTGGGAGGGAACAGACAAGCGCGGCGTCAAGATGAAAGGCGAGCAAGCGGCCAAGAATGCAAATTTGCTACGCGCAGAATTGCGACGCCAAGGCATTACGCCGACCGTTGTCAAGGTGAAGCCCAAGCCGCTTTTCGGCTCTGCTGGTCAGAAGGTGACCTCAAAGGACATTTCGTTCTTCAGCCGGCAAATGGCAACAATGATGAAGTCCGGTGTGCCGATCGTCGGTGCGCTGGAGATTATTGGCAGCGGCCACAAAAACCCGCGCATGCGTAGCATGGTTGGACAGATTCGTAGCGATATCGAAGGTGGCTCATCGCTGCACGAGGCAATCAGCAGGCACCCGGTGCAGTTCGACGAACTGTATCGAAACCTGGTCAAGGCTGGCGAAGGCGCGGGCGTCCTTGAAACGGTGCTGGACACCGTGGCTACCTATAAAGAAAACTTGGAAGCATTAAAGGGAAAGATCAAGAAGGCCCTGTTCTATCCCGCAACGGTGGTCGCGGTAGCGCTTTTGGTCAGCTCAATTCTGCTGATCTTTGTCGTGCCGCAATTTGAAGACGTTTTCAAAGGCTTCGGTGCGGAACTTCCTGCGTTCACTCAGATGATCGTCAATGCATCAAGGTTCATGGTGTCTTGGTGGTGGTTGATCTTGTTTATCGTAGTCGGCGCAGTGGTTGGCTTCATCTATGCGTACAAGCGCTCCCCATCAATGCAACACGGCATGGACCGTCTAGTGCTCAAGATGCCGATTATTGGCAAGATAATGCACAACAGCTCGATCGCCCGCTTTTCCCGCACCACAGCCGTGACATTCAAGGCTGGCGTGCCGCTGGTCGAGGCACTGAGCATTGTTGCTGGCGCCACGGGTAACTCAGTCTACGAGAAAGCTGTGCTGCGCATGCGAGACGATGTATCGGTAGGCTACCCAGTCAACGTCGCGATGAAGCAGGTCAACCTGTTCCCGCACATGGTGGTGCAGATGACTGCCATCGGCGAAGAGGCAGGTGCACTTGACGCCATGTTGTTTAAGGTCGCCGAGTACTTCGAGCAGGAGGTCAATAACGCGGTCGACGCCCTCAGTAGCTTGATCGAACCACTCATCATGATATTCATTGGTACCGTTGTCGGCGGCATGGTCATCGGCATGTACCTGCCTATTTTCAAGCTAGCCACTGTAGTTGGATAAAACGTAATGGCATTTCTCGACCAGCATCCCGGTCTCGGCTTTCCTGCCGCGGCCGGACTGGGACTGCTGATCGGCAGCTTCCTGAACGTGGTGATCCTGCGCTTGCCCAAGCGCATGGAGTGGCAATGGCGGCGCGATGCGCGCGAGATCCTGGAGCTGCCGGACATCTATGAGCCGCCGCCGCCGGGGATCGTGGTGGAGCCCTCGCACGACCCCGTCACCGGCGACAAGCTCAAGTGGTGGGAGAACATCCCGCTCTTCAGCTGGCTGATGCTGCGCGGCAAATCGCGCTACAGCGGCAAGCCGATCTCCATCCAGTACCCGCTGGTGGAGCTGTTGACCTCGATCCTGTGCGTGGCCAGCGTCTGGCGGTTCGGCTTCGGCTGGCAGGGCTTCGGCGCGATCGTGCTGAGCTGCTTCCTGGTGGCGATGTCGGGCATCGACCTGCGGCACAAGCTGCTGCCGGACCAGCTGACCCTGCCATTGATGTGGCTGGGCCTGGTCGGCTCGATGGACAACCTGTACATGCCGGCCAAGCCCGCCTTGTTGGGCGCGGCGGTGGGCTATGTCTCGCTGTGGACGGTGTGGTGGCTGTTCAAACAGCTCACCGGCAAGGAAGGCATGGGTCACGGCGACTTCAAGCTGCTGGCCGCGCTCGGCGCCTGGTGCGGATTGAAAGGCATCCTGCCGATCATCCTGATCTCCTCGCTGGTCGGCGCCATCCTCGGTTCGATCTGGCTGGTGGCCAAGGGCCGCGACCGCGCCACGCCGATCCCGTTCGGCCCCTACCTGGCCATCGCCGGCTGGGTGGTGTTCTTCTGGGGCAACGATCTGGTAGACGGCTACCTGCACTTCGCAGGCCTGCGTTGACCCGGGCACGGCGATGAGCGACTTCATCGTCGGCCTCACCGGTGGCATCGCCTCCGGTAAGAGTGCGCTTGCCGCCGAATTCGAGAAGTTGGGCGTGCCGGTGATCGATGCGGATATCGTTGCGCGCCAGGTTGTGGCGCCCGGCCCCATTCTCGATGCGATCGTGGAACGGTTTGGCACGGCCATCCTGCTACCGGATGGCACGCTGGACCGCCCGGCCCTGCGCCAGATCGTCTTCGCCGATCCGGCCCAGCGGAAAGCGCTGGAAGCGATCACCCATCCGGCCATCCGTACAGAACTGCAGCGCGCCGCGCGGGAAGCCGTAGGCCCTTATACGATCGTCGCCATTCCCCTGCTGACCGAAGCGGGCGGCCGAATGACCTATGCCTGGCTGGACCGCATTGTTGTGGTCGATGTGCCGGTGTCGCTTCAGCATGCTCGCCTGATGCAACGCGACGGGATTACCGCAAAACTTGCCGATCAGATGATTGCCGCGCAGGCATCCCGCGCACAACGCTTGGCGATTGCCGATGACATCGTCAGCAACGAAGGCAACACGGACCAGTTGGCGCAACAAGCGCGACGCCTGGATGCGAGCTACAGGGCAATTTTACAAACGCATCGAATCGGGCGCTGACGTCCACGGCCGGGCACCCACGATGCTCCCACGGTCAGCCGGCTGCCATGATCGACGGCGAGTTCATTGGCACACGCTGCATGGCGTTCGTTCCTTCCGCACACAGATCCTCCGGCATGCGTGGCATGTTTCCCCGGGCAGCGTAACGTAGCTCGACGTCGAATCAGCGCACCAACACCGACCGCATCTACTTGCTGCATTGACATTCGATTTCCGCCGAGCGGGCGGTCACGCCGGTAAAGGACGCGCAGCCCATGCGGCTGGTGCCCTCGCCCACGTTCGACGTAGACAACCTCGACTTCGACCGTCGCCCCAAGCGTCGCGTGGACGATCTGCCGCCGCGCAAGGCGCGCATGCCCACGCGCTGCACGGTGGGCTATGCGTTCTACGATGCGGAGCCGGGCCGGCCACATAGCCAGCGCATCCCGAGCGTACGCCTACGCGGGCTGTGGCTGGAGCAGTTGGGGTTTGCGGTTGGGTGCAAGCTGCAGATCACTGCGCGTGCGGGCGAGTTGGTGGTGACGGTTGTAGAGCGCTGAGCTGGGTTTTGGGTGCGATTGTTTTTTGGACGCCTGCAGCGGGGAGGACGATACGTGTAAAGCCCTCGCGCCCGGGTGCGCTCCTACGGAGGTGCGGGTGGTGGTTAGCGGTGGAAGGCGAGTGTTGCGATGACGCCGCGCTGCTGGCCTGGGCGCACGCTGACGCGCCAGCCGTAGAGGTCGCACAGCCGGCTGACGATCGATAGGCCGATGCCGCCGCCTTGCGAGTGGCCGGCGTGGGTGCCGCGGTAGCCGCGCTGGAACAGCTTGGCGGCGTCCTCTTCGCTCAGGCCGGGGCCGGAGTCGATCACTTCCACTGCATCGGCAAGCACGCGCACGCGCACCTGGCCGTCCTGGGTGTACTTGACCGCATTGCCGATCAGGTTGCCCAGCGCCACCGACAAGGCAGATTCAGGCGCGTCGATGACCAGGTCGCGCTCGCCTTCTAGCAGCAGCTCCAGCGGTTTGCCGCCGAGCTGGGCGCGGTGCGCGTCGATCAGTTGCTCGGCCACCTTGGCGACATTGCTGCTGCCCTGCCCGCGCTCGTTGCGCGAGAGCAGCAGCAACGAGCCGATCAAATCGCTGCACTGCAGTTCGGCGCGCTGGATGCGTTGCAGGCGCTGCAGCATCTTCTCGTCGAGATTGGGCTTGGTGAGCAGCAGTTCGGTGGCGCCGCGAATCACCGCCAGCGGGGTGCGCAGTTCGTGGCTGACATCGGCGTTGAATTCGCGGTCGCGCTGTACCACTTCGGTGAGGCGGGCCGAGTAATCGTCCAGCGCTTCGGCCAGCTGGCCCACTTCGTCGTCGGGGAAGTGCGCGGCCAGCGGCTTGGGCTCGCTGGTGCCGCCGCGGTAGGCACGCAGGCGCGCGGCCAGGTCCGACACCGGGCGCATCACCTTGGATGCAGACCACCAGCCGATCAACAGCGAAAAGCCGCTGAACACCAGCACCGAGAGCATCAGCGTGCGCTTGAGCTGGATCTCGCCCTTGAGCGTCTGGGTCATGTCGTAGGCGAGGAAGAACCACTCGCTCGGCGTCTTGCGCACCGCCAGCTTGTACGAATACGCGTTGCCGCTGTCGTCCACGCCGGAGATGGTGTGAATGCCGTCGGGCAACTGGTACCACTCCGGCTGTTCCAGCCGCAGCGCGTCGAACTTGTCGCTCTTGACCACGCGCCCGCGCATCTGCTGCACCGGCAGATCGGGGTTGCGCAGCGGGTCGGAGTAGAAGCGCTGCGCGAAGGCGTCGATGTTGCGGTTCATCACGTCTTCGACCAACTGGTTTTCCACGCGCGAACGTGCCCAGTTGGTGGCGAAGGCGAACAGCGTGGTCAGGCAGAAGCCCAACAACACGAACGACAGGATGATGCGGCTGCGCAGACGCCGCCGGTAACGGCCGCGCTTGCGCGCCGGCCGCGCGCCGTTATTGCTTTCAGGCATCGGGCGAGGCGATGCGATAGCCGATGCCGTGACGGGTCTGGATCATCGGTACGTCGAACGGCTTGTCGACCACCGCGCGCAGGCCGTGGATATGCACGCGCAGCGAATCCGAGTCCGGCAGCTCCTCGCCCCAGACGCGGGTTTCCAGCTCCTGGCGGGTGACCACGGCCGGCGAGGCCTCCATCAGCGACTGCAGGATCTTCAACGCGGTGGGGTTGAGCTGCAGCAGCTTGCCGCGGCGACGCACTTCCAGCGTATCCAGGTTGTATTCCAGGTCGCCGGTTTCCAGCACGCGGGTATGCACGCCCTTGCCGCGACGCGACAGAGCATTGAGCCGCACTTCCACTTCCTGCAATGCAAACGGCTTGATCAGGTAGTCGTCCGCACCGGAGTCGAAACCGGCCAGCTTGTTGTCCAGCGAATCGCGCGCGGTGAGCATCAGCACCGGGGTCTGCTTGCGCGCTTCGTTGCGCAGCTTGCGGCACACTTCGATGCCATCCATGCCGGGCAGGTTGAGATCGAGCACGATGGCGTCGAACTCATGCACCACGGCCAGATGCAGCCCGGTCACGCCATCGGCAGCAAAATCCACCGTATGGCCGCGGTCTTCGAGATAGTCGCCCAGATTGGCGGCGATATCGCTGTTGTCTTCGATTACTAGAATTCGCACTGAAACCTCAATAACTATGGTCGGGGTGGACTTAGGAGCCCGGGTCGGTAGCTTTGTATCTCCGCTGCATGGAGCTCATGTCGCGCTCGCCGCTGTCACGCAAGCGTCTGCGTTCGGCAACGGTTTTGCAGATCGAAGTGGTGTGATGAGAACCTGTCGCCTTTTCACGAGTACAAATCAGGCGACTTTCCTCACCCGCCCTTGTCAAAATTGTGTTGATGAGCTGTTGGTCGTTGTAAACCGCTGCTTTTCGGTCTGGAGTCAACGCCTGCGCATCATCCCGGTCTGCAACTGCAACTTCTATTCTCGTGAGCGCAGAAAGCACCTTAGCGCGATCTTCCTGACTGATCTCGGAGTACTTAGTGCCGCCGTCCAACTCCTTGCGCACTTGGGCGACCTGCTGGGCGACGGGCTTCTTGACGTCTACTTTGGACGAGGCAGCCTCAGCATCGGCCAGCAGAAGCACAGCTAGAGATGCGGCATAACAGAAAGCCTTGAGCATGATCGTTCCTTGTCCCATCGTCCGTTTAACATTTCCTCACTTTAGACTCGACTTTACTGCTGGAGCAAGCATGCCTAAGTAAAAAGGCCCAAGTGCGACAACGCACTTGGGCCAAAAGTTCATCCCGATCACCGTCACTGCCGAGAGCGGAGCTACGGTCGGGTGAGGCTAGCGAGGAAAGGATTATATTTTCGTTAAATTTTCGATAACAACGCGGGTGGCCGATCAGCGGATCGACTGCTCCAGGTGCTGGATGATCGCCGCCGCCACGTCCACCTCGCAGACCCCTTCCACCCCCTCCAGTCCGGGGGTCGAATTGACCTCGAGCACCAGCGGCCCGCGCGTGGAACGGATCAGGTCCACGCCCGCCACGGCCAGGCCCAGCGCACGCGCCGAGCGTACCGCGACCTCCTGTTCCTGCTCGGTGGCCTGGGCCACCGCGGCGCTGCCGCCCAGATGCAGGTTGGAACGGAAGTCGCCCTCGGCCGCCTGCCGGCGCATGGCGGCAACGACCCGGTCACCGACCACGAAGCAGCGCAGGTCCGCGCCCTCGGCCTCGCCGATGAACTCCTGCACGATGAAATTGGCATAGAGCCCGCGCAGCGCCTCGACCACGCCGCGCGAGGCGCTGGCCTTCTCGGTGAGGATCACCCCGGCGCCCTGCGCGCCCTCGTTCAATTTCACTACATGCGGCGGCGGGCCGAGCATCGACAGCAGGTCCTGGGTGTCGTCGGGGTTGTCGCCGAACACGGTCACCGGCATGTCGATGCCCTGCGCGGCCAGCAACTGATGCGCGCGCAGCTTGTCGCGCGAGCGCAGGATGGCATCGGAGGGGTTGGGCGTATAGGTGCCCATGAATTCGAGCTGGCGCAACACCGCGGTGGCATAGCGGGTGACCGATGCGCCGATGCGCGGGATCACCGCGTCGAACCCGGTGATCGGCTTGCCCTTGTAGTGCAGGCTGAAGCCGTCGGCGGCGATGCGCATGTAGCAGCGCAGCGGGTCGAGGATGCGCACGGTGTGGCCACGCTTGCGCCCGGCCTCGATGAGCCGCCGGGTCGAGTACAGCTTGCTGTTGCGGGAAAGGATGGCGATTTTCATCGCAGCAGGGGTACGGCGCGGCCTGGACATGGTCGGAGTCTGATGACGGAGTGACCCAAGTCCGCAGGTCTGCCGGTCGATTGCACGGGCGGGCAGCGTCCCTGCCCTGCATGCTGCGTTCGACGGGTGTGCGACGGCCCCGAGAATGGGAGGCGGAAGCGACGCAGCAAGGCAGCTGTCACACTGCATGCGTTGCATGACTCCGACGGCCTGGATGCTAGCAGGGCGGCTGCGCGGCGCTCAAGCGCGCGCGCATGACACCGGTGATGCACAGAGAGGGTTTGTCTGGCGACAGCCGCATAGACAACGCAGCCGACCTGCGCGATGCGTATGTGTCAGATCACCCACGGCCGTGCGCCCTGTTTCTCCGTCACTGCGGTCAGCAAATAATGGGCGGCCACGCCCTGCGACAACCGCCCTCACGCCGCCCCCCTGCCGTCGTGACGCAGTTTGCACAGCTGCCCACGCAATGCTTGAGTTCCCTCAATGCCGGCATGCCGGCGCACCCGAGACTCTCAATGCGACGTCCAGCAAGCGCGGCTTACGCCAACCCCTCCCGCATCCGCCAAGGACGCCCGTTTCCGCGCGGCGCCGTCTTCGATGGCAAGGGCACCAATTTTGCACTGTTTTCCGCGCATGCCACCCGCGTGGAATTGTGCCTGTTCGACGAACAGGGCACCGAAGTGCGGGTGGACCTTCCGGAATACACCAACGAGATCTGGCACGGCTACCTGCCCGACGTCAAACCCGGACAGCGCTACGGCTACCGCGTGCATGGCCCGTATGAACCGACCGAAGGCCACCGCTTCAACCACAACAAGCTGTTGATGGACCCGTACGCACGCGAGATGGATGGCGACCTGATCTGGGCGGACGAACTCTACGGTTACACCGTGGGCCACCCGGACGGCGACCTGAGCTTCGACGAGCGCGATAGTGCGCCGTTCATGCCCAAGTGCGTGGTGGTCGAAGACACCTACGACTGGGAAGACGACGCGCGCCTGCTGACGCCGTGGAACGAGACGGTGATCTACGAGACCCACGTGCGTGGCTACACCATGCGCAACCCGCAGGTACCAGAAGCCGTGCGTGGCACCTTTGCCGGCCTGGCACAGCCGCAGGTCCTACAATACATCAAGGACCTGGGCATCACCGCGGTCGAACTGTTGCCGGTGCATGCGTATCTGGACGACCAGCATCTGCTGGACAAGGACCTGCGCAATTACTGGGGCTACAACACCATCGGCTTCTTCGCGCTGAAGTCGCGTTACCTATCCAGCGGGCATCGCGATGAATTCCGCGACATGGTCAAGGCCATGCACAAGCAGGGCCTGGAAGTGATCCTGGACGTGGTCTACAACCACACCGCAGAAGGCAGCGAGCTTGGCCCGACGCTGTCGTTCAAGGGCATCGACAACGCCAGCTACTATCGCCTTGCTGAAGACAAGCGTTACTACATCAACGACACCGGCACCGGTAATACGCTCAATCTGAGCAACTCGCGGGTGATCCAGTTCGTCAACGATTCGCTGCGCTACTGGGCCAGCGAGATGCATGTGGACGGCTTCCGCTTCGATCTGGCCACGATCCTGGGACGCGAGCCGAGCGGCTTCGACCAGCGCGGCGGCTTCCTGGATGCATGCAACCAGGACCCGCTGCTGTCGGAGGTCAAGTTGATCGCCGAGCCCTGGGATTGCGGCCCCGGTGGCTACCAGGTCGGTCACTTCCCGCCGGGCTGGTCGGAATGGAACGACAAGTTCCGCGACAATGCGCGCGAGTTCTGGAAGGGCGAGGACGGCAAGCTGGCCGAGTTCGCCACCCGCTTCACCGGCTCGGCAGACCTGTTCGATCGTCGCGGTCGCCGCCCGTGGGCGTCGGTCAACTTCATCACCGCGCACGATGGATTCACCCTGCGCGACCTGGTGAGCTACAACGAAAAGCACAACATGGCCAACGGCGAGGACAACCGCGACGGCTCGTCCAACGATGGCTCCTGCAACTACGGCGAGGAAGGCGACACCGAGAATGCGGACGTGCTGCAGATCCGCGAGCGGCAGATGAAGAACCTGCTCGCCACGCTGCTGCTTTCGCAAGGCACGCCGATGATGCTCGCCGGTGACGAGCGCGCCCAGTCGCAGGGCGGCAACAACAATACCTATTGCCAGGACAACGAGATCACCTGGCTGGACTGGGAAAACGACCCGACCGATGGCCGCCTGACCGACTTCGTCAAGGCGCTGACGCAATTGCGCAAGCGCTATCCGATCCTTTCGCGCGGCCGCTTCCTCAACGGCCAGTACAACGAAGAAGCGGGCCTGCGCGATCTCACCTGGCTCAATCCGGGCGGGACCGAGATGGACGACGCGCACTGGACCGACGCGGGCGCGCGCTCGGTGGGACTGCTGCTGGAAGGCAAGGCACAGACCTCCGGCGTCAAGGAGCTGGCCAACGACGCCACCTTGCTGATCGTCATCAATGCCTACCACGAAGGCGTGACCTTCACCCTGCCCTCGACCGACGAACCGGTGCATTGGAAGCTGGTGCTCTCGACCGACGAAGCCCTGGAAGTGGACATGATGCCGGCAGGCGCCAGCGAATTCCTGGCCCCGCCGCGCAGCGTGTCGGTATTCGAGTGCAAGAACGACTAGTAACCCTGGTGCGATAAACCAAACGCGCGGTCTGCCGGAACTCTGGCAGGCCGCGCGTTTTTTATTGCGTCGACACAGGAAATGGATGCTCCGGTTTGAACCGGATCTGCACTGCCGGTCGGTAAACACCGCTGCTGTTTTCGTGTGCGGTTACCACTCTGCCGCTGACACCCAGCTGCGCGTCAAGCGCGGGGCAAAGAGCAGCGCGCCTGACAACGGCGCGATCACAGATCAAGCTCCGATTGCTTAGCTGGCGAAAGCGCTTTTAAGGCGGTATCGATGACACCTATGGTCTGGATCACGGCGACATCGGCAAGCGTGATCACTGCCAGCCTGGATTGCACGATCCGGCAACGCCTGCAATGCAGCGCGGCACTTACAGCGATAAAACCAAGGTGCAGGAAGGCCGTAATCGCTAGGCCACAGGCGTGCGCGCAGCCAGACCGTGACTCTTCAAGAACTCAGCCCGGATACAGCGGGAATCGCTTGTCCGGATGGTTGGCCTTCCATTCCTTGTAGGAGCTGGTGCCTTCCCATGCCTTGAACGCGCGCGGTGTGCGGCCACGCCCGGACCAGGTCTCGCCGGAATGCGGAATCCAGTACTTGGCGACGACCTCGCCCGTGGACGACAGCGGCCCCTTGGACTTGCCGGTCATTGCCAACGACGCGATCTGGGACTTCTGCTTGGCATTGAAGCGGCTGCCGAACTGGGTCAGCACCTCGACCACCTGGTCGAAGGCTTCCAGCGTCTGGGCGTACTTCAGCTGGGCTTCTTCCTGCTCGAGCTTGCGCAGCTCTTCCAGCAATTGGGCTTTGGCGGCGGCGGCGGATGAAGCGGGCGGAACCTGGCGCATTGGCAAAACTGAGGTTGGAAGGGTCAGCGAGTATTGCTGTTGCGCCGGCTAGCGTAAAGCGGCCGGGCGCGCCCGAGTCTGGCGGCGCTCAGCGATGGCGCAGCAAGGCGTGCTCGCGGGCCATGGTCAGCACCGGCCCGATGCGCCCGGCCCGGATCAGCTCGCGGCAGTGCTTGCCGACGAACTCGACCCTGGGCGCCGAAAACCACTGAACCACCCGATCCAGCTCGCCGGCGTTGATGGACCAGGCATGGCAGACCGCCTCGCCCAGTTCTTCCACGCCCACCAGCCCCAGCTCGCGGATCTGCTCGGAATCCAGCGCGAACATCTCCAGCACCTTGCCCGCATCGTCCGGCGTGCCGTAGTCAAAGCGCATCTGCCCGGCCAATCCGGCGCAATACGCAATAGAGGCTGCGCGCGCGGATTCGGCGCGTCGGATGCCCTTGAGAAGTGCGCCGATAAGTTGAGGGTGCGTGGTGGTCATGGTGCTCGCTCGACGTGCCCGGCACTATGCCCATCGCCGCGCACCCGTTCAATCAGGAGCTTCCTGACCATGGGGAAGGAAATGGCCAAGCAGCTACCAAACCCCGGCCTGTCGTTCCCATACTCGGCGCCCCCCTACGCTGCGTAAGTAACTCACCCACATGCGCCCCGAAATGACCCCACGGGGATTGCGGCAAGCTCCGACGGCAGAAGGTGACAGGTGCCACAAAAAGCACAGCATTTGTATAGAGCTTGAATATACATGTATGCCTTTTCTTCATTCCTTGCGGTAGAGGCCGCTAAGTGTGTGTGCGCTTTTGCACAGCTCCGAAGGTTTACGAGATGGAATTTCTTCAAAGGCACGGCGTTGGTAAGCGCCTGGGCGCCGCATTCGGCGTCCTGATTCTTCTTTCTGCCATGCTTGTTGCAGCAGGCCTGTGGACGATGTCGGTTTCCAAACATCAATTGGACTCGATCGTTCAAGACCGGATGGCGAAGATCCAGGTCGCCAATGAAATGCTGGACGCCAACTCTTCGATCCTGGTAGCGCTCGGGACCTATGCAATGGTCACCAGCGATGCGCTCAACAAAGAGGCTGTCAAGACCATCAGTGACGAACGGGCCCGCTACAACGGGCTACGCGAAAAGCTCAGAACCCTGGACAGCCTTTCCTTGTCTGAAGGCGGCCGCCGCGTCAGAGTCGCCCTGGACGAACGCCGCACCATCGCTCGCAGCTTCACTGATCAGGTGATGGCCCTGTGCGCCGAAGGGGACCGCATGGGAGCACAAACCCTGCTGAGCGAGAAGGGAAGACCCGCCGTCCTGCTCTGGCAGAAAACACTGCGGGAGTTGGTGTCACGCCAGAACAACAACACCAAGGATGCGTACGCGGAAGCACTGGCCGCCATTGCAGGCGGACGGGCCATGCTCATTACCGGTGGCGCCGTTGTCCTGATCGCAAGCGCTTTGCTGGGCTGGATCATTACCCGCAGCCTCACCACGCCCCTGGCCCGTGCAACACAGGTCGCCAATGCCATTGCGCAAGGGGATCTGACCAGCAACGCGCAAACCAAGGCTCGGGACGAACCAGGGCGTTTGCTTCAGGCAATGCAGGTCATGCAAACGCAGATCCGCAGCCTGATGGCGGCCCAGTCAGACATGGCCAGGCGCCATGACGAAGGCCAGATCAGTTTTCTGATGGATGCCAGCGCACTGCCCGGCGACTACGGCCGCATGGCCGAGGACACCAACGCCCTGGTTGCCTCCCACCTCAGCGTGCAGTCCAACCTCGCACGCATCATGGGCCGCTATGCCATTGGCGACCTGAGTGAAGACATGGAGCAGTTGCCTGGCGAAAAAGCCGTGCTGACGCAGACCATGAATGAAGTCAAGACCAACCTGTCTGCCATGAACCTGGAAATCAAGCAGTTGGCACAAGCTGCTGCCAATGGCGACTTCACCGCACGCGGCGATGCGGATCGGTTCCAGTACGACTTCCGCATCATGGTCGAGAGCCTCAACCTGCTCATGGCCACCGCGGACAGCAACCTGCAATCCCTGTCCTCGCTGCTGCAGTCCATCGCCGCAGGCGACCTAACAGCCCGCATGACCGGTGAGTTCAAGGGCGTCTTCGCGCAGATGCGCGACGATGCCAATACCACTGCTGCACAGCTTGCAGAGATTGTCGGACGCATCCAGCAGTCGGCGGTGTCCATCAATTCGGCAGCCAGCGAGATTGCGGCAGGCAACCAGGACCTGTCCCAGCGCACCGAACAACAGGCGGCCAACCTGGAAGAAACCGCTGCCTCGATGGAAGAACTCACCTCCACCGTGCGCCAGAACGCCGAACATGCGCGCCAGGCCAACCAGCTGGCGATTGGCGCCGCAGGCGTGGCATCCCAGGGCGGCGAAGTCGTCGGCCAGGTGGTCGCAACCATGAGTGGTATCGAGGCGTCGTCCAAGAAGATCGCCGACATCATCTCGGTCATCGACGGTATCGCGTTCCAGACCAACATCCTGGCATTGAATGCCGCCGTGGAAGCGGCGCGGGCCGGCGAGCAAGGCCGCGGCTTCGCGGTGGTGGCCTCGGAAGTGCGCACCCTGGCCCAGCGCTCATCTGGCGCAGCCAAGGAGATCAAGGACCTGATCGACGACTCGGTGCAGCGCGTTGTGGAAGGCTCGGCCCTGGTGCGCAGCGCCGGAACCACGATGACCGAAGTGGTCGCCAGCGTGCAGCGCGTGACCGACATCATGGGCGAAATCTCTGCAGCCTCGCAGGAGCAGTCGGCCGGCATCGAGCAGGTCAACACCACCGTGACGCAGATGGATGAAGCGACCCAGCAGAACGCCACACTGGTCGAGGAGGCGACCGCTGCAGCCCGCGCGATGGAAGAACAGGCCACGCAGCTGACCGAGGCGGTGGCGGTGTTCAAGATCGACAAGGACAACGTTGCGGTCCGCGCGGCTCCTGCCTCGTCAGCCATTGCTGGCTCAAACAGCAACAGGACGCCAACGCCTGTGAAGACACCCGCAAAAATTGTCCCGCACCGTGCACCGCGCAAACTGGAAGCCATCAGCTCCACTGACGGCGCAGGCTGGCAGGAGTTCTGAGTCAATCTAGGTGGGCCCAGATTTTCTGGGCCCACCGGGGTTCTGATTCGCCCCGGCATTGCACAGCAGCAGACGGTGGCAAACGCTTGTCCTGCATTTCCGAGTCCGCTATAAGTTGCCCCTAAGCGGGCTTAACAGCACCGACATAGTGGCCAGGTAGGCTCGCTCCTCAGGGTCAGATGAGGTGCGGGGCTACCGTCTGTGCATCAAAGGGCATAAATGCAAACACTGATAAATGACCTGGAAGTGCTGCTGGCAGCTTGGGATGCGCAAGCAAAAATTTTTGATTCATGCGACATGCCTGCGTCCGCACTTGCCTTTCGAGAATGTCGGCGGCGCTTGAGCCTGGTCTTGGCACCGCATGTTGGCGCTTTCGGCGCACATGCCACGAAGGTCACTACCCCTCCCTGACGGAGCAGGGGTGACCCAAGCGCTTGGCCACCAGTCCAGCCGCCCAGGAGAATGCGGAAGCCTGCGCGCTCAACGGGCCACGTCCAGCACCAGCTGTTGGCCCGTAGGCGGGCATGGCTTGGCGCGACAGAGGTCAGGCGATCCCGCAGCCGGGTCGGTGTATTGGATGCAACAAATGCCGACACCCCGGGGAGTGTCGTTGCAAAGCAAAGGCCGGTGGTGAACACCGATCTCTGTTGAAAGATCACGATCTCCAGCCGTGCGGGCGCCTTCAGCGCCCGCCACGTCCGCGAATCGAAGAATGGAAAGCCCCATCTACGACAGGGATGGCAATGCGATCAACTCGCGGTTTCCGGCGCGATTACTTCGGCGGGGCGACGGTCTGGGCGTAGGTACCCAACGTTTCGCCTTTCGCCAGAACATGGCCCGACGCAGCGGCAAGCACCTCGTCCCGGGTCGCACCCGGCTTGACGTCCAGCATGGTGTCCAGCGCCAGGACCTGGAAGTGATAGTGGTGCGGCGGATCGCCCACCGGCGGGTGCGGTCCGTAGTAGCCAACCGAACCACGGCTCGTTGCCCCCTGCAGCACGCCGTCGGGCTCAGTCAGACGCATCTGCTCCTGCAGGCCCTCGGGCAGCTGGGTGACCTTGGCGGGAATGTTCCAGGCCACCCAATGGACGAACGGCGTGATGGGCCTGGCATCGGGGTCTTCCATGATCACGACGTAGGAGGTGGCCTTGGCAACCGCTTTCCATGACAGCGCCGGCGAGACGCCATCGGCGTAATCGCTGAAGCGCTTGTCCATCGCAGCGCCGCTGGCAAACGCGGGCGCAGTCACGGTGAGCGTTCCCTTGCCGTTGGTCTCGGGACGAGCCAGGGCGAGCGGCACCCCATTGCCCTGGTTGACCTGTTTCTCGAGCGATGCCGCTGGTGCTGCGCTGGGTTGCCCTGCTGCCGCAGCGCGGGCCGGTGCGCCCGTGGCGGAGATGCGGTAGATGACGCCATTGGCATCGTCCGAGACCAAAAGCGCGCCGTTGGCCGTCTCCGCAAGGCCCACGGGCCGCGCAAAGTGTTTCGTGCCGCCCTCGGTCAGGAAGCCGGTCACGAATGGCTCGAAAGCGACCGGCTTGCCGTTTTCGAACTTCAGCCGCACCACCTCGTAGCCAGACGCCGGCTTGCGATTCCACGACCCACGGAAGGTGATGAAGGCATCGCCCTTGTAATCGGCCGGGAAGGATGCGCCCCGGTAGAAGTGGAACTGCATGGCCGCGGCGTGAGCCGTGTAGCCCAGGACCATCGGTTCGCTGATCGCGGCCCACTGCTGCTTGGTCATCTCGCCCTGCGGCGTGCTCTGCGGGTTGACCCCGTCCTTGCCCCAGATGTGGGGCCAGCCATATTGCTTGCCCTTGACGATGTGGTTGAGCTCCTCCGGCTGGACCTCATCGCCCAGGAAATCCATGCCCTGGTCCATGCCCCAGAACTCGCCGGTCGCAGGGTCCCAATCGAAGCCGATGGTGTTGCGCAGGCCACTGGCAAAGATGGTGCGTGACTTCCCATCGGGCGACACGCGCAGCATCGTCGCGTGCTCGGGGTTGGTCTCGTTGCACGCATTGCAGGTCGAGCCGATGCTCAGATACAGCATGCCGTCCGGGCCGAATGCCATCGTACGGTTCGGGTGCTGCCCACCGTCCGGTAGATCGCCCACCAGCAACCTGAGTGGTCCCAGGGTTCCGTCTTTCAGAATCGGGGCGACGAACAGCTCCTTGACCGTGACCAGGTAGAGCTGGCCATCGCGAACCGCCAGCCCATGCGCTCCGGATCGGTTGGCCACCACCTTGGCAGGTGCGTCGAGCTTGCCATCGTCGTTGGCGTCCTTCAGCAGCAGGACGTCGCCCTGATCACGCCGGGACACGTAGATGTTGCCGCCCGGCGCCACGGCGATGATGCGGGCATTCTTCAGCCCGGTTGCGAGCGGCTTGATCTGAAAGCCTGCCGGAACTTTCAGCCCAGCCATCTGACCAGGACTGGCGTCTACCTTGTCCGGCTTGAATGTGTGCACCTGCGCCGGCACGTCGGTGCCGTCCCCTTGCTGCGCGTGTGCGTGACCTACCAACAATCCGAGCAGTGCTGCGGACAGGATACGGCGCATATGGCTCTCCCGATGCGTGGATAAAGTGCTCTCAAGAACTGCCTGGTGGATCGGCAGCCGACACGATCTTTTTGCACGGGATGCGTGATGGGAACAGCAAGGAAACGCCTGCTTCACCTTGCTCACGGCCCATGGCCATGGCCCGAGTGAATTAGACACCGGGCCGGTTGACGCAAGCACAGTCGGTACAGGTCACAATGACGACGATCGGGGTCAGACAGGCAGGTCCTGCGCAAGGAGATTTCGGTGGAGACATCTGTCGTCGTCACATTGGAGGCCGCGTTTGCCGGGTTCACATTTCTGCCCTGGATTGCGTGGGCACACAACAGCCTCAACCCCACGTTGATTCTTCATGCAGAGCGTGTGGAGTACCGCGTCTTGCGGACCCGTACTCGGCCTTACGCGGATGTTGCCTTGGTCGACTACCGGAAGACCCACGGAACCGAGAACATCGTGCTTGCGTTCCACGGATCGAAGACCACCTTCATTGCGAACACAGGGCTGCTGCGACGGACCAGGGAGGCCATCCACTTGCTCCACCAGCGTGGCTGCCCTCTTTCGGATCGTGCGCGTGCATTGATTTCTCCAGGCAGCAGCAACGACACCTACAACCCATCGCGCTAACGCACCCGCCCGACGTGCAAGGCTCAGACCACCGCAATGCCGCTGCGTCGCTGCGCCGGCTGACCACAGCGGGCTCAGCGGCAGGTTCGGCGTCGGCAGCGGTCAAACCGCGAAGCGCCCGGTCAGCTCGTCGTGGGCACCACGGTCTGGCGCAGGGGCGGATGCAACGGAAACGAGCCGCGCTGCTGCTACGCAACGCGTTGCATCCCTTACCACGGCCCAGCTGTGCGTGCCCTCATTCCAGGGCGACGCCCTCCACAGGCTTACTCAATCCGCGAAGCTCAACACCACGCGACCTTCGATGGCGCCTTGGTGCATGCGGGTAAACACCTCGTTGATGTTTTCGAGCCGGTCGGTCTGGACCGTCGCGGCCACCTTGCCCTGCCCTGCGAAGTTCAGCGACTCTTGCAGACCCAAACGACTGCCGACGATCGATCCCCGCATGGTCACGCCGTTGAGCCCTCCTTCTTCGCATTGACCGCCATAATGGCGCCCGGTCGCCGGGCGAGATCCAGCTTGGCGTCGTCCACATCGACCGCTGCCACAGTGAGTCACATCGCCTTGGCGCGTTGCGGCCATATGACCCAGCCCGCCGATGCCGGAGATGACACCCAGTCTCCAGGCTTGGTGTCGGTCATTTGAGCCCCTTGTAGACCGTCACACCTGCGCAAAGAAGGGGAGCGATCTGAACGACTTCTTAGAAGGCAAGCGTTGGAGTGAAGCCAAACGCCTTACCTCAAAGCCCCTTTTGAGTTCAATCAATTTTTCCGTGGCGCGAGCGCTTTCCAGCAGGCTGCACGCCATGCACCTGGATGCCCAGGACCCAACACCAGAAACGACCGGTAAATAAGCATCAGCTCTCCGCATCCTTGACTGACATTTTTTGCGTGACGATGCCCGAATCATTTCGGTTTGCTCCGGCACATACCATCATCCCAGCTTGCCCCAGAGGCCGTTCGATCCGAGTTGATCGAAATCAAGGCAGGCGTGTATGGTGCAATGCATCATGAGACCCGAGGTGGCACCGCCTGGCGTTGCTTTTCGGTGTCGAAGTCGCGCGGTGATGGCGAGAAAGAAAAGCTGTTATGGGGGGCAACAGCGTCATATTTTTTCAAGGAGTGTGGACATGAGGCCTGGTGAAAAATCAGCAGTCGTTACCGGTGCTGCGCAACGCAGTGAGGCTTCTTCGAGCAAGGCTTCAGGCGGATACGACATGCACGCACACACGTCTGCCCATCCCGGACCCGACTTCATCGCCAATGCCCAGCAGACCTTCGGGCTGACTGTCGTGAGCCTTACGGGAGCCCAATGGGAGGGACGCGCTCGGGAGGTCAGTCTTCCTGGAGAACGCGGCCGATTTGGCGTGATGGCACGACATACACCAATGCTGAGCACGCTGCGCGAAGGCATGATCCTCATTTATCCGGAAACGGGCGAGCCGCCTTTCCAGCTGTATGTGTCGGGCGGCTTCGTCGAGGTCCAGCCAACTCACGTCGCCGTTTTGGCTGACCTGGCGCTGCGAAGCGAAGACCAGGACAGGGCGAAGGCCGAAGTTGCGAAAACTGCCGGGAATTCGCCCATGGCAACGTCTCTCACGGACGCTGCCTATGCGCAAACGCACGCCGAGCTTATGCATCACTTTGGGGAAAGCCCACGCGCCAAGCCTTGATGACTGGAACCGCGGCAAATCGCCTCAAGCGTTCTCCGCTTGTTGAACAGTCATAAAAGAGGGCCCCGCATGTCAGGTCGCGTCAAAGCAGCATTCAAGTATTTCAATCAAGCCGTGCCGTTCAAACTGCCTCAGGCTCTGGTGACAACGGCCGTGCTTATTGCATTGCTCTTGCTCCCGTGTCCTGAAGGCCTGACGCCCAAGGCCTGGGGGCTGGTCGCCATCTTCCTGACCACCATCATCGCGATCATCCTCAAGGTCATGCCCATCGGGGTGATGGCGATGATGGCCATCGTCATCGTCGCGCTTTCCCAAGTCACGTCAACCAGCTCCAAGGGTGCGATCACTGATGCGCTCAGCAGCTTCTCGAGCCCGCTCATCTGGCTGATCGTGGTTGCGATCCTGATTTCCCGTGGCCTGAAGAAGACGGGCCTGGGGAACCGTATCGGCATGGTGTTCATTGCGCTCCTGGGCAAACGGACACTGGGCATCGGCTACGGCCTGACGATCTGCGAGCTCCTGCTCGCCCCCTTCACCCCCAGCAATACCGCGCGTGGCGGGGGCATTGTTCACCCCATCATGAGGTCTATTGCCAACTCGTTCGATTCCGATCCGGCCAAAGGCACGCAAGGCAAGGTCGGGACCTACCTGGCATTGGTGAACTACCACGCCAATCCCATCACATCGGCAATGTTCCTCACCGCCACAGCACCCAATCCCCTGGTGGTCGATTATGTCGCCAAAGCGACGAACCAACAGCTGCACCTGTCCTGGACGACCTGGACGCTCTGCATGCTTCTACCGGGGCTGGCCTGTTTGATCATCATGCCTCTGGCCATCTATCTGCTGTCTCCTCCGGAGTTGAAGGCCACCCCCAACGCGGTTGATTTCGCCAAGACCGAATTGAAGGCGATGGGGCCGCTGACGGCGAAAGAAAAAGTGATGATCGGGACCTTTGGTTTGCTGTTGGTCCTTTGGGCGAACGTGCCCGCCATGATTCTCGGCCCCTCATGGACCCTGGATCCCACAGTCGTGGCATTCGTTGGCTTGTTTACGCTGATCATCACCGGCACGCTGGACTGGGACGACGTGCTTTCCGAAAAAAGTGCGTGGGACACGCTGGTGTGGTTTGGCGCGCTGGTGATGATGGCCGAACAGCTCAACAAGCTGGGCGTGGTTGGCTGGTTCACCGAGGCCATGAAGGGCGCCATCATCGCGAGTGGAATGGGATGGAAAGCCATCGCCGGCGTGCTCGTCCTGGCCTTTGTCTTTTCCCATTATCTGTTCGCGAGCACCACCGCCCACATTAGTGCGATGCTGCTTGCGTTCCTGGGCGTGGGTGCACTGCTCATACCGCCGGATTACGTCATCCCCTTCATGCTCATGATGACCGCGTCTTCGGCGATCATGATGACACTGACGCACTATGCCACGGGAACCTCACCCATCATTTTCGGCAGCGGCTACGTCAGCCTGGGCGCCTGGTGGAGGATCGGACTGATCATGTGCCTGCTTGAGCTTCTCATCTTCGCTCTCGTCGGCAGCACCTGGTGGAAAGTCCTTGGCTTCTGGTAGATCTTGGATCGTCCCATGAGCAGCCAAGAACACAGCGCCTGACACGCCACCTGGCAACGGCCAACTCATCGCGCAGCGTGGAGCAGCACCTGCGTATCCCACACGACCTGCGACAGAAAGGCCGCCAAGAAAAACGTCAGGACGCTTGCCTGCATGCCGCGTGGCACACCGCAACCGATGCTGGATAGATGGCATGCGGGCCGGCCGAGCGCGACATCATCAGCGGCGTGGGCAAGATTGATCCCTCGATTGATACCTCAAGGGGCATCGCTCGGAATTATCAATCGGCCGGAATATCCAGCCAAGTCAGACACTTAGAGACTTGGCGGAAGCTCTGGAGCGGGCGATGGGAATCGAACCCACGTCAGTAGCTTGGGAAGCTACAGCTCTACCATTGAGCTACGCCCGCGTGGCGTTGCGAGAGTGTAGGCGGGTGCGGGTGTCGGGCGCAATGCGCAGACGTGACGAGGGCCGGTTGCCCGGCCCTCGTGTCCTGCAGATCTACCGCGTGGACAGCTGTGCGGCGCGGATCAGAAATTGCCGCTGAAGTTCACGAACAGCGTCGCATCGCGGGCGCTGCGCTGTGCGGTGGTAGTGCTCAGGCCGATATTGCTCTGCAGGCCCCACAGGCCGGTGCGGGCGCCCAGCACGACGGTCGCATAGTTGCGGTCGAAGTTCTGGCCCGGGACGGTGTACATGCCCACTTCCGGCATCGACTGCAGCCAGGCGCTGGCTTCGGTGCCGCCCTTGAACTCGTGGTCGTAGGTTGCCTGCAGGTACGGCTTGACCATTGCACCGTCCAGGCGCACCTGGAAGCCGATGCGGCCGACCATCGAATCGATGTCCTGATCGGCGTAGCCCAATGCGGTGGAGCTTGCGTTGCCCTCGGTGTAGCCGTCGAGCTTGAGCTTCTGCCAGGTCAGGCCGACCACCGGGCCGTACTTGACGTTGCCTTCGCCCAGCGAATAGCCGGCGTTGACCGCGGCGGTGAGGTTGCTGCCGTCCGGCGAGCCGCTGTGCACGCGCGTGGCTGGCCCGAGCTGCACTTCGCGGTCGACGTCGTAGCTGAGCCAGCTGTAGCTGACCTGGGCATTGACCCAGACCGGGCCGGTGTACCAGCCGAAGAAGCCGCCCAGCGTGGTGTCGTCCTGCTTGAAGCTGCCGTTGCGGTTGCCGAAATCGGCATCCATGCTGCCGAAGCCGGCGAAGCCGCCGAACACCAGGTCGCCGGCAGTCCAGTCCACGCCGAACAGGCCGGCCGGGGCCATGCCGTCGTACAGATCGGCGTGGTCGTAGCGCTGCATGTCGCCACGCACGCTGCCCCACCAACGCAGGCCATCGGCGTCCGGCTTGCCGTCCAGATGCCAGGCCACCTGGTCAGCGCGCGCACGGCCGATCGCCTGCGCCGAATGCGTCAGCACCTGCTGCAGGCGCGGCGCTTCCAGCAGCGAAATGGCGTACTGGCCCAGGATCTGGTGGGTGGCGGTGGTCGGATGGATGCCATCGGCGAACACATAGGTGTTGGGCGCGTTGGCGGCGACCAGGCTGGTCGGGTTGCACGCCGGCAGCGGCACGGCCGGGTTGCAGGCGGTGCTGGTGACGTTGCTGAACCCGTAGGTGCCCGGATCGGCGACCACTTCCTGCAGGATGTGGAAGGTATCGACCGGGATCACGCGCAGGCCGGCCGAGCGCAGGCCATTGAACAGCGCGGTGTTGTAGGCGGTTGCCGCCGCAGTGCCCTGCGCCATCGCGGCGGCACCGCCGGCGCGGAAGCGCGGGGTGATGCCCACGTCCGGAATGGTCGGCACCATCACGTAGCGCGCGCCGGCCGCCTGCAAGGCGCCGACCGCTCCGACCTGCGCGGTGACCGCATTGCCGATGATGGCCTGCGCCTGGGCCGGCGCGGCTGCAGCGGCGAGCAGATCGTTGGCACCGCCCCACACGGTGTAGAGCGCGTTCGGATTGGCCTGGCCGCCGTTGGCGCTCAGGTAGGTGTTGACCTGGCTGGTCACCGACGGCGCGGCGCCGAGCACGCTGGTCGAATTGACCTGGATGCGCGCGCCGCCGGCAGCGTAGTTGTCGCCGGTCTGGCCGTTGCCGTTGGGCGCTGCATTGGTGCCGTAATGGTCGGCGACGTATTCGGCCCAGACCCAGCCCGGGTTGGTGGTGAACTTGCCGGTGACTGCGCGCGAGGCGGCCGGCAGCAACGGGTTGTAGTAGCCGCTGTCGGTGAGGCTGTCACCGAAGAACACGGTCTGGTCGAAGGCAGACGCGGCCATGGCCGGGGTGGCCGCAATGGCGATGGCCACGGCCATCAGGGAACGGATCGGGCGAAGAGTTGAAGCCATGGAAGTGCCTGCTCAAGGTAGTGTGGAACTGGACCGGACCTGCTGACGTACGCCGGCGCATGGCACATGGTTTCACCCTCGCCGCCCGCGCTCACGCTGCATTGCCGCATAACGCAAAAACGCGCGCCCTGACGGCACGCGATGCCACAATGATGACATGAACATTCAACTCAACGGCACCCCGCGCGACATTCCCGACGACTTGCTGCTGGCAACCCTGCTGGAGCAGGAAGGCCTTGCACAGCGGCGCGTGGCGGTGGAGGTCAATGGCGAAATCGTGTCGCGCGGGCGGCACGCCACGCACCGTTTGCGTGCCGGCGATGTGGTGGAGATCGTGCACGCATTGGGCGGCGGCTGATGCGGCGCGCAGGCCGGCGCAGCTGCGCGCGATCGGTGATAATTGCCTGATGACCAATACCGCCCCCTCTGATGCGCTGATCATCGCCGGCAAGCCCTACCGTTCGCGCCTGCTGACCGGCACCGGCAAGTTCAAGGATCTGGACGAAACCCGCCTGGCCACCGAAGCGGCCGCCGCGCAGATCGTCACCGTGGCGATTCGCCGGGTGAACATCGGCCAGGACCCGAACGCGCCCAGCCTGCTCGATGTGCTGCCGCCGGATCGCTACACGCTGCTGCCCAACACCGCCGGCTGCTACACCGCTGAAGATGCGGTCCGCACCTGCCGGCTGGCGCGCGAACTGCTGGACGGCCACAACCTGACCAAGCTGGAGGTGCTCGGCGACGAGCGCACGCTGTATCCGGACGTGGTGCAGACGCTCAAGGCCGCCGAGCAGCTGGTCGCCGACGGCTTCGACGTCATGGTCTATACCTCCGATGATCCGATCCTGGCCAAGCGCCTGGAGGAGATCGGCTGCGTGGCGGTGATGCCGCTGGCCGCGCCCATCGGCTCCGGGCTGGGCATCCAGAACAAGTACAACCTGCTGGAAATCATCGAAAACGCCAAGGTGCCGATCATCGTCGACGCCGGCGTGGGCACGGCATCGGATGCGGCGATCGCGATGGAGCTGGGCTGCGACGGTGTATTGATGAATACCGCCATCGCCGGTGCGCGTGATCCGATCCTGATGGCCAGCGCGATGCGCAAGGCGATCGAGGCCGGACGCGAGGCCTTCCTGGCCGGGCGGATTCCGCGCAAGCGGTATGCCTCGGCGTCCAGCCCGGTGGATGGCGTGATTGGATGAGTGGGTGTGCTGCGTTGACATTGCAGTCGATGCGCAATGCTTGGCGGTGTGAGGTGCCGGATGTGGCCGTTGCCAGATCGCGCATTACTGCGAGTGCCCCCTCACGTTCTACCCTCACCCCAACCCCTCTCCCAAAGGGAGAGGGGCTTTGTTTTCTGATGCGACCTAATTCATGACTGATCCTTTCACCAGCGACGGCGCCAAGATGCCGCCCAAGCCCTTCACCATCGAAGAGGGGCGCCGGCAGGTGCGCAGCTTCGTGCTGCGCCAGGGCCGCTTTACCCCGGCGCAGCAGCGCGCGTTCGACGAGCTGTGGCCACGCTTCGGCCTGGACTACAGCGGCACGCCGCGCGACCTGGATGCGGCGTTCGGCCGTCCCGCGCCCAAGGTGCTGGAGATCGGGTTTGGCAACGGGGCGGCATTGCGCTTTGCCGCCCAGCAGGACCCCAGCCGCGACTACATCGGCATCGAGGTGCATGCGCCTGGTGTCGGTCGCCTGCTCAATGCGCTGGACGATGACGGCAGCACGCATGTGCGCCTGTACCACCACGATGCGGTGGAAGTGCTCGAGCACGAGATCGCCGATGGCGCGCTGGACGAGGTGCGCATCTACTTCCCCGACCCATGGCACAAGAAGCGCCACAACAAGCGCCGCCTGATCCAGCCGGCGTTCGCGGCGCTGGTGGTGCGCAAGCTGCGCCATGGTGGCCGCCTGCACGCGGCCACCGACTGGGCCGATTACGCCGAACAGATGTGGGACGTACTCGACGCCACACCGGGCCTGGTCAATCGCGCCGGCCCGCGCGGCCACGTCGAACGCCCCGCCTGGCGCCCGCAGACCCACTTCGAAACCCGCGGCCAGAAGCTCGGCCACGGCGTATGGGATCTGCTGTATGACCGGGAATCGGAAATCGGGAATCGGGAATCGCAGGAGCAAACGGCGATGCCCCCCGGATAACTCACAGCGTCAGCGCTTTCCCGCTCTGCCAATTCCCTATTCCCGACTCCCCATTCCCGGCCCCCAATGGATACCGCGCTGACACTGACCAACGATATGAAGCTCGTCCTCGGGCTGGTCGGTTTCACGATGGCGATGTTCCTGTTCGAGCGCATTCGCGCCGATGTGGTGGCGTTGATCGTGCTGGTGGTGCTGGGCGTCACCGGGCTGGTGGCGCCGGAAGAACTGTTCGGTGGCTTCTCCGGTAACGCGGTGATGAGCATCATCGCCACCACCATCCTCGGTGCGGGGCTGGAGCGCACCGGTGCGTTGAATCGCCTGGCGACCTGGTTGCTGCGGCGCTCGCACGGCAGCGAACAACGTCTGATGATGATGACGCTGGCCATCTCCGGCCTGAACTCGTCCTTCATGCAGAACCCGTCGGTGATGGCCTTGTACCTGCCGGTCGCCTCGCGGCTGGCAGCGCGCACCGGGCTGACCCTGCAACGCATGTTGCTGCCGATCGCCGCGGCCATCGTGATGGGCGGCGCGCTGACCATGGTGGGCAATTCGCCGCTGATCCTGCTCAACGACCTGCTGGTGTCGGCCAATAACAACCTGCCCTCGGGCATGGCCAGCATCGAGCCATTGACGATGTTCGCGCCATTGCCGATCGGCGTGGCCCTGCTGATCGCCGCATTGCTGTACTTCCGTTTCTACGGCGACCGCAAGCTGATCGAGGAAGAACGCCTGATCAACGAAGGCGTCACGCCCTCGCGCACCGAGAGCTATTTCGCCAAGACGTACGGCATCGACGGCGACGTGTTCGAGCTCACCGTCAGCGCCGAAAGCCCGCTGGTCGGCATGACCCTGGGCGAGGCCGAGGCGCTGCACGACGCGCCCTTGCTGCTCGCCTTGAAGACCGGCAACGACACCCGCCTGGCGCCGCCGGCGGACATGCGCATCTGGGTCGGCAGCGTGCTCGGGGCGATGGGGCCGCGCCAGGAAGTGACCGACTTTGCGCAGAACCAGTTCCTGCGCATGTCCTCGCGCCTGCGCAACCTGGGCGATCTGTTCAATCCCAGCCTGGCCGGCATTTCCGAAGCATTGATTCCGCCCAACTCGCGGCTGATCGGCAAGACCGCCGCCGAGTTGCGCCTGCGCAAGCAGAGCGGCATCAGCCTGCTGGCGATCAACCGCGACAAGCAGGTGATCCGCGAGGACGTGCGCAACGTGCCGCTGCGCGGCGGCGACATGCTGGTGTTCCACAGCATCTGGCAGGACCTGGCGCAGGCGGCGGAAAGCCGCGACTTCGTGCCGGTGACCGACTTCCCCAAGGGCGAACAGCGTCCGCACAAGTTCAAGATCGCCATGGCGATCTTCGCCTTCACCATCCTGATCGCGCTGACCTCGCGGCTGCCGGTGGCGCTGACCTTGATGACCGGCGTGGCCTGCATGCTGGTGAGCGGCGTGCTGCGCATGGACGAGGCCTACGCCTCGATCAACTGGAAGACCATCTTCATGATGGCCGGCCTGATTCCACTGGGCTGGGCAATGGACAGCAGCGGCACCGCGGCCTGGGTGGCCGGCCACACCATCGACCGCCTGCCCGAGGGCATTCCGGTGTGGGCGCTGGAAATCAGCCTGGCGCTGCTGACCACCGCGTTTTCGCTGGTGATCAGCCATGTCGGCGCCACCATCGTGATGGTGCCGATCGCGGTCAATCTGGCATTGGCGGCCAACGGCAATCCGACCGCGTTCGCACTGATCGTGGCGTTGTCGGCGTCCAACAATCTGATGACCGCCTCCAACCCGGTGATCTCGATGGTGGCCGGCCCGGCCAACTATCAGCCGCGCGAGCTGTGGCGCGTGGGCGCACCGCTGTCGCTGATCTACGTCGTGGTCATGGTCTCGATGATCAACCTGATGTTCTGGTGGGCAGCGCGCTGAATCGGCGTAGTGGCCGGCGACGGCGATCGCTGCAGATATGCGCGCAGATAGATCGATGATCGATGGTGCGCCGTTAGGCGCATTGCACGCCCGATCGCCAGACACGAGACATGGCGACGGCGCCACCTGCTGATTGAAGCTGGCCGACGACTGCTGGCGATGTCCTGCCAGCCGCGCTTTGCTCCGGACTCGGCACGCGGACGTTGTACTGGATCGGTGACGCGGCCTTAGAGCGGCAACCTAGCCAAGGACCACCTGCGTCCCCTCGATGCGTACCGGCACCGCCAGCAGCGATTGACCGCGGCACGGCCCGCTGATGCATTCGCCGCCACTGAGCTCGAACGCCGCGCCGTGTGCCGCGCAGACCAGGTGGCCTTCCTTGGTCTTGAGGAACTGGCCGGGTGCCCAATCCAGCCGCCTGCCGGCATGCGGACAGACGTTCAACCAGGCGCGCACCTGTGCACCATCGCGATACAGCACCAGCGACTCCGCGCCGCCGTCCCACACCGCTTCGACTTCCAGAAATCCGGCATCGGGAATCTGCGCCAGGTCGGCAAGCGTGGTGGGCGATGGCGAAGACATGCGGTCTGCTGTGGGAGAACGGACTGCGATTGTGGCACGCGCCTGCATCGCGCCGACGCCATGCGATGGGCACCACGCATGCGTCTACTGCGCTCACGAATGCGCGTTCCTGCCGACCGGACGCCCTGCTTCTAGCCCACTGGATGTGATGGACTTAACAAAACAGGCCATTGTTTAACGAAGTTTTCACTCAATGACATGAAACCGCAACGATACTGCGGGCCTGTTTCCTGCCCGGCAGCCCACCGCCATGCCTGCACGCCTCTTCCAATTCGGCAACCTCCACCACCTGTTTGCCCCGCGCAAGCCACGTCACCCGCTGGTGCGCGTTGCCGCCGGCCTGGCCGGTCTGGTCATCCTTGCCGTGCTGATCTTCTTCAGCGTGTTCGTGGGCGCGGCGATGATCCTGGGCGGCATCGCCTGGAAGCTGCTGAGCAAGTCGAACCGTCGCACGTCGCAACAGACACGCGTGGTCGAAGCCGAGTACCGCGTGGTGCGCAAGCCCGCGTTGCCGTTGTCGCACTGAAGCACCGCGCCACCGCCATCCGGCGCGGTGGGCATTGAATGCTGATATCACTGCGCGCATGAGCTGACCGGCATGCGCGCTTTCGCCTGCGCCGACGCAGACCGTGATCGCACGCACTGCCGGCCAGGCGGCGCGATGCACTCAACGCGCAGCACGGCGGTTCCGTCATGCACGGCCAAACGGCTAGACTCAGCTGCCCCGTTCCCCAAGGATGCGTGCATGACCCACGATGTGATTCCCGCCGCCGACGTCCCGCGCATTCCGGTGGTTGGTGGCGGCAACTTTCCGGTGCACCGTATCTACTGTGTCGGCCGCAACTTTGCCGATCACGCGCGCGAGATGGGCGCCGCAGCGCCTGCCTCCAGGGCCGAGCGTGGCCAGCCGACCTTTTTCATGAAGCCTGCCGATGCAATCGTGGTCGGCCATGGCGACCACATTCCGTACCCACCCGGCACCAAAGAACTGCACCACGAAGTGGAGCTGGTGGTGGCACTGGGCCGCGATGCGCCGGCCGGCGAGTTGCCGGTGGATCAGGCAGAGGCGCTGATCTATGGCTACGGCGTGGGCCTGGACCTGACCCGACGCGATCTGCAGGCCGCCGCCAAGGCCAAGGGCCTGCCGTGGGACATCGCCAAGGGCTTCGATCACTCCGCGCCGATCAGCGAGCTGGTGCATGCCGGCGAAGTGGGTGCGCTGGAGGCATTGAACCTGTCGCTGGAGGTCAACGGCCAGGTGCGTCAGCAGTCGTTGCTGGACCAGATGATCTGGAACGTGCCGGAAATCCTGCATGAGCTCTCCAAACTCTATGCGTTGCGCGCGGGCGATCTGATCTTCATGGGCACGCCGGCCGGTGTCGGCCCACTGCTGCCGGGCGATCAATTCAGTGCACGTCTGGAAAACGTCGCCGAGCGCCACGGCATCATCGCGGGCTGACACGCCGCCCGCTACGATCACGCCGCGGCAGTTGGTCCGCGACCGCATCTGGAGTGCGCTATGGGAATGGTCAGCGAATTCAAGCAATTCGCGATGCGTGGCAATGTCATCGACCTGGCGGTCGGTGTGGTTATCGGTGCAGCGTTCGGCAAGATCGTCACCGCGCTGGTGGAAAAGATCATCATGCCGCCGATCGGCTGGGCCATCGGCAATGTGGATTTCTCACGCCTGGCCTGGGTGCTCAAGCCTGCCGGCGTCGATGCCACCGGCAAGGAAATTCCGGCGGTGGCCATCGGCTACGGCGATTTCATCAACACCGTCGTGCAGTTCGTGATCATCGCCTTCGCGATCTTCATGGTGGTCAAGTTGATCAACCGCCTGACCCACCGCAAGCCGGACGCCCCCAAGGGCCCGAGCGAAGAAGTGCTGTTGCTGCGCGAGATTCGCGATTCGTTGAAGAACGACACGCTGAAGACACCAGGCGTGCCGTAAGCGGGCACATCCATTGCGCAACGTCGCGCAGGAGGATGACCTTTCGCACGCAGACGGGGGACCTCGCGCTGATAAGCTCGGGGTCCCCCTTGTCGTTGGAGCCGCCCTGCATGCGTCGCCTCGCTGTTGCCATCTCTGCCCTACTCGCTTGCGCACCCGCGCTCGCCGCACAGACCACCATCGCCGATAGCGCACTGCGCACCGCCGCGCAGCTGCGCGCGCAGGCCTTGGCCGACGACACCGGCTTTGCGGTGGTGGAATCGTTGACCACCGAAGTGGGCCCGCGCATCGCCGGTGGCGAGGCCGATCCGCGCGCGGTGGCCTGGGCCAAGGCCAAGTTCCAGTCACTGGGCTTCGACAAGGTGTGGACCGAGCCGGTGCGCTTTCCCAAGTGGCAGCGGCGCAGCGAACAGGCCGCGGTGATCGGTGCGCATGCGCAGCCCCTGCACATCACCGCCCTGGGCGGCAGCCCGGGTGGCACCGTCGAGGGCGAGGTGGTGCGCTTCGACAACCTGGCCGCACTGCAGGCCGCACCGGCCGGCTCGCTGGCCGGCAAGATCGCATTCGTCGATTACCAGATGACCAAGGCGCGCGACGGCAAGGATTACGGCAATGGCGGCGCGGTGCGCAGCAAGGGCCCGTCGGAAGCGATCCGCAAGGGCGCGATCGGCTTCGTGATGCGCTCGGCCGGCACCGACTCGCACCGCGTGCCGCATACCGGCATCACCCGTTTCGACGAAGGCCTGACGCCGGTGCCGGCAGCAGCGTTGTCGGTGCCCGATGCCAACCAGCTCGCGCGCCTGGCCGCGCTGGGCAGCACGCGTGTGCGGCTGGCACTGGATTGCGGCTGGGATGGCACGGCGACTTCGTACAACGTGATCGGCGAAATCACCGGACGCAGCAAGCCCAAGGAAGTGGTGGTGATCGGCGGGCACCTGGATTCCTGGGATCTGGGCACCGGCGCGATCGACGATGGCGCCGGCGTGGCGATCACCATGGCCGCGGGCCACCTGATCGGCCAGCTCAAGCAGGCGCCCAAGCGCACGATTCGCGTGGTGGCCTTCGCCAACGAGGAGCAGGGCCTGTACGGCGGCAAGGCGTATGCGGCCGCGCATGGCAAGGATGCCAAGGACATGGCGCTGCATCAGATCGGCGCAGAGAGCGACTTCGGGGCCGGGCGCATCTATGCGTTCAACACCGGCTCGGCCGCACCGGAAGACTCGCGCGCCGCGACCAGGCAGATCGCCGAGGTGCTCGCGCCGTTGGGCATCGCATATGCGCCGGACAAGGGCGGCCCCGGCCCGGATGTCGGGCCGATCTCCGCCAAGGGCGGCGCATGGGCATGGCTGGCGCAGGACGGCACCGACTACTTCGACCTGCACCACACCGCCGACGACACCCTGGACAAGATCGACCCCAAGGCGCTGGCGCAGAACGTGGCGGCCTACACGGTATTTGCATACCTGGCAGCCGAGGCCGATGGCGATTTCGGCAGTCGCGCGAAAAGCGTGCAACCGCCGAGCGAATAACTGCGACGGAAGGCGTCGCAGGCGCCCTTGTTGAGGGCGAGCGGCACGGATGACGCGCACGCGGCGCGTCGTCCGTGCCGATACCACCATCGACAGCGAATGCCAGCGGCCAGGCACGTCGCGGTACTGCAGGCCTCGAGCGTACCTGCTGCCCTTTTCGCCTCCACTCCAGGACGAGCACCCACAATGGCGGCCAAGCGCCAACGCAGTGCCAACAACGCAGCAACCTTGCTGGATGTCGCCAAGCACGCCGGCGTCTCGCCGATGACGGCCTCGCGCGTCATCAACCGTCACCCGCATGTCGGCGAGGACATGCGCGTGCGCGTGGAAGCCTCGGTGCAGGCATTGGGGTACCGGCCCAATCTGGCAGGCCGTTCGTTGCGCACCAGCGGCCTGTTGCGCATCGGCGTGCTGTACAGCAATCCCAGCGCGGCCTACCTCAATCAATTCATGCTCGGCCTGCTCGAGCAAAGCAGCCTCAATGGCAGCCAGGTGCTGGTGGAAAAATGCGGTGCCATCCGCAGCCAGCGTGCCGCCACCGAACGCTTGCTGGCAGCCGGCGTGGACGGCGTGATCCTGCCGCCCCCGTTATGCGATTCGCGCCAGACCATCGCCGAACTCGATGCACGCGGCATCCCGGTCGTGGCGGTGGCGAGCGGCGCACCGATGGCGCAGATCAGCTCGGTGCGCATCGACGATTACCAGGCCGCGCGCGCCATCGTCGACCACCTGATTGAACTGGGCCATCGCCGCATCGCATTGATCAAGGGCGACCCCAAGCACACGCCAAGCGCGTTGCGTGCCAATGGCTATCTCGACAGCCTGCAGGCCGCTGGCCTGCCCGTGGCCGAGGAATTGATGGCAGAGGGTCTGTTCACCTATCACTCCGGCCTGCTCGCCGCGCGCAGCCTGCTCGCACAGGCGCAACCGCCCACCGCCATCTTCTGCAGCAACGACGATATGGCGGCTGCGGCCGTTGCGGTCGCACACGGCCTGGGCTTGCGCGTACCCGAGGATGTCTCGGTCGCCGGCTTCGACGACACCCCGGTGGCCACCACCATCTGGCCCGAGCTCACCACCGTGCATCAACCGGTCACCGCGATGGGCCGCGCCGCGGTGTCGCTGCTGGCCGATGCGATCCGCCAGCGACGCAAGGGCGATCCCGCGCAGGGCGTGCACCAGGTGATGAAGTACACCGTGGTCAAGCGCGGCTCGACGGCCGGGCCGCCGGCGCGGTAAGCGCTGCATCGATCGGCATCGGGTAACGCCTGCGCCATCACACACAAAAAACGGCCACATCGCTTCCCGACGATGCGGCCGAATGGGAGGGTGCCTGACGTTGCCGTCAGGCGTACTGCAGCGCCGCAATCAACGGCGACGGGAAGAAAGCGCAATGACCGCCTGGAGAGTGACAACAGCGAAACATGTGCGACACGGCGCGGGGGTGCGCCATGTCGCACAACGCACAGCCGGATCAGAAGCGCAGACGCAGGCCGGCGTAGTAACGACGCTCGAAGATGTTCTGGTCGTAGTAGTGGTTGGTCCACTGCGCGTAGCGCCGCTCGCTTTCGCCGGTCAGGTTGGTTGCCTGGGCGTACAGGGTCAGGTGGTCGTTGACGTCGTAGCTGAAGGACGCATCGAGATAGCCAACGTCGTCGTTCCAGATCGCCAGCTCGTCGCCCCACGCACCGCTGTTGACCTGGCTGAAGCGCTTGCTGCGCCAGTTGTAGGCCACGCGTGCCTGCAACTTGTCCTTCTGGTACCACAGCACCGCGTTGGCCTGGTGCTTGGAATTGTCGCCGATCGGCAACGTATTGCCTTGGATATCGGTGTTGTCGGTGTCGGCATCGGAGAAGGTGTAGTTGATGTTGGTACCGAAGCCACTCAACCAGCCGGGCAGGAAGTCGAAGGCCTGTTGATAGCCGACTTCAAAGCCCTTGATCTTGCCGCCGCCGCCATTGACGATGCGCTCCACAGGGCCGCCCAGCCGCGCCACGCCATCGGCGTCGGGCAACAGTTCGATGTTGGTCACCGTGGTGGGGAACGACTTCACGTCGATCAGGAACGCACCCACGCTGACCAGCGACGCATCGGAGAAATACCATTCCCACGAGGCGTTGTAGTTGGTGGCGCGATACGGATCGAGATCCGGGTTACCGGAGCGGCCATTGAGGAACAGCACCGCGTCCGAGGGCAACGCAGGGTTGCGCGGCGGCGTGCCATTGACCGCGTAGAAGCTCACCAACCCGCGCCCGAGATCGGGCAGGTCCTGGCGCGCCACCGCCTTGTTGTAGGCAAAGCGCAGCTTCTGCGCGTCGGTGATGTCCAGCGACAGGTTGGCGGTGGGCAGCACGTCGGTGTACTGACGGTTCAGGCGATTGGTGCCGATCGCCGGGCTGACGCCATTCCATTCGACGTTGCCGATGAACACGTTGCCGCTGCTCAGGTACTGATCGATCGCCAGCTTGGTCTGCACGATGCGCGCGCCGATGTTGGCCGTCCACGGCACCGCGCTGCCGGTGCCGCCTTCCAGGTTCGCCAGGAAGTACGCCGCGGTGCTCTTTTCGGTGACCTTGTAGGAATCGGCGGCCTGCTGGTAGGCCACGTTGCCCGGGTACAGGCTGTTGAGGTAGCCCACCGGGTCCTTCATGACCTGCGGGTTGATCGCCGGCAGCCCCTGGCTGCCCAGGCCGGTGACCCTGAGCGGATCGAAGTCGTTGAAGTAGGCCCAGTAACCGGGGATCGAATTGAACGGCAGCAGGCGCGCCTCGGAGACACCGCTGCAGGTATCCACGATCAGCGGATCCTTGAAGTAGTACAGCGAGCGGTTCGGGTCGGTGCAGCTGGTGGACACCGGCGACAAGTAGCGATAGGTGTCCAGCTTGACCTCGCGCTCGCCATAGCGGATGCCGAACTGGAAGCCGCGCACCACGCCCTCATCAAACTCGAAGGTGCCGTCGGCGCGGAACGCGTCCATCGTCGCTTCGATCTTGTTGCCCTGCGCCCAGGTCGACATCAGCTGCCAGTTGTCCGGGTTGGACACGTCGGTACCGAGGTTGACTGCCGGATAGGTGCCGCGGAAATCCACCGAGGCATCCACCGTCGGCAGTCCGTTGGCATTGGCCCATTGCGTGACGCCGCCGGCGCGCGTGATCTGGTCGCCGCGTGTCACCACCGCATCGGCGCGCGCTTCGTCGTAGGTACGCTGCGCATCGCCATGCACCCAACGGAACGAGGCACGGAACGGACCGCCGTCGTCGAAGCGCAGCTCCAGGTTGGTGTTGAGCGAATCCGAATCGGCCACGCCGGCCATCGAATGCGCCTGGAAGCGGTTGTAGCGGAACTGGCCGTATTCCAGCACGCCATTGGAATCGACCACCGATCCGGGCTGCAACTGGTTGGTGGCCCAGCCGGTGTGCAGCTGTGCGGCCACCGAGGTGTCCTGGTCTTCGAGCTTGGTATAGGCCGCATCGGCCAGCACCGTCCACGAATCGTTGATGTTGAACTGGAACGAGCCGTTGACGCCGGTGCGCTGGCGGTCGGTGCTGCGGTTATCCAGCTCGGTGGCGACCCAGTTGTAGAAATAGTCGCGTGGCAGGTTGGACGGATCGGTATTGCTGCCGATGCGGCCATCGCCGTTGAAATCGAAGCCCACGTTCTGCTCGGTGGATTTCTGCGCGCCGTTGGAATACACGCTGGGGTGCTTGTTTTCCAGCGTGGCATCGGAGTACGACACCGCCAGCAACGCGCCCCAGCGCTCGGTGCGGAAACTGGCCAGGCCCGAGTACAGCTCGTTGAGTTCCTGCACGCGGTCGCCGTAGGAACCTTCGGCCTGGCCGCTGAAGGTCCAGCCTTCGGGCAGGTCGAACGGGCGCCGTGTCTTCAGCGACACCGTGCCGCTGATGCCGCCATCCAGGTCCGCGGCGGTCGGCGACTTGATCACGTCCACGCCGCTGAACAGCGTCGGCGGAATGTCGACGAAGTCCGGCTGCGCACGTCCGATGTTGGGTTGGCCGAACTGATCGCCGCCACCGGCGCTCAGGTACAACTCGCCATTCATCGTGGTCTGCACCTGCGGCATGCCGCGGATATTGAGCTGCGAGCCCTCGCCGGCCGAGCGCCGGATCTGCACGCCGGGCACGCGCTGCAGCGAATCGGTGATGGTGACGTCGGGCAGCTTGCCGATGTCTTCTGCAGAGATCGAGTCGATGATCTGCGCGGCGGTGCGCTTGTTCTCGATGGCCTCGGCCTGCGCGCCGCGCACGCCCTTGACCATGACCTTGTCCAGCTCGGTGACGCCGGCCGTACTGCCGGCTTCCTGCGCTGCGGCAGTTGCCGCGACCAGTGTGAGTGCAGCCGCCAGCGCGGCGGCCAGCGGGGTGTGACGCGTACTGCGATGCAACTTGTTCATGGTCCCCTCCCAGGGATGACGACAATCCACGACCGTTTCGAATGGCATTGCAGCAACGGCAATGCGGTATTGGCTGACGCGCAATCGGCGCGGCAGTGCGAACGCCGTGCAGGGGCACGGCGTGGCAACTCGTCGGCGCCGTTACGGAAGTCCGTTGGCAACGCCTGTTGATGGCTCGACATTCCAGCCGCGCACCTGCAGCGTGGCGTTGCGCAGGCTCGCCGCGGACGGGCCGCGGATCTCGACCTCGCGCTGCTCGCCCGGCACCAGGCTGAGATAGTTGTCGCTGTAGTAGGCCGGCAGGATGCGTTGGCCCTGCGCGTCCACCAGGGTCAGCTTGGTATTGAGCGCCACCTGCTGCGAGGCATTGCGCACGGTGGCGCGCAGCACCGGCTCGGCCCCCTCCTGCAGCTGCGTGCTGAGCTGCACCGGCACTGCCGCCAGCGCATCCAGGCCACGCATGGCCGCCGCATCGCGCGCCACCCAGTAGAAATTGCGCGAACGCACGACCGCATCGCGATCGAGCAATTGCAGCCGCACAAACCCCAGCCCGTTGGTGTCCTTGAGCAACGGCGCCAGTTGCAGCACCGGTGCCGAGACCGCAACGGGCGCGGCGTCCACGGCCTGTTCGCGCTGCTGCAGCAATGCGCCATTGCTGCTGTAGACCTCTGCACGCACACGCAGGCCACGTACCGGGTCGCTGGCATTGTTGACCACCACCACCTCGTGGCCGGGCAGGTTCATCTGCACATGCAGCATCTCCGCCGCATTGCGCACGCCGTAGTAGGCCGCGTGGGTGTCGTAGTCGTGGCTGTAGATCTGCCACATGTTGCTGGGCCAGGCCGGATGGCTCATCCACAGCAGGCGCCCGCTGTTCTTGGTCCACAGCTGCGCGTTGAAGCCTTCGAAGATGGCGCGATGGGTGTCGTAGTTGAGCAACTGCGCCTTGCGCTCAAAATCTTCCAGGCTGGTGGGCGCACCCAGCTTGTCGGTGAGCGAACGCATGAAGCTGGCGGTGTCGCCGTTACCGGACTGGTGCCAGTCGTGATAGGCCCAGGCATCGCTGATCGGCCACTGGTCCTGCGCCGCCGGGACGGAGGCCTTGAACGACTCCAGGGTGGAGAACGAGGGCGTGCCCACTTCCACCGAAAAGCCCTGTGCCAGGGCGTTGAAGTACCCCACCGGCTCGCGGTAGTTGTACGGGCCGCTGCCCTGCAGATTGACCTGGTTGGAACTGCCGGTGTACCAGCGCGTGCCATCGAGCTCGGCCACCAGCGCATCCAGCCCTTCGTTGAGGATGGGTGCGGGCACGCCCTCGTTGCGGCCGAACCACAGCACGATGGAGGGATGGTTGCGGAAGCGCTTGATCACCTCGGCGGCATTGTCCAGGAACAGCGCCGCATCGGCCGGTTCCATGTTGTAGTTCTGGGTGGACTGCCAGAAGTCGTTGAGCACCAGCATGCCGTATTCGTCGGCCAGCTCGAAGAAGCTGGCTTCGGTGTTCTGCCCCACCCAGTTACGCACCACGTTGAAATGCGCATCGCGCTGCAGGCGGAAGTACGGCTCCAGCCGCTCGCGCGAGACACGCTTGCGCCAGTCGTCCATGCCCCAGTTGCCGCCCTTGACGGCAATGCGCACGCCATTGATGCGGATGGCCAGGTACGGCGCCAGCGCGTCATCGCTCAGCGGCGTGACTGCCGGCGATGCCTGCGCGCCGGGATAGAACGATTGCGCATCGCCGCCGGGCACGGGGCGGATCGCACTGTGGCGGGCATCGACGATGCGTTCGCCACGCTGACGTGCCTTGTTGAAATCCACCAGCACGCGGCGCAGCGCACCGTCCTGGTCGAACAGCGACAGCTCGTAGCCGACCTCGCGAATGCCGAAGCGCAGCTGCTGCGTGTCCGATGGCGTACCGGCCACCTCGACGCTGGCCTGCAAGGTATATAACGCAGGCTCGCCATAACCGTTGGGCCACCACAGGCGCGGATTGGCGATCACCAGTTCCGGCGTATCGGCGGCGCTGAGCGTGAGCGTGGTACCACCGGCCGGCACGTTGACCTGCCGCTGGATGCGCACATCGCCGATGGCCAGTTGCAGGGTGCCCTGCACCCCCGCGGCACTGTCGTTGCGCAATGGCACGCTGATTTCAAGCTCGGCACGCCGGTGATCCGGGGCCAGCCGCGTCGTCACCACCCGGGTGTCGCCGAGCGCCAGCGGCCCGGTGGCGTGCAACTGCACGTCCTGCCACAGCCCGGCGTTGCGATCGCGCACCGCCGGAATCCAGTCCCAGCCTTCGCTGGCGATGAAGGTCGGCCCGTCCAGTGCCTGCACACCGCCGTTCTCGCCCACGCCCGCGGTCATCGACTGCTCATGCGCGATGCCCGGATGCGGCGGCGGCGAGACGCGCACGGCAATGATGTTGCGGCCAGCCTTGAGCTGCTTGCTGACATCGAAGCGGCCGCGTGCGAACGCACCGCGCGTACGCCCGACCTGGGTGCCGTTGACCCAGACCTCGCCCGCGTAGTTGATGCCGTTGAACAGCAGTTCCAGCCGCTTGCCCTGCGCTGCAGCGGGCAGATCGAAACGGCTGCGGTACCACCAGTCCTGCCGGCTCAGCGATTCGGGAATGGCCATGTTGTTGAGACCGATATCCGGGTCCGGATACACGCCCCGATCGACCAGCGTGGTGAGCACGGTGCCCGGTACGGTGGCCACGCGCCAGGCCGCAGCGCCGCCGCTGTCATCACCGCGCGACAGGCTGGCGCCGGTGGCCTGCCCAAGCTCCGGCGCCGCAGCCAGTTCCCACGCGCCGACCCGCCATGCCGCTGCATCCAGCGGCTGCAACGCGGGCGTCGGCTGTACCGGCTTGGCGACCGGCGCAGAGAAGGCCGCCGCGCTGCGCGGCAGCGTTGCGGGCGGCTGCGGTGCGACCTGGCCAGCCATCTGCCTGACCTGGACCTGCCAGGCCGGCGAGGCGTCTTCGAAACGCTGCAAGGCCGGGTCCGGCGCCTTGGCCGCAAGCTGCGCGATGGCCGGCGCATCCAGTGCAGCGGAGTGCGCAAGGAAACCGGCGATCTCGCCACCCAAGTGCTGCGTATAGACGGCGGGCTGCTCGCGTGGACCGAACATCAGCACGGGCGCGACCGCGCCCTGGCGGACCGCACCGCTGGCGACCTGGCGGCCATTGGCGTACAGCGCCAACCGCCCGCCCTGCGCCACCGCAGCCACCTGCGTCCAGGCCCCCGCAGGCAGCGCCTGCTTGCTGCGCAGCACAGTATCGGCACCCTGCACGAAGGCGAGCCGGCCGTTGTCGATCGCGAAATAACGCCCGGCCGACTTCGGATCGCCCATCCCGGCGATCAATGCCGGGCCGGCAGTCGCACGCGAGGGACGCACCCAGCCGGACATGCTCCAGTCTGCGTCGGCAGCCAGCCATGGCGCATCGGCGGCAAGCTTCTTTGCCAGCCCCATCCCGCCCGCCAGCACGCGGACATCGTATGGACCGGGCGACTGCACATCGGCGGGCGCAGCCTCCACTGCAGCCCAGGCCATGCAACCACACAACACCCACAGCGCTCCACGGCGGAACGCCTTGCGAACCAATAGCATTAGAGGCCTCTCCCAAGCTCTACTGCCAAGCAACGGTGCACACCGCGGCGACGCAACCGCCAAAGCAACCCATCGTCGCCTTGCCGTTTGCATCTCCCGTGATGCCGCCCGTGGCTGCCGCCCCTGTTTCAGCGGCCATGGTGCGAGGTAACGTTACCCCAAGGTGGATATCGACGACAACCGTTCTGCGTTAGGGTTGGCGCTCCCAGGAGGAGGGACTCATGCGAAACCTGATCCAGTCGGCATTACCGGCGGCGTGCGTACTGCTGTCTTCGATCGCGCTACCTGCAGCTGCGCAGCGTTTGCAGGTGCAATCGCCGGACGCACGTACGCAGGTGGAATTCACCCTGCGCGAGGGTGGCGTGCCAAGCTATCGCGTGCTGTATCGCAACAATGTCGTACTCGACGACGCGCCGCTCGGACTGGACCTGGGCCGCGCCAACATCCTCGGCAAGGCGATGACGCTGCAGGGCAGCACGACCGAAACGCATGATGGCCGGTTCGACTTGGCCGTGGGCAAGACGCGTCAGGCGCGCGATCACTACCGCCAGTTGCGCGTGCAGTTGTCAGACCCCAGACAGCGACGCCTGACGGTGGAATTGCGTGCCTACGACGACGGCGTTGCGCTGCGCTACGTGCTGCCCGACGCCGGTGAGGTGCGGATTCGCAATGAGCTCACCGGCTTCGCCTTTCCCAGCGATTACCCATGCTGGACCTTGAACCTGGGGCGCTTTGGAACCAGCCACGAGGGCGAATACGATGCGATCGCCGCATCCAGATTGCGCCCGCACCATCTGCTGGAACTGCCGCTGGTCTGCCAGACCGATGCCGGCGGCACCACGCTGGCGATTGCCGAGGCCAACCTGCGCGATTATGCCGGCCTGTATCTCACCGGCCGCGAGGATGGCAGCCTGGGCGTCGCGGCGAAATTATCGCCACGCCTGGACGACCCCACGCTGGCGGTCAGCGTCGATGCCAACGGCCAGGACTTCGCCACGCCCTGGCGGGTGATCATGCTGGGCGACAGCCCGGCCAGCCTGATCGAATCCAACCTGATTTCTGCGCTCAACCCGCCGCCCGCCTTCGATGCGAGCTGGGTGCGCGCGGGCAAATCGGCATGGGACTGGTGGTCGGGCAGTCTGGCCAGCGGGGTGGCCACTCCGGGCATGAATACCGCCACGATCGAGCGCTATATCGATCACGCGCAGCAATTGAAGCTGCAGTACATGTTGATCGACGACGGCTGGTATGTCGGCAGCACCGGCGATGGCCAGTACAACGTCGATGCCGATATCCGCCGGCCGGTGGAGCAGCTCGACCTGCCGGGCCTGGTGGCCTACGCACGGCAGCGTGATGTCGGGCTGTGGCTATGGGCGCATTGGCGCGCGCTCGATGCGCACATGGACGAAGCACTCGCCTGGTATCAGCAGCTCGGCATCAAGGGTATCAAGGTCGACTTCATGGACCGCGACGACCAGCAGATGGTGGACTTCTACCATCGCCTGCTAGGCAAGGCTGCCGAACACAAACTGCTGGTGGACCTGCATGGCGCCTATCACCCGACCGGCCTGACCCGCACCTACCCCAATTACCTCACGCAGGAAGGCGTGCTCGGCGCCGAATACAACAAGTGGACCACGCGCATCACCGCAACCCACAACCTCACGCTGCCATTCACGCGCATGTTGCTCGGCCCGATGGACTACACCCCGGGCGGCTTTCGCAATGTGCGCCCGGCCGAATTCACGATGCAGCACATCGCGCCGCAGGTGATGACCACCCGCGCGCAGCAACTGGCGATGTATGTGGTCTACGAAAGCCCATTCGCGGTGGTCGCCGACAGCCCGGAGCAGTACGAAAACGTGCCGGCCGCGCAGTTCCTGCGCGATGTGCCGGCAAGCTGGGATGAGACACGCGCACTCGACGGCGCCATCGGCGAGCACATCGCATTGGCGCGGCGCAGCGGCAAGGACTGGTACGTGGGCGCGATGACCAACGAGCAGGCGCGCACGCTGACGGTGCCGTTGGCGTTCCTGGGCAAGGGCCGCTGGACCGCCACCATCTACGCCGATGGCCAGGCCCCGACGGACGTACGCATCGACACGCGCCAGCTCACCTCTACCGACAGCCTGCAGCTGCCATTGGCTGCAAACGGCGGGGCTGCCGTGCGACTGCAGAAAAAGTAAGAACAGCCATGCTGATCGCCCAGGCAAGCGGATGCCACCCGGTCGCGGCGTCGGTGACGCATGGGTACTCCATCCCGTGCAGCGGCTGTCGTCGGTGAGCGTGGCGCAGCCGTGCTGCCATACGTTGGCGATGGCCGGTTACGGGTATCCGTATGCATTGACTCCGGCGTCACCTGCACCGGCCTGTCGGCGAAATTGCGCGACGGCGGTTTCTACTTCTGCGGGCCGGGCAGCGCACGTTGAGCTGAGTTGAGTTGGCTTGAGTCGATCGCGCGCACCGTTTCGGTGCGCGCGATCGATTACGGCAGGTCCACGCCTGCGCACACGTCCAGGCGCGCGTCCTTGAGCGGGTGCACGCCACTGGCGTCGAACTGCAACGCCGCATGCCCGGGTGCGAACGCAGGCCAGGCCGGCAAGCCCGTGGCATTCGGATTGCCACGCTGCACGAACGCGGCCCAATAGCGTTGCAGGCTCACCGGCGGCTGGCCGATCGGCAGGTCCTTGAACAGGAACGGCAGCTCGGCGCTGTGCGTCACCTGCCCGCCCGGTGCGGCGGTATCGAACACGTAATGCCACACCGGCACGCCGAGTGCAGCCTGATGCTGGGCGACGGTTACCGCCGGGCAGCGGAAGGTCAGGTCGGTGGACAGCTGCATCGCCGCATCGCCCTGACGCGCGGCACGCAGCGCGGCCTGCGTGCGCTGCGCCTGCAGCACCGCATCGGCCTGCGCCGGATAGTCGCGGCGCAACCGCGCCTGCGCGCCCTGTTTGCCGCCGTACTCCAGCTCCTGCACCACGTAGCCGATCAACAGCGGCACCTTGGCCTGTGCCCCTTCGGCCAGCAACGCGACCGGCGCACGTGGCAGCACGCGTCCATCGACGACCGCCTGCAGCCAGATGTAGCCATCGTCATCCAGTGCCGACACGTCGACGCCCTGCCCGGCCTTGATCACCTGCTCCACCGGCAACGCGCGCAACTGCTCCAGGCGTGTCGCAGCATCGTCGATGCCTGCGCGCCTGGCGATTTCCACACCCAGCGCGCGATTGTCCTCCAGCGAACGCGCCGGCAAACCGAAGCCGGCGGTGCCGCTCTGCTCGATCGCCGCCGAGAACAGCCCGCGTGCCAGCGGGCTGAGCATCAGCAAGCCCACGTCCTGGCCGCCGGCCGACTGCCCGGCGATGGTCACCCGCGCAGGATCGCCACCAAACTGCGCGATGTTGTCGCGCACCCACTGCAGTGCGGCGATCTGATCGAGCAAGGCGTAGTTGCCGGCGGCTTGGTTGTCGCCATCGCGCAGCTCCGGCAGCGACAGGAAGCCGAGCGCGCCGAGCCGGTACTGCAGCGTCACCACCAGCATGCCCTGCGCGGCCAGGTTGGTCGGCAGGTGGCCATCGGCGCCGCCGGCCACATTGGCGCCGCCATGAATCCACACGAACACCGGCAGCGGCTTGGCCGGCTGCAGCGCTGGCGTCTGCACCTCGACGTACAGACAGTCTTCGCTGCCGCGCCTGGCCATTGCATTGTTCCAGCCCAGCGCCGGTTGCACGCAGGGGGTGGCGGCCTGGGTGGCATCGCGCACCTCCGACCAGGCCGCAGCCGGTTGCGGCGGCTGCCAGCGCAACGCGCCCAGCGGCGGGGCGGCAAACGGAATCGCGCGAAACACCGCACTGCCGTCGTCCTGCCACTGCCCGCGCACCACACCGTGATCGGTGCGCACCTGAGGCGGTGCGGCAGGCGTGGACGCGGCTTCAGCATTCGCGCCAGCGCTCGCTGCGCAGGCAGCGGCAAGCAGCCAGGCAGACAGGCGCATCACGGCGTTCCGCCCAGTGCACGGGCACGCCAGGCGGCCTGGAACACCGCGGTGGCCGAGGCCACGTTGAGGCTTTCGACCTTGCCGCTGCCGCGGATCGACAACTGCAGGTCGCAATCGCGCGCGAACTGGCGGTCCATGCCCTCGCTCTCGGCGCCCATCACATACACCAGCCGCTGCGGTAGCGCAGCGGCGAACACGTCCTGGCCGCCTTCCACCAGCGTGGCGGCCACCGCAAAACCGGCCTGGCGCAGCTGCGCCATCGCCGTTGCCGTCTCGGGCAGCTGCACCAGCGGCACCGCTTCGGCGCCACCTTCGGCCACGCGCGCGGCTGCACCGGACAGCCCCAGCGTGGCGCCGGCAGGCAGCAGCAGGCCGGCCACCCCGAAGTGTGCGGACGAACGCAAAATCGCGCCGAAGTTGTGCGGGTTGCCCACCCCATCCAGCCACAGTGCCAGCACCGGCCCGGCCGGCAACGCGGCCAGCCAGTCCTGCAACGGCTGCGGGGCGACGCGCAGCACATCGGCCACCACGCCTTCGTGGTGCGTGCTGGCGGCGAGCTTGCTGAGATCGGCCTCCTCGACCACGCGGTAACCGATGCGCTGGGCCACGCACCAGGCCAGCAAGGCCTTGAACTGCGGGATGCGCGCCTGGCTCAGATACAACTTGCGCACCGCCTGCGGGCGCGCCTTGAAGACGGCCTGCACGGCATTGATGCCATACAGCCGCAGTTCGCGCGCATTGCCGCCGGACGACGAAGCCGCGGACTGCGGGGCAGTAAGTGGGTCAGCCGTTGGCGCCTGCTGTGCCGGCGGGCGCGCTGCCGGTGCGCGCGGCGCGGCCCGGCCCCAGGGATTGTGCGAGGCGCCGGAACTGCCGCCATCGCGCGGCGGGCGTGCGCCCCGTCCATCATGCTGTGTCATCGTCGTGTCCAAGGTTCGTGTTGCTTGCCGGGTCTGCAGGGACCGTCTCGCCCCTTTCCGCCACCAGCGGTGTTCGTCATCCTGCACGCCGGCATCGCCGGCGGTGCAGACGCATTGGCGACGATGGTAAGCCACTGGCGCAACGAGCCGTACACGAGACAGCCGACGCGCGTCCTTCGGGGCCCTGCAGCCCACAGGACTCAGTTTGACGTTGACGCCATGCGGGACACGCGGGATCGGCGCCGATGCCGGTGATGGATCTGCGTCAACCCGCAGCGCGCAGACGCGCCTGGCCAACGCGTTCGCCAACGCACATGGCCGGGATCAGTGCAGATCGGCCGGCAACTCCACCCGCGCGAACACGCGCAGATCGTGCAATCCATCCGGCTTCATGACCGCGCAGCGGCTGACGCCTTCTTCGACAAAGCCGTTGCGCAGCAGCACCCTGGCCGATGCCGGGTTGGTGTCGAGCACGGTGGCCTGGACGCGATAGAGGGGAAAGGTCTGCAGTGCCCAGTCCACATAAGTGGCCACGATGCGCGTCATCCAGCCACGGCCCCAGTACGCGCTGCCGATCCAGTAGCCCAGCTCGGCCGAAAAGCGTCGCTCGCCCTGCCCCGGACGCACCGCGATCGTGCCGCAGGCCTGGCCGTCGATCTCGATGGCCAGCACCGGGTGTTGCAGGTCGACCACGCGTCCGGCCAGGAAAGCCTCGCCGTCGGCGCGCGTATACGGATGCGGAAAGCGCTCACTCAACCCACGCGGCACCAGCGGGTCGTTGGCGTGCAGCAGCAAGGCACCCAGATCGTCCTGGCGCCAGCGGCGCAGCACGAAGCCATCTCCATGCAGCATCAATATTCGTCCATCGCTTCGTCCCTGCAGTGGCTGACAAAACGTAACGGGCAGTCGCCAGGTGGATACGGAAGGCGCGCCCGGAACCGGAGTGTACGCGTGGCACATGCCGATTCCAGGCACCGGCTGCGCGCCTGACGGTGAGCGCAGTCGTTTCGTTCGCCGCTCCGGATCGCGCAGCATCGACACCGTCGATACCGCGCACCCCGGCCGCAAGCCGGCGACTCAGCGCCTGGCGGTCTGCGCCTGCTTGAGCGCGGCGCACAGGCGGATGGTCTCGCCGGTCTGGGCCATGCCACGGTCGGCACCGCTGAGCGTGGCCAGGCGCGGTTTGAAGAACGCATCCAGGCGGTCGGCTTCTTCCACGCTGCAGCCACCGGACGCACCCAGCGCCGGCAACCCGCCGCCATCGAACGAGCCGCTGCGCTGCACGATGCGGTCGAAGTTGGCGGTAAACCACGGCCACATCGAATCGTGCGAGGTCTCGTAACTGTGGCCGCGCGTCAGCAGGCTCTTCATCTCGCCCACCTTGATCGCATCGGTCAGCGCGAAATCACGCACCTGGGTGAGCAGCGCCGGGTCCTGCACCGCGCCCAGGGCGGCGATCATGGCGTTGCGCTGCGCCGGGTCGGCGTGCGTGCGCAGCGCAGCGATCAAGGCCTGCACCGCCGGTGCGCCGCGCTCCTGCGCGGTCACTGCCAGCGCAGTGCCGAGCAGATCCGGATTGGCCTTGGAGAAGTCCAGTGCGCCGTTGCCGCCGGCCAGTACCGCATCGCCCTGCGCGAGCAGTGCCTTGCGCACCTCCGCGTTCTGCAGGCGCAGCGCGAACAGGCCGGCCAGCGCCGAACGCAAGCTGGTGTCGTCGATCGATTCGCCGCTACGCCGCGTGTAACCCAGCTGACGCAGACGCGGCAGATAGGCCTGTTCGGCCACCTTGCGCAATGCGCCGCGCTGGGCCTCGCTGGTGGCCTGGTAGCGCCAGATCCACACGAAGCGGTTCAGCAGCGCGGTGGACACATCGGCCGACGCGGACGGCGCCAATTGCCTGAGCGCTGCCAGCACCGCGTCGCTGTCGGCATCGCCATGGCGGTAGGCCGCATCGATCGCATCGGCATAGGCCAGCTGTTCGTTGTCGTCGAGCTGGCCGACCTGCTTGCCCAGTGCGGCCAGCTGCTTCTTCGGCAGGCTGAAGCGGTAATAGCCGGCGCCACGCGCATTCGGGAACACCCAGGTGTTCTTGCCGGCGCCGTCCAGCACGATGCTGCCGCTGGCGCCGTCGAGCATCTGGCAGGCGGTGCCGACCTGGTCCTTGCCCTTGCCGTACTTGACGCACACCGGCACGCCCCATTGCTGCGCGGCCGCGCCGGTGGAGCCCAGCGGCAGGTAGCGCTGCTGCTGCAGCCTGACCACGGTCTTGCCGCCTTCACTGGCGAGCTGGGTCTGCAGGTACGGCACGCCCGGCTGATTGAGGAAGCTGCGGAATGCGGCCTTGAACTCTTCGCCCTTGCCGGCGGCGGCGGCGATCGCATCGACCAGATCGTCGGCGGTGGCGTTGCCGAATTTATGCTTGGCGATGTAGGCGCGCATGCCCTCGCGGAACACATCTTCGCCGACGAAGGCTTCGAACATCGCCAGCACCGCCGCACCCTTCTGGTAGGTGATGCCGTCGAAGGCGGTTTCGATATCGCCGTTGCCGGTGATCGGCTGGCGGATCTTGCGTGCGCTGACCAGGCTGTCGTTGTCCATCGCATGCTGGGCACCGGCGATGCGGTCCAGATTGGCGCGGTACTCCGGGTGCAGCTGCATGGTGATCTTCTGCTGCATCCAGGTGGCAAACGCCTCGTTCAACCACAGGTCGTCCCACCATTCCATGGTGACGGCGTCGCCGGTCCACTGGTGGGCCAGCTCATGGGCATTGGTGTTGAAGGAGCGCTGCACGTTCTCTGCCGGCGAGTCCTTGTCCAGCAGCAGCAGCCAGTCGCGGAAGGTGACAAACCCGGGGTTTTCCATCGCGCCGGCGCTGAAGTCCGGGGCGGCGACCAGATCGAGCTTGTCGAACGGATAACCGAAGGCGTAATAGTCCTCCAGCGCGGCGATGATCGCCGGGGTCTGGTCCAGCGCCGGGGTGATGCGCGGGCCCTGGCCCTTGGCGGCAATGCCGCGCAACGGGGTCGGATTGGGGCGCTGCGTGGTGGCCGGCATGGCCGGCACGTCCACCACGTCCCAGGGGCCGGCGGCGTAGGCGACCAGGTAGGTCGGCAGCGGCACGGTCGGGGCGAAGCTCACCGTCTTCCAGCCTTTGCCGGCCGGCTTGGTCGAGGTGGCGATGGTGTTGGCCAGCGCCTGGTCGTCGGTGGGCACAGTCAGGCTGAGGTCGAACGGGGTCTTGAACGCCGGCTCGTCGAACCCGGGGAACGCATAGCGCGCGCTGATCGGCTCCATCTGCGTCATCGCATAGGCCTGGCCCTGGTACTTCACCTGATACAGGCCCTGCAGCTGCTGGTTGAGCGGCGCGCTGTAGACGATGTCCACGGTAAGCGTCTGCGGCTGCAGCGTGCGGCCGAAATCCAGGCGCACCACGCCGGTCTGCGCATCGGCTTGCACGTAGCGGGCGGTCAGCGCCTTGCCCTTGGCCGGCTGGACCGTGGCCTTGCTGACCTTCAACTCCTTGCCGTGCAGCCACAGATGGTCGGAGGCCCGCTTGAGCTGCACGCGGATGCTGCTGCGGCCGCTGAACTCGGCCTGGTCCGGGTCGATCTTGAACGCCAGGCTGTAGCGCTCGGGCACCGCCCAGGTCGGCAGGCGGCCATTGGGGACCGGCTCGCCGGAGGACTGCGCCAGCGCGGTGCCGCAGCACAGCGCAAGGAGAGAGGGAGCAAGCAGGCAGGCAAGACGACGCATTGGCGATTCCGGTCAGGATAACCGCAGGAGTCGACCATAGCCGGGCATGACTGTCATGTGACCTTAGTCATTGCGCAACTGATGCGGCGGCTGCGCAGACACCCACACGGCAGGCACGGGCATGGCACTGCGGCCCGTCAGCAGCCTGCCGTGCTCAGGCGTGCCCGCCTACCGACGGCGTCTGCGCCTCCAGGGTTTCCAGCTCGCGCGCCACCGCTTCGGGCGACTTGGTGAATGGCGCGATCAGGCTGTAGAACGCCGGCACCACGTACAGCGACAGCAGCGTGGACAGCGACACGCCGAAGATCACCACCACGCCGATCGTGGCGCGGCTGGCCGAGCCGGGCCCACCGGCCACCACCAGCGGAATCGCGCCGACCACGGTGGCGATCGAGGTCATCAGGATCGGACGCAGGCGCACCGATGCCGATTCCACGATCGCCGCGTGCACGCTGCGGCCTTCGTCGCGCAACTGATTGGCGAACTCCACGATCAGGATGCCGTTCTTGGCCGCCAGGCCCACCAGCATCACGATGCCGATCTGACTGAACAGGTTGAGCGTGCCGCCGGTGAGCCACAGGCCGACCAGCGCGCCGAGCACCGCCAGCGGCACGGTGAGCATGATCACCAGTGGATGGGCGAAGCTCTCGAACTGCGCGGCCAGCACCAGGTACACCACCAGCAGGGCCATGCCGAAGGTCAGCAATACCGCGCTGCCGGATTGCTGGTACTCGCGCGATTCGCCCTTCCAGTCCACCTGCGCATACTCGGGCAGTTCCTCGCGCGCGGCCTGCTGCGCCCAGGCAATGGCCTCGCCGAGCGGGTAGCCCGGCGCCAGGCCGGCACTGATGGTGATCGCACGCAGGCGGTTGAAGCGGTTCAGGGTACCGGCCTCGGCCACTTCGCTGAGCGTGACCAGGTTGGACAGCGGAATCAGCTCGCCACGCGTGGAGCGCACGCGGATGGCGGTGAGGTCTTCCGGCGCCATGCGGCCTTCGCGCCCGGCCTGCAGCATCACGTCGTACTCCTCGCCGTTGTCCACGAACGTGGTGACGCGGCGCGAGCCCATCATCGCTTCCAGCGCGCCCCCGATCGCGGTGACCGGCACGCCCAGGTCGGCCGCACGCAGGCGGTCGATGTTCACGCGCATCTGCGGGCGGGTTTCCTTGTAGTCCGAGTCCGGGCCGACCAGGCCGGGATTGGCTTCCATGCGCCGCAGGATGCGGTCGCGCCACTGCGCGATCTCCGCATAATCCGGCCCGCCCAGCACCAGCTGGAACGGCTGCCCGCGGCTGCGCACCAGGCCGCCGCTCACCTGCGTGCGTGCACGCACGCCGCTGAGCACGTTGAGTTTCTGCTGCAGTTCGTCGGCCACTTCGGTGGTCGGGCGCGTGCGTTGCTCCCAGTCCTGCAGGAACACGCTGACCCGGCCGGTATGCATCTCCTCGCTGCTGCCGAAGCCGCCGGGCACGCGCGGATTGGCGCGCACGATCGGCTTGTCCGGCCCCACGTAGGGGCCGAGGATCGTCTCGACCTGATGCATCTGCCCCACGGTGTAATCGAAGCCCGCGCCCTCGGGCCCGTCGATCATGATCTGGAAGTTGCCGCGGTCTTCGGCCGGGGCCAGCTCGGAGGGAATCCGGCCCATCAACCACGCGCTGGCGCCCAGCGCCAACAGCATCAGCAGCGCGAAGATCCAGGTGCGATGCACATGCCGCTCCAGCGAGCGTCCGTACGCGCCGGACACCGCCTGCATGCGGCCATCGAACCAGCGATGGAAGCGATTGGGTTTGGCCTGCCCATGCGCGCGCAACAGCTTGGACGACATCATCGGCGTCAGCGTCAGCGCCACGAAGGCCGAGATCGCCACCGCCGCTGCCAATGCCACCGCCAGCTCGCGGAACAGGCGCCCGGTATTGCCTTCCAGAAAGCCCACCGGCAGGAACACCGCCACCAGCACCGCGGTGGTGGCAATCACCGCGAAGGCAACCTGCCCGGTACCGCGCCTGGCGGCCACCAGCGGCGGCTCGCCCAGGTCAATGCGGCGCTGGATGTTTTCCACCACCACGATCGCATCGTCCACCACCAGGCCGATACACAGCACCAGCGCGAGCAAGGTCAGCAGGTTGATCGAAAAATCGAACGCGTACAGCGCGATGAATGCGGCGATCAGACACACCGGCACCGTCACCGCCGGAATCAGCGCCGCGCGTGCGCTGCCCAGGAACACCCAGATCACCACCAGCACCAGCACCACCGCTTCGATCAGCGTGTGGTACACGCGCTCCACCGCCGCATCGATAAACGTCGTGGTGTCGAAGGCGACGAAGATGTTGGTGCCCTGCGGCAGCGACTTCTGTACCTCTTCGGCCTGCGCGCGTGCCTCGCGTGCAACGTCCAGCGCGTTGGCGGTGGAGTTGCGCACGATGCCCAGGCCCACATTGGGCACGCCGTTGCTCTGGAAGTAGGCGCGGCGCTCGGCCGAGGTCAGCTCGACCCTGGCCACGTCGCCCAGGCGCACCACATAGCCGCCCTCGCCCTTGCTGAGCGGCAGCTTGGCAAAGTCCTCGGGCTTGAGATAGCTGCGCTCCACGCGCAGGGTGAAATCGCGCTGCGCCGATTCGATGCTGCCGGCCGGCAGCTCCACGTTCTCGTTCTGCAGCGCCGCTTCCACATCGGCCACGGTGAGTTCGCGCGCGGCCAGTTGATCGCGGTCCAGCCAGATGCGCATCGCATAGCGCTGGCGCCCGCCGATACGCACCTGCGCCACGCCGTCCAGGCTGGAGAAGCGGTCCACTACGTAGCGCTCGGCGTAGTCGGACAGCTGCAGCGTGTCCATCGTGCTGGAGCTCATGTTGAGCCACAGGATGGGGTCGGCGTCGGCCTCGACCTTGGAAATCTCCGGCGGGCGCGCCTGGTCGGGCATGCGGTCGGAGACACGGCTGACCGCATCGCGCACGTCGTTGGCGGCCGCTTCCACATCGCGCGACTGCACGAATTCGATACTGATGTCGGACGAGCCATTGCGGCTGCGCGCCTCGATGGTCTCGATGCCTTCGATGCCGGCCAGTGCGTCTTCCAATACCTGGGTGATGCGGCTTTCCACCACCGCCGCCGACGCGCCGGTGTATTCCACATCCACCGACACGATCGGCGGGTCGATCGCCGGCAACTCGCGCAAGGTCAGCCGGGTGAACGACATCACCCCCAGCACGATCAGCAGCAGGCTCATCACCACCGCCATCACCGGGCGGGTAATGGACAGGTCGGAGAGTTTCATCGGGCTGCCTGCGGGCGCGCCGCTGCCGGCGCAGGTGCGGCCTGATCGACCACCTTCAGCCCCGGACGCAGCTTGCCGGTGCCGTCCACCACGATGCGCTCACCGGCCTTGACGCCGTCTAGAATTTCCACCTTGCCGTCGCGGCGCTCGCCCAGGCGCACGTCGGCGCGCTCCACGCTGCTGTCGGGCTTGACCCGGAACACGTAGGACTCGCGCCCCACCTGCACCACCGCGATCTCCGGGATCACGACCGCCTGCCGCGCCGGCTGGAACAGCCGCACATCCAGCAACATGCCCGGGCGCAGCCGGCGATCGCCGTTGGGGAAATCCGCCCGCACCGTCACCGAGCGGGTGGTCTCGTCGATACGCGAATCGATCGCCGCCACCACGCCCTCGAACTGCTGGCCCGGGTACGCCGCCGCTGTGCCGTTGACGGTATTGCCGAGCTGCACCAGCCCGAACTGCGATTCCGGCACCTGGAAGTCCACGTACATGCGCGCCACATCGTCCAGCGTGGCGATCACCGTGCTGGAAGTGATCAACGAGCCCGGGCTGATCTGGCGGATGCCGAGCACGCCGGAGAACGGCGCACGCACCTCGCGGTCGGTGATCTCCGCGCGCATCTGCTGCACGCGCGCCTGCGCCGCGTCGCGCAGCGCGCGTTGCGTATCGACGGTGGACTTGGCCACCAGTTGCTGGCCAACCAGGCTCAACTGGCGCCGGTACAGCTGGTCGGTTTCCTCGAAGGTGGCCTGGGCCGCGGTCAGCGCCGCCTGCTGCGAGTTGCCGCGCAGCCGCAGCAGCAGCTGCCCGGCCTTGACCTCGTCGCCACTGTCGAAGTTGACCTGCTCCACCACATCGCTCACTGCCGCGGTCAGCGCCACGGATTCGCGCGCGCGCACGGTGGCGATCGACTGCACGGTCGAGTTCCAGGGCTGGGTGGTCACCGCCTGCACAGAGACCGGGATGGGTTTGGCGGCGGCCGGCGCGGCGGCCTGACGGCTGCAACCGGCCAGCGTGACGGCCAACAAGAGCGCTGCGCCGAAACGCGCGCTGGGTCGAACAAGCATCAGAACATCCTGGCGGGGTACGTCGAAAGTTTAACGACCTAGCCGCCATGGAGTTGACAGAAAGGGCGTGCTTTGCACCATGACCAAAGACCCTTGCTGTCGTCGGCGCGATGCGCTGGTCAGCACAGCCACGGACACGGCGGCGAGGCTGTCGGAAGGGCGCGGCCGCCGCGCGGCCTCTGCATGTACGCATTCATGCATTGCGGCTTCGCGTTGCCCCCCACCCACCTGCCGCCTGCCGCTATGTCCTGTCAGCCAAGCTCAGCGTTCCAGCCCGAGAAACTCGAGCACATGACGCGCCAGCGCCTCTACGTTCTCACCATCGGCGTGAAGATGGACCTCCGGCGCTTCCGGCGCCTCGTAGGGCGAATCGATACCGGTGAAGTTGGGGATCTGCCCGGCCCGCGCCTTGCGGTACAGCCCCTTCACATCGCGCGCCTCGGCGACCGCCAGCGGCACGTCCACGAATACTTCGACAAATTCCCCGTCGTCGAAGCGCTCGCGCGCCAGTTGCCGTTCGGCACGGAACGGCGAGATGAAGCTCACCAGCACGATCAGGCCGGCATCGGCCATCAGCCGCGCCACCTCGGCCACGCGGCGGATGTTTTCCACCCGGTCTTCGTCGGTGAAACCCAGATCGCGGTTGAGCCCGTGGCGCACGTTGTCGCCGTCCAGGATGAAGGTGTGATAGCCCAGCGCATGCAGGCGCTTGTCGACCAGGTTGGCGACCGTGGATTTGCCCGCGCCCGAGAGGCCGGTGAACCACAGCACGCGCGGGCTCTGGCCCTTGATGCGCGCACGCGCGGCGCGATCCACATCCAGATGCTGCCAGTGCACGTTGCCGGCGCGGCGTAGCGCGAACTCCAGCGTGCCGGCGGCCACCGTGGCATTGCTCTGCCGGTCGATCAGGATGAAACCGCCCAGCACGCGATTGCGCGCATACGGCGAGAACGCGATCGGCTCGTCCAACGCCAGATTGCAGTAGCCCACCTCATTGAGCTCCAGCCGCTTGGCGGCCAGGCGCTCCTGCGTGTTCACATCGACCTTGTGCTTGATCTCGCTGATGCTCACGGTGACCGTGCGGGTACCGATCTTGAGCCAGTACGGGCGCCCCGGCAGCAAGGCGGCATCGTCCATCCACAGCAGATGCGCGGCGAACTGGTCGGCCACTTCCGGCGGGTCGTCGACGGCGGCGATGATGTCGCCACGGCTGATATCGATTTCCTCGCGCAAGGTCAGCGTGACCGCCTGGCCGGCGCGTGCGCTGTCGACCTCGCCGTTGGCATCCAGCACCGATGCCACCTGCGTACGGCGCCCGGACGGCACCACCACCACCGCATCGCCAACACGCACCTGCCCGGCCGCGATGGTGCCGGCGTAGCCACGGAAGTGCTGATGCGGGCGATTGACCCACTGCACCGGCAGCCGGAAGCCGCTGCCGGCTTCCGGCGTCTCCACTTGCACGGTTTCAAGATGCTGCAACAGATGCGGGCCGCCATACCACGGCATCCGCATCGAGGCGCTGGACAGATTTTCGCCCTCCAGTGCCGATAGCGGAATGCACTGCACATCGGCAATACCCAACTGCGCGGCCAGCGCGCGATAGCCCTCGGCGATGTCGGCGAACACCTGCGCGTCGTAGTCCACCAGGTCCATCTTGTTGACCGCCAGCACCACGTGGCCGATGCCCAGCAACGACACGATGTAACTGTGCCGGCGCGTCTGCGCCAACAGTCCCTTGCGCGCATCCACCAGCACCACCGCAACATCGGCGGTGGATGCGCCGGTGGCCATGTTGCGCGTGTACTGCTCGTGCCCGGGGCAATCGGCGACGATGAACTTGCGCTGGTCGGTATCGAAATAGCGGTACGCCACATCGATGGTGATGCCCTGCTCGCGCTCGGCGGCCAGCCCATCCATCAACAACGCATAGTCGATGCCCTCGCCCTGCGTGCCATGCCGGCGGCTATCGCTCTGCAGCGCGGCAAGCTGGTCGTCGAACAGGCGCTTGCTGTCGTACAGCAAGCGCCCGATCAAGGTGCTCTTGCCATCGTCCACGCTGCCGCAGGTGATGAAGCGCAGCAGCGGCTTGGCTTCGTGCTGGTGCAGGTAGGCGCCGATGGCGCCGGGAATCGGGAATCGGGAATCGGGAATCGCAAAGGCAGCCTCCTCCCTCATCTGGTTCGCGGCGAACTGCTGTTCCGATTCCCCATTCCCGATTCCCAATTCCCGGCCCATCAGAAATACCCCTCGAGCTTCTTCTGCTCCATCGACGCACCCGGCGCATGATCGATCATGCGGCCCTGGCGCTCGGAGCTGGTGCTGACCAGCATTTCGGCGATCACCGCCTCCAGCGTGTCTGCCGTCGATTCAATCGCGCCGGTCAGCGGATAGCAGCCCAGCGTACGGAAACGCACCGAGCGCAGCTGCGGCGTCTCGCCGTCGTGCAGCGGCAGGCGGTCGTCGTCGACCATGATCCAGGCGCCGTCGCGCTCCACCACCGGGCGCGGCGCGGCAAAGTAAAGCGGTACCACCGGTATCCGTTCGCGGTAGATGTACAGCCAGATATCCAGCTCGGTCCAGTTGGAGAGCGGAAACACGCGCACGCTTTCGCCGGGCTTGGTGCGCGCGTTGTAGAGATTCCACAGCTCCGGGCGCTGATTCTTGGGATCCCAGCGATGACGCGCATTGCGGAACGAGAACACGCGCTCCTTGGCACGCGATTTCTCCTCGTCGCGGCGCGCCCCGCCGATCGCCGCATCGAAACCGCCCTGCTCCAGCGCCTGCTTCAGGCCCTGGGTCTTCATGATGTCGGTATGCACCGCCGCACCGTGGCTGATCGGGCCGACGTCCTGGGCGATGCCGTCGGGGTTGATGTGCACGCGCAGGTCCACGCCGGTCTCGGCCGCACGGCGGTCGCGGAAGGCGATCATCTCGCCGAACTTCCAGCGCGTGTCCACATGCAGCAACGGAATCGGTGGCGGCGACGGTGCGAAGGCCTTGAGCAGCAGGTGCAGCAGCACCGAGCTGTCCTTGCCCACCGAATACAGCATCACCGGGGCCCGGAATTCGGCGGCGACCTCGCGCAGGATGTGGATGCTTTCGGCCTCGAGCCGATCCAGGTGTGACAGGGGCAACAGGGTCATCGGGGTGTCGTGGGCGTCGGCGGGGCAGACCAGCCGATGGTAGGGCAAGGCGTCGCAGTGTGTAGCGCAGGCCGCCCGCACCCAAATAAGCGGCCGGCATAACGCGATAACGGCTCATCCTTTCTGGCCGCGGCAACGCATCCCTAACATCGCCGGTCTCATCAACCGCCCTGGATCCGAATGACCGCCGCCAGTTCCGCGCTACCGCCCAGCCCCTTGCCCGACGAGCGCAAGGCGCTGCTGGACCGGTTGGTCGACGGCCTGGATGCCGCGTCGCTGTGGTGGCTGTCCGGCTACACCGCCGGCCTGGCCCAGGGCCAGCCACCGCGCTCGCTGGCGGTGCTGCCGGGCGGCCAGCCGCACGCGCCGGCGCAGGAGAGCCAGCGCCTGACCGTGCTGTACGGCAGCCAGACCGGCAATGCCCGCCGCGAAGCCGAGCAGCTGGCGAGCGAGGCCGAGGCCGCCGGCCTGAGCGTGCGCCTGCTGCGCGCCGACCAGTACCCCACCCGTGAGCTGGCCAGCGAACGGCTGCTCTACGTGGTCATCAGCACCCAGGGCGAAGGCGACCCGCCGGACGATGCGATCGGGCTGGTGGAGTTCCTGGCCAGCCGCCGCGCGCCCAAGCTGCCCGAGCTCAAGTACGCAGTGCTGGGCCTGGGCGATTCCAGTTACGCGGAATTCTGCGGCATCGCCCGCCGTATCGACGACCGCCTGGCCGAACTCGGCGGCAGCCGCGTGCAGCCGCGCGGCGAAGCCGACCTGGATATCGACAGCGTCGCTGCGCCGTGGCGCGCGCAAGCGCTCAGGCACGCGCGCGAACAGCTCAAGAGCGGCCCGCCCTCGGCCACCATCACGCCGTTGCGCAGCGGTGCGGCCGCGCCGGTGTGGTCGCATCAGCACCCCTTCGCTGCCGAAGTACTGGCCAACCAGGTCGTCAGCGGGCGCGACTTCAAGGGCCCGCAGTTCCGCGTGTACGCCTTGCCGAGCAAGCGCGTGCGCCATCTGGAATTGTCGCTGGAAGGCAGCGGGCTGGCCTACGAGCCCGGCGATGCGCTGGGCGTCCGTCATCGCAATCCGCCCGCGCTGGTGGATGCGGTGCTGCAGACGCTGCGCCTGGACAGTCATGCCACGGTCACCGTCGGCGAAGAGACCCTGGCCCTGCACGAGTGGCTGGCCACCCGGCGCGAACTGACCAAGTTGTCGCGGCCGCTGCTGGCCGCACATGCCGAGCGTGCGGGCGCCGACGAGCTGCAGGCGCTGCTCACCCCGACCCAGACCGCCGGCCTGGCGTCGTTGCTTGCCGATCACCAGCTGATCGACGTGCTGCGACGCTGGCCGGCGGATTGGGACCATGCCGGCCTGCTGGCCGCCCTGCGTCCGCTCACCCCGCGCCTGTACTCGATCGCCTCCAGCCGCAAGCGCGTGGGCGAGGAAGTGCACCTGGTGGTGGACGAGCTCACCTACCAGGCACACGGGCATGCGCACCTGGGCTCGGCCAGCGGCTTTCTCGCCGCGCTGCGCGAAGGCGACACCGCCCCGGTCTACATCGAGCCAAACGCGCGCTTCCGGGTGCCGGCCGATACCGATCGCGACATCCTGATGATCGGCCCGGGCACCGGCGTGGCGCCGTTCCGCGGCTTCGTGCAGGAGCGCGCCGAAACCGGCGCCAAGGGCCGCAACTGGCTGTTCTTCGGCGCCCAGCATTTCAATACCGATTTCCTCTATCAGGCCGAATGGCAGCAGGCCTTGCAACGCGGCGAACTGCACGCGCTGGACCTGGCGTTCTCGCGCGACCAGTCCGAAAAGATCTACGTGCAGCATCGCCTGCGCGCGCGCGGCGCCGAGGTCTATGCCTGGCTGCAGGACGGCGCGCACCTGTACGTCTGCGGTGCCATCGGCATGGGCAAGGACGTGCACGCCGCCCTGCTCGACATCGTCGCCACCCACGGCGCCCTGGATGCGGAAGCCGCCGCGGCATATCTCACCCAGCTGCAGGTGGAGGGGCGGTATGCGCGCGATGTCTACTAGCGCCGGGAATCGGGAGTGGGGATTGGGGATTCGTAACGGCGGGCTCCGTGGGTCTGAGTGTTGTCGTAGTGCTGCTTGTTGTGTGTTTTTGCCAATCCCCAATCACGAATGCCGAATCCCGTCATGACTCACTCCGTCGAAGACATCAAATCCGAAAGTCGCCGTCTGCGCGGGTCGCTGGAACAGAGCCTGGCCGATGCGGTGACCGGGGCGTTGCGTGAGGACGATCAGACCCTGATCAAGTACCACGGCAGCTACCAGCAGGACGATCGCGATATCCGCGATGAACGGCGTCGGCAGAAGCTCGAACCGGCGTATCAGTTCATGATCCGCACGCGTACGCCGGGCGGGGTGATCTCGCCCACGCAATGGCTGGCGCTGGATGACATCGCCACGCGGTACGCCAATCATTCGCTGCGCATCACCACGCGCCAGGCGTTCCAGTTCCATGGCGTGATCAAGCGCGAACTCAAGGCGACCATGCAGGCGATCAATGCCACCTTGATCGACACGCTGGCCGCCTGCGGCGATGTCAATCGCAACGTGCAGGTCGCCGCCAATCCACTGCTGTCGCAGGCGCATGCCACGCTGTATGCCGATGCCGCGCGGGTGTCCGAGCATCTGTTGCCCAATACCCGGGCGTATTACGAGATCTGGCTGGACGAAGAGCGCGTGTCCGGCTCCGGCAGCGAAGAAGAGCCGATCTACGGCGACCGTTATCTGCCGCGCAAGTTCAAGATCGGTTTCGCCGCGCCGCCGCTCAACGATGTGGACGTGTTCGCCAACGATCTGGGCTTCATCGCGATCCTGCGCGAGGGCGAGTTGCTCGGCTACAACGTCAGCATCGGCGGCGGCATGGGCGCCAGCCACGGCGATGCGGAAACCTGGCCGCGCGTGGCCAATGTCATCGGGTTTGTCACCCGCGACCAGTTGCTGGAGGTGGCCACCGCCGTGGTCACCACCCAGCGCGACTTCGGCAACCGTGCGGTGCGCAAGCGCGCTCGCTTCAAGTACACCATCGACGATCATGGCCTGGACATCATCGTGGCCGAGATCGAACGCCGTGCCGGCGTTGCGCTGCAACCTGCCAGGCCGTTCGCGTTCGAGCACAACGGTGACCGCTACGGCTGGGTCGAAGGCGATGATGGCCTGTCGCATCTGACCCTGGCCCTGCCGGCCGGGCGCATCGCCGATACCGACACCGCCGCGCATCTGAGCGGCCTGCGGGCGATTGCGCAATTGAACGTCGGCCAGTTCCGCATGACGCCCAACCAGAACCTGGTCATCGCCGGGGTGCTGGCCAGCGAGCGCGCACGCATCGATGCCCTGGTCGCCCAGTACGGCCTGGATGCCGGCAATCGCGCGCCCACCGCGCTGGCACGTGGCGCAATGGCCTGCGTGGCGCTGCCGACCTGCGGCCTGGCGATGGCCGAGGCCGAACGCTACCTGCCCGACTTCAGCGCGGCGTTGCAGCCGGTGCTGGAACAGCACGGACTGGCCGACACCCCGATCGTGCTGCGCCTGTCCGGCTGCCCGAATGGCTGCTCGCGCCCGTATCTGGCCGAGATCGCGCTGGTGGGCAAGGCACCGGGCCGCTACAACCTGATGCTGGGCGGCGATCGCCGCGGCCAGCGCCTGAACACGCTGTACCGCGAAAACATCACCGAAGCGGACATCCTCGCCGCGCTCGAGCCGCTGCTGGCGCGTTATGCGGCCGAACGCGACCAGGCCGGCGACGAAGGCTTCGGCGACTTCCTGCACCGCAGCGGCCTGATCGCGCTGCCGCCCTACCCCACACACCGTCACCTCGACCTGGAACTGCTCGCATGACCGCGCTGCCCGCTGCATCGATCACTGCATCCGCGCTGGACGACCTGGACGCGCTCAACGCGCAGCTGGAGGGCCTGCACGCCGACGAGCGCGTGGCCTGGGCACTGCAGCACGGCCCCCAGGAGGCGGCGCTGTCGTCCAGTTTTGGCGCCCAGTCGGCGGTCACCTTGCACCTGCTCACCCGGCAGCGCCCGGACATTCCGGTGATCCTGGTCGATACCGGCTACCTGTTCCCGGAAACCTACCGGTTTGCCGACGCGCTGGCCGACCGGCTCAACCTCAACCTCAAGGTCTATCGCCCGCTGGTCAGCCGTGCCTGGATGGAGGCGCGCCACGGCCGCCTGTGGGAACAGGGCATGGTCGGCATCGACCAGTACAACAACCTGCGCAAGGTCGAGCCGATGCGCCGCGCCTTGGACGAGCTCAACGTGGGCACCTGGTTCACCGGCCTGCGCCGCAGCCAGTCCGGCGGACGTGCACAGACGCCGATCGTGCAAAAGCGCGGCGAGCGCTACAAGGTCAGCCCGATTGCCGACTGGACCGACCGCGACGTGTGGCAGTACCTGCAGGCGCACGACCTGCCGTATCACCCGCTGTGGGAACAAGGCTACGTGTCCATCGGCGACTTCCACACCACGCGCCGCTGGGAACCGGGCATGCGCGAAGAAGAGACGCGCTTCTTCGGGCTGAAGCGCGAGTGCGGCATCCACGAGGACATCTGAGCACCACGCATCGCGCGCTCGTTACGAAGCTTGCATGCACCACCATGCGTCGAGTTTGCCGATGCACCCACCGCCGAGCGCGTCCCTGCCTCGGCGAGTCCACAGCGCATCGAGGTGACGCACACGTGCTCATGGCACGGGAACACGCGCCTGGTTGCGCTGCATCCAGTAGCGATCCAGCAACCACATCAGCACCAACGACACCCCGACCAGCGGGAAGATCAGCCCGCAGATCGCCAGCAGCACCAGCAGACCGCGCAGCGTGCGCGGATCTGCCGGCAACGGCGGCACGCCCAGGCCGCCGACCGGGCGACGTTTCCACCACATCACCGCCGCGCTCACGCACAGCAGCACGATCGCCGCGCACGCCAGCAACAGGATCAGCTGATTGGCCGTGCCGTATTGCTGGCCCAGATGCACGTTGATGCCCCATTCCAGCGCGCGTCCGACCGGCCCGTAATCGCGATAGCGCATGTCCAGCAGCACCGCGCCGCTGTACTGATCCAGATGGATCACGCGCTGGTGCTGCAGGTCAGCCGGATACACCGAAGCGGTGTACACGCCGGTGGCACCATGCGGCGGCGAGACGCTGTAGCCCGGCACGATGCCGAGTGCGTCGAAGCGCGCCATCGCCGCATCCAGCCCGATTGCACCGTGCCCCGGCGCTGCGACATGGCCGGTGCCACCGTGGGCGGCATGTTCCGACTGCACCGCGTGTTCTGACGGGCTTGGCTGTTCCGAGTGTTCCGAGTGTTCCGCATCCGCCAGCGTCACACCCGCCCGCCCGTCATGCAACCCCTCATCCACCCCCACGGCTCCACGCCCAGGCACCACAGATTCCGGCACGCGCGCCTGCCGCAACGACCACGCCGGATCGGTCGTCTCGGACAAGCGCTGTTGCGACATCGGCTGCTGCACCCGCAGACCGGCCGGGTAGCCGAAGTCCTGCCCGTTGACCCAGCGATTGACCTGCGCGCCCCACAGCCACGACCACGGCATCCCGGTCAGTGCCAGGAACAGCAACACCGCACCGACGCCCGCGCCGGTGACCGCATGCAGATCGCGCCAGAACAGCCGTTGCGCGGGCTTGCCGCGTACGCTGACCACCCCACCGCGGCGCCCGCGCGGCCACCACAGATACACGCCGGTGAGCACCAGCACGATCGCCCAGCCGGCTGCCATTTCGATCAACCCGCGCGCGAACGGCCCGACCAGGGCGAGACTGTGCAGCCGGCGAATCGTCCAGGCCAGGGTGCCATGCTCGGGCAGCGTGCCAAGCACGCGCGCGCGGTAGGGGTCGACATACACCACCTGCCGCGCACCGTGCGTATCGACCAGTCCGATCTCGGCGCTGGCATCGGCGCGGCTGGGCGTCGTGTAACGAAACAGGATGCCGCCATACCTGCGCTGCGCCGCATCGACTAGGCGTTGCGCAGGCGCCCGCACCTCGCCTACCGGCACGACCTTCAAGCCGTGGTGCACGCTGCGGTCGATCGCATCCTGGTACAGAAACGCCGCACCGGTCAGCGCCAGCCAGACGATGAAGGGCAACACCAGCAAGCCGGCATAGAAATGCCAGCGCCACACCGCGCGATAGAAGCGCCAGCGGCCATCCCGGCGCGGTTCGGTGACGCTGTCATCGACCATGATCGCGCGCATCAGAAGCTCCAGTCCCACGACAGCGACAGCGCACGTCCATCACCAGGCGAATAGCCGGAACTGCCAGTGTCGTACCACGCGTAGACGTAGGCGCGATCGGTGACATTGCGCAGCTGCAGGCTGAGCGCATTGCGCGCATCCACATTCCAGCGCGCGCCCAGATTGAGCAGGGCGTAACCACCGGTGCGGCCCAGCGTATTGCTGCGCTCCAGATAATAATCGCCTTGCGCAGTGCCCCAGGCGCTCAGCTGCACGGCCGCAGTGAGTTGCCACTCCAGCCCGGCGGTGGCCAGCCAGTGCGGCACGTTCTCGATCTCCTTGCCGCGCGTGGCCGGCGCACTCGGGTCGGGCGTGGCGATGCTGGCCTTTTGCCGCGCATACGACATCCAGGCCCGCCAGTGTTCGGCCGGCTGCAGGTTCAGTTGCGCATCCCAGCCGCGGCGCAGCGTGCGCCCGACATTGGCCACATCGCCGGCACCGGCCACGCCATTGACACCCAGAATGGTGGCCACTTCGCCGGAGGCGCGTTGCTCCCAATACGCCAGGCGGCCGTCCATCACCGCCGATGGCGCGAACTTGAAGCCGGCTTCCCAACCGTCGTTGATCGACGGGCCCAGATTGCCGGGCTGACGCCGGTACGCACCATCGCCGCTGCCGATCTGGAACGTCCGCCCCCAGTTGGCGTACGCACTGCTCTGCCCGGCCAACCGGTAGCTGGCACTGAACTTGGGCTGCTTGATGGTGCCGTAGTCGTAAGTCGGTGCGTAAATACCGGCACGCACGTCGTGCAGCTGCCCATCGACGCGGTCGATGCGATAGCCGGGCACCAGCTGCAGCCGCTCGATCGGCGTCAGCACCGCCTGCACATAGGCGCCGCGCGTGCGCAGGGTGTACTCCCAGTCACGCAGTTGCGCACCCCGCACCCGTGCCACGGTGCGGTAACGCTGCGACTGATTGTCCTGCCATTGCGCGTCCACGCCGGCTTCGAGATTGGCCGCCAGCGCGCCCCAATCCGGCTGCCAGTTGCCGCGCAACAGCAGGCCGCGGTGGGTTTCGTCGGTATCGCGTTCCTGCTGGAGGCCGGCGGCGGAAAAGCGCACCCAACGCCGATTGCGGTAGTCGTTCTGGTAGGCCTTGGCGCTCCACTGCGCAGCGGCACCCAGTGTGCCGTCCGCATGCAACGCGGTCTGCCGCAGCTGGCGTTCGCTGCGGTCGTCCTGCGCATAGCCCGGCGAACTGCGTGGCGCCGCACGCGCAGTGGCTGCATCCAGATAACCCGCCTCCAGCGCATGATTGTCGTAGTACCGCGTGGTGAGCCCGGCACGGAATGCGCCACCGGGGTCGGTGTAGAACCACTTGCCGGCCACGCTGCGTTTGCGCGCGTCGGCATGCTCGCGATAGCCATCGGAGTCGCGCCAGGCCAGCACATAGTTCTGGCTCCACGCGCCCTGTTCGAAACCCTTGCCCAGCTGCACCTCGCGCGCACCGAAACTGCCGGCCGTCACGCTCAGCCGGCCATCGTTGCCGCCGGTACGGGTCAGCACATCCACACTGCCGGCGATCGCATGCAGACCGTAGCGCGCATCGTTGGTACCGCGCACGATCTCGATCGCGCTGATGTCCTGCGGAAATACGGCATCCAGATACGGCATGCCGCCGGCGTTGTCGTTGCTGGGGATGCCGTCGATCAGCAACTTCACCGCATTGATCCGCCCCTCGCCATTGAAGCCGCGGAACGAGAACCGCCCCGCGTCGGTGCCCATGCGGAACTGGGTGACCTGCACGCCGGGCGCGCGCATCAGCAGCTCCCAGCTGTAGTCGACGTGTTGATCATGCAGCAGCTCGCCTCCGATCACATCCACCGAACTCAGCACGCGTGCCGCGCTCGGGCTGCGCTGCGGCTGCGCGTTCACCTGCACCTTGCCCAGGGTCAATGCCGCATCCTGCGCCTGCGCATCGCAGGCAGACCCACACACCAGCGCCAGCGATGGCGCGCACCACAGCGTTTTCAATAATCGCAACCACATGACCACCCCTTTGCCGTGCCGGCACGGCAACACCGCCGTGCGCCGCGGCATGACAGCGGGCACAGGCATCACTTCAGGAAGACGGGGCGTCCGTGCAACTGCGTGCAGGCGTGCCAGACGATCGGGCACGCAATCGCCACACCGCAGCGGACGCCCGCAATGGGGCCAGACTCACGCGTGCAGCGGCGGCCCACGTGCCCCGAGTGCGGCCCAACGCACCATCGCTACTGCGCGCGCGGGCCGGTGCACCGGCGCCGGCGCCGGCAGCCGGTGCAGCAGGCACAACACCAACAGCGCCAGCCACGGCAGCAGGCGCGCGGCCAGCACGCAGTAATCGCAGGCTTCGCCGTGGGTGGTGGCGTGTTCGCCGGTGTGCGACTTGTCTGGCGATGCAGCGAGGTGATGCTGATGCGCGGCTGCCTGTGCCGGCAGGGCGTGATGATCCGCATGCAGCGAACCGCCCGCGTCCAGCACCGGCCCGCTCATGCACATCGGCTCGACCGACGGCGCCTGGCTCCAGCGGCTGATCAGCGGCGCCACCAGCATCAGCAGCACTGCCAGACAGGCAAGCAGATGCAGGCAGGGGTGGCGACGGAGCGAGGGCATTGCGCGAGTGTAAGCCGCCACATGCCGCGGGGGCGATGGTGGCGGCCGGTGCGCGACCGCATGTCGCACCCGTCGGCACCGCTCACCCTGCCCACCACAAGGGCCGGTGGCGGAGTCCACACCCGCCCCCGAACCGCGCCGACACACAGGGGCAACCGTGGAAGGCCATGCACGGCGGTTGTCGAGGCCGGTAGTCACAGTTCCGGCAGTGGACATGACAGCGCCTACGTGGCCGGCCCTGGCATGCCCTATGCTTGTACATCACTCCAGTCATCCTGCGCGCGCATGAGCACCGTCCTGTCCGATCAAGCGGCCGAGCCCCTTCCCTGCGCTGCCAAGCCGCCGAGCGAGGCATTGCGCCTGCAGGCGCTGCGCAGCTACGGCATTCTCGACACGCCGCGCGAGGCCGCGTTCGAAGACATCACCAGGCTGGCCTCGATCATCTGCCAGACCCCGATCGCGCTGATCAGCCTGGTGGATGCCGACCGGCAGTGGTTCAAGAGCGAAATCGGCATGGGTGAGCGCGAAACGCCGCTGTTCAAGTCGATGTGCGCGCATGCGTTGCTCGACAGCGACGTGCTGGTGGTCCCAGACACACGCCAGGATGTGCGCTTCGCACGCAATCCGCTGGTGACCGGCGAGGCACCGCTGCATTTCTATGCCGGTGCGGTGCTCAAGACCAGCGAAGGCCTCCCGCTGGGCACGGTCTGCGTGCTCGACCGGCAGCCGCGCCAACTCAGCGACGAACAGGTCGATGCGCTGCGCGCACTGGCGCGCCAGACCATGGCGCAGCTGGAGCTGCGCCGCGCGCTGCAGGTGGCCGAAGAGTCTGACCGCTACCGCAGTCGCCTGATGGCCATCGCCGGGCACGACCTGAAGACCCCATTGCGTACCGCCGCCTATGCCATCGACAAGATGCGCCGGCATGCCAACGTCGATTCCATCCCGACCCTGGTCACCGCGCGCGATGCGATCAATCTGGTGGCACGCAACCTCGACGAGCTGGCCACCCTGGCCGCCGCCAGCGAGACCGCCTCACCGGATCTGCAGCCGCTGGCACTGGAAGATGTACTGCATGCGGTGCTGGGCGTGTGGCGGCAACCCGCAATCGACAAGTGCCTGGCCTTGCGCCATGTACCCACCTCGCTACGCGTGCGCAGCCATCCCACGCTGTTGACCACCTTGCTCGGCAACCTGATCGGCAATGCGGTCAAGTACACCGAACGCGGGCGCGTGTTGGTCGGCGTCCGGCGGCGCCCCGGCCATGCGGTGGTGGAAATCATCGACAGCGGCATCGGCCTGAACCTGGACCACCCCGAACAGGTGTTCCAGGCCTTCCGCCAGGCCGACCCGCGCAGCGACGGGCTGGGCATCGGCCTGTGGATCGTGCACCGCACCGCCGAAACCCTGGGCTGCGAAGTGGATGTGCGCCCCCGCCCAAGCGGCGGCACCTGCTTTTCGGTACGCATCCCGCTGGCCTGACAACGGCGCTCGGCAGCGCCGCGCCAGACCGCCGCCACCGCGCAGCAGATGGCGCTGGCTTGCTGGCGCTGCGCAGACCGGCACGCTCCGGTCGATAGCGCAAAAAAAAGGCGGACCCGGGCTCCCGACCCGACTCCGCCGCCAAGCACGCCAGGTCTCTCCCCAGGGACCCGGGTGCGCCGGTCGTTCCCGTGCGCAGCCTCGCGCAACGGTGCTGCGACAGCGCTGGCAACCGCTTGACGACACCGACAAACAGACCGGCCATGCGATGTACCGCATCGCCGGTCCCGCGCCGTCCACCCCTGGACGTTCGAGAGTGTCGCGTCATGGTTGCTACAAGGATTTACGACAGCGCAGCGCCCAACTTGATGCGGCCAGACCACACCGCCGCGGCCACCCTGACACCTGTAGGGAGAATCACTGACAGCATGCATTCCAGTCAGCGCAGGTGATTGGCCAGGCCATTGATAACACGATGGTTTTTCCGGAAAGCGGGCGCTGCGGCGCAGCATTGCGATGGCTTTCGCCGATTACCGTCAACCGTCTCAATCCTCCGAATCGGCCGCATCCTGGCGTGCGAACCAGTCCGCCGAATGCACCTCGTCTGCCGCAACCTCCAGCAACTGGCGCAACACCGCCAGCGGAATCTGCACCTGGGTGCCATCGGCCTGCACTGCCACCCAGAGCGACTCGTCCCGGGCATCAGCCAATACCGTCAGTACCGCATGCTCGCGTCCCTCGATGCTTGCCGACAGCTGCAACGCCATGCCGCCATCCTGATCGGGTAACCACAGCCGGCTCAGTGGTGGACGCAGGGGCTCGGTCATCGGGTTCAGCGCCTCACAGTGGCGAACGGGGAGCGCGTGCAGTCAACCGGGTCGGCACACCCTGCACGCAGACCGCAGTGTACGAACTGTCGCCATCGATTCCGAACACCGACAGCCAGCATGATGCAGTTGCATCGCTGCTAGGTGGACGTACTTGCTGTGTGACTTATGCCGGTACGCGCGCAGGCGCCCGCAGCCAACACCGGCAGCCATCGCCTGCGGGGGCGATCGATGCGCGGTGGCGCAACCGGACGCGGCACCACGCCTCAACTCGTCACCGCAGCTGACTGGCAGGCAATGCCCCTGCTTTACCTGCAGCCACCGACAACACCCGGTGGTGCTTGCGCGCGTGCCGGCGTGGGACCTTATGCGGCATGGATGCCGCATAAGAGCCTACATGGACGTACTTGCGACGTGTCCCACGCCGGTATGCGCGCAAGCGCCTTTCAGTGACCGAAGTATTCGTACAAGACCGTGCATAGGTGGGTGCGGGAATAGCCTGTGCGCGGCACCTTCACTCCTCATGTCCGCTGATAGGCAAGCAATGCTTTCGCTTCTCCTGCAGCCATCGACACCAATCGGTGGTGCTTGCGCGCATACCGGCGTGGGACCTTGAGCGGCATGGATGCTGCACCAGAGCCTACATGGACGTACTTGCGGCGTGTCCCATGCCGGTATGCGCGCAAGCGCCCCCCAGTGACGAAGCCCTCTCGCAAACCCCGCAGACGTCGTGAGCAAGCGTGGTCGATGCGCGCTGCAATCTTCGACAGGCGTTTCAGCTGGTAATGGTCTGGGTCAGGGATTCCCAGGTTGGCGGCAATGGCCAGGCCGGGGCCTGGTTGCCGTCCAGCACGCGGCGCAGGTCGCGCTTGTCGATCTGCGGCGCCAGCACATGCACCAGGTCCAACGCGTAGTCGCGCAGCACACGGTCGCGCGGCAGCACCGCCCAGGCGATGCACTCGGCGATCGGCGCCGGTGCCGGCCAGGCGCGTAGGTCCTCGTCGCTGGCGCTGACCGCCATCTCCGCCACCAGGCCAACGCCGAGGCCGGCGCGCACATAGGTCTTGATCAGGTCCGCATCCAGCGCGGTCAGCGCGATGCTCGGCTCCAGCCCGACCTGCGCGAACGCGCGCTGCAGCGAGGAGCCCGGCCGCGTGGAGGATTCGTAGCTGATCAACGGATGTTGCGCCAGGGCCTGCATGTCCGGCGCGGCACGTGCCTGGTCCAGCGGATGGCCGCGCGGCACGATCACCAGCCGACGCCAGCGATACAGCGGCACCGCGATGCCGGCGCTCGGTTCGCCACCGGCGGTGCTGACCACCGCAATATCCGCATCGCCCTGGCTGAGCAGGTCCAGCGCCGCGCTTTCGGCGGCCTGCTGCAGATGCACGCTGACCTGCGGATAGGCGTGCTTGATCTGCGCCACCGCCGGCGGCAGCACGAAGCGCGCCTGGGTATGGGTGGTGGTCAGGGTCAGCTGGCCCTGGCTCTCGCGGCGCTGGTTGGCCGCATAGGTGCGGATGTTGTTGGCTTCCGACAGCACAGAGCGCGCGCGCTCGATCACTTCCACGCCGGCCGGTGTCACCGCATCCAGGCTGCGCCCCTTGCGCACGAACAGCAGAAAGCCCAGCTCGTCCTCCAGCTGCTTGAGCTGCTTGGACAGACCGGGCTGGGTCGCATGCACGCGCGCGGCCGCGAGCGTGATGTTGAGCTCGGCATCGGCGATGGCGACCAGATAACGAAGTTGGGTCAGCGTCATGGGCTTATATCCAAAAAAGCGCGAGGCGCCACGAGGAACTCGACTGTAGAGGAGTTCTGCAGGCCAGCTTATAACCGAACGCTATTTTCAGGGTGTATGAAGTCATTTCCGACGGCTATATGCCGGCGTTACGGTCTGGCCCTCCCCTCTCGATGCGCTGTCCGTGCCCTCTGTGTTCCCGCTTCTTGCCGACCTGCGTGGCCGTGCCGTCCTGGTGATCGGCGGCGGCGCCGAGGCCGAGCACGCCACCGCCGCGTTGCTGCAGGCCGGCGCACTGCCGCTGGTGGGCGCACCGGAACTCAGCCCGCAGCTGCGCGCCTGGGCGCAGGCCGGGCGGCTGCGCTGGCTGGTGGGACGGTTCGAGCCGGCCTGGCTGGACCTGCCCGATCAACCGGTCTGGCTCACCATCGCCGCCAGCACTGCGCCCGACCTCAACGACGCGCTGCGCGCCGCGGCCAGCGCGCGGCGCCTGCTCACCCACGACGCCGCACCCGCCGCTTCGGACGCCCAACCTGCGCGGTCGCCGGCGCCCCGCACCAGGGTCGGCCAGCTTTCCCCCGGCAGCGTGACCCTGGTCGGTGCCGGCCCCGGCGACCCCGGCCTGCTCACCCGGCATGCCCTGCGTGCGCTGCGCCAGGCCGATGTGCTGCTCTACGATCGCCTGGTCAGCCCACAGATCCTGCAACTGGCCCGGCGCGACGCCCTGCGCGTGGAAGTCGGCAAGGCCGCCCAGGGCCACAGCACGCGCCAGGAACAGATCCATGCACTGATGCGCGAGCACGCGCGCGCCGGGCGCCGCGTGGTGCGGCTGAAGGGCGGGGACCCGTTCGTGTTCGGCCGCGGCGGCGAAGAGCTGGAATTCCTGCGCGCGCACGGCATCGGCTTCCAGGTCATCCCCGGCATCACCGCCGCGGTCGCCTGCGCCGCCTACGCCGGCATTCCGCTCACCCATCGCGACCATGCCCAATCGCTGCGGCTGATCACCGCGCACTGCAAGGATTCGCTCGACACACTGGACTGGCAGGCGCTTGGCCAGGAACGCCAGACCCTGGCCTTCTACATGGGCGTGGCCGGCCTGGAGGGCATCCAGCAGCGCCTGCTGCAGGCAGGTCGCGCGCCGACCACTCCGTTCGCGCTGGTGGAAAACGGCTCGCGCCCGCAGCAACGCGTGATCACCGGCACGCTCGCCGGCCTGGCCGCCACCGCGCAGCAGCACGCGGTGCGTGCGCCAGCCCTGCTGATCCTGGGCGAGGTCGCCGGGCTGGCCGCCAGCCTGCACTGGTTCGGCGCCGCGCCGTTGAGCGCGCCCCCGCCCCCGCACTCACCCATCGCAACGCCCGACGCGCCCACACTCGCCCACGCAGCCTGATTCCGACGGAGACCCCATGGCCCTGTACGACAACATCCTCGACACCATCGGCCGTACCCCGGTGGTCAAACTCCATCGCCTCGCTCCGGACCACGTGACCTTGTACGTCAAGGTCGAGTCGTTCAATCCGGGCGGCTCGGTCAAGGACCGCCTGGCGCTGGCGATCATCCTCGATGCCGAACAGCGCGGCCTGCTCAAGCCCGGCGACACCATCGTCGAGGCCACCTCCGGCAATACCGGCGTGGCGCTGGCGATGGTGGCCGCCGCGCGCGGCTACAAGTTCGTCGCCACGATGGTGGAAACCTTCTCCATCGAACGCCGCAAGCTGATGCGCGCCTATGGCGCCAAGGTGATCCTGACCCCGGCGGCCGAGCGCGGCAGCGGCATGGTGCGCAAGGCCAAAGAGCTGGCCGAGCAGCATGGCTGGTTCCTGGCCAGCCAGTTCGCCAATCCGGCCAATCCGGCCTACCACCGCAACACCACCGCCGCGGAAATCCTGCGCGACTTCGCCGGGCTCCGGCTGGACCATTTCGTCACCGGCTGGGGCACCGGTGGCACGCTCACCGGCGTGGGCGAAGTGCTGCGCGTGGCCCGCCCGGAAGTGCGCATCACCGCCACCGAGCCGGCTGGCGCTGCGCTGTTGCAGGGCCAGGACTGGAAGCCGCACAAGATCCAGGGCTGGACCCCGGACTTCGTGCCGGAAGTGCTCAACCGCGAGGTCGCCCACGACGTGCTGAGCGTGGAAGACACCGACGCGATCACCGTGGCGCGCCGCCTGGCCGCCGAAGAAGGCATCTTCACCGGCATCTCCGGCGGCGCCACTGTCGCCACCGCATTGCGCGTGGCCGAAGGCGCGGCGCCCGGCGCAGTGGTGCTGGCGATGCTGCCCGACACCGGCGAGCGCTATTTCTCCACGCCGCTGTTTGCCGACATCAACGAAGGTTCCGACGACGATTGGCTGGCCGGTCTGCCCTGATCGATCACGTCGTTGGCTTGCACGCACAGGCCGCGCCCATAGCGCGGCCTGCTTGCTTGTGGGTCCACCCAGGCACCGCCCCTGGCCTTCTGCGGTATGCGATTCTGTTGAAGAAGCGCGTCTGGGCAATGAATCCGGCCGCCACTACAGCGCCTGTTGCGCGCGCGTGTGGCGCCGGCCGTAAGTGCTCGACCGTCGGTGATACGGCCGGTCGGCGATTGAGCCGATCGATCGCATCGGCGTGTTCTCAAGCCTCCCTTAGGGCAACCGCCACAGCCGTTTCCGGCAATCGCAGCAGGTGAGATGAATGGGCGATAGCGTGCCCGTTCCGCGACGCGCGCCCCATCACGCGTTCCTCATGCAAATCCCATAATTATCGCGCTATGAAGATCGAAGTCTGGCAAGGCGACATCACCGAACTCGACGTTGACGTCATCGTCAACGCCGCCAACGAATCACTGCTGGGCGGTGGCGGCGTGGATGGCGCCATCCATCGCGCAGCCGGCCCGCGCCTGCTGCAGGCCTGCGAAGCATTGCCGCAGGTGCGTCCGGGCGTGCGCTGCCCCACCGGCGAAATCCGCATCACCGACGGGTTCGACCTCAAGGCGCGGCATGTCTTTCATACCGTCGGCCCGGTCTGGCGCGATGGCAAGCACAACGAGCCGGAACAACTGGCCAACTGCTACTGGCAATCGTTGAAACTGGCCGAGCAGATGATGCTGCACTCGATCGCGTTCCCGGCCATCAGCTGCGGGATCTACGGCTATCCGCTGTACCAGGCCGCACGCATCGCCGTGACCGAAACCCGCGACTGGCAGCGCTCGCACAAGGTGCCCAAGCACATCGTGCTGGTGGCCTATAACGAAGCGACGTTCAAGGCCTACCAGCAAGCCCTGGCCGCGCAGGAAACCGCTGCCGCCTGACGCTTGCGATGCAGCAGGTGCGGGGATGACGAGCGCCGCGAGGCGCTCGTTGCATTTGGGCAGGTACGCAGGCGCAGCGCGGTCCACGCAAACGAAAACGCCGGCAGCGATGCCGGCGTTCTTGCTACGTTCGATCCGGCCGCAAGGCGGCCGACACGGCGATCAACCCTTCCACTTGCCCAGTGCGGCCAGGCCGTTTTCCTTGGCGCGCTCATAGATGATCTGCTGCGCCTTGGCGACGTTGCCGGTCATGTCCTTGGCCCACAGCTTCAGCGCAGCCTGCTGCATCGCACGGCCATACGAGAAGCTCAGCGGCCACGGCAGGTTGCCGAGCTGATGCATCTCGTTGAGGTGGGCGGTGGACTGCTCGTCGGTCTGGCCGCCGGACAGGAACACGATGCCCGGCAGGATCGCCGGTACGGTCGACTTCAGGCACATCACGGTGGACTCGGCCACTTCCTCCACGCTGGCCTGCTCTTCGCAGCCCTTGCCGGAGATGACCATCGAGGCCTTCAGGATGGTGCCTTCGAGCACGACATTCTGCTCATACAGCGCGCCGAACAGCGAACGCAGCGTGGCTTCGGTGACTTCGTAGCAGGTCTCGATGTCGTGGTTGCCGTCCATGATCACTTCCGGCTCGACCATCGGCACCAGGCCCTGCTCCTGGCACAGCGCGGCGTAACGCGCCAGCGCATGCGAGTTGGCCTCGATGCAGGTGCCGGAGGGGATGTCTTCGCCGATGTTGATGACCGCACGCCACTTGGCGAAGCGTGCGCCCAGCGTGTAGTACTCCTCCAGACGCGCGCGCAGGCCGTCCAGGCCTTCGGTGACCAGCTCGCCCGGCATGCCGGCCAGCGGCTGCGCACCCTTGTCGACCTTGATGCCCGGGATGATGCCGTGGGCGGTCATGTACTCGGCGAACGGCACGCCGTCCTTGGTCTTCTGACGGATGGTCTCGTCGAACAGGATGGCGCCGGAGATGTAGTCGCTCAGCTTGGGCGTGGTCAGCAGCAGTTCGCGATAGGCGCGACGGTTTTCTTCGATGTTCTCGATGCCGACGCTGGCAAAACGCTTGGCGATCGTGCTGGTCGATTCGTCGATGGCGATGATGCCCTTGCCCGGGGCGACCATGGCCTGGGCGGTTTCGGCAAGCTGTTCGATGCTCATGTAGTTCCTGTGGCAGCTGCGGGGGAGAAGGAAAGTATAGCGACGAAAGTCGTACACATTCCTTCACGGAATGTCTGCAACCGATTACACATGTGCGGCATGACAGGATGTGTGGCGCTGCTCGCAGCGTGATGCGCGTGCCTCGCGCTATGCGCGCCTGCAGGCGCATCACGCACCGCAGACCATGTCCCGCACAGCACAACGGCGACCCGCAGGCCGCCGCTGTATTTGCAGGCAACGATGGTGGGCCAGCGCGTGCATCGACCTGCGACGCACGCGCGGCTCAGGCCAGGCGTTACAGCTCGCCCAGGCCGCTGGCGCGGCCGTCCTCGCCCACTTCCAGCAGGCGCAGCGTGTTGGTGGCGCCATGGGTTTCCATGTGCTCGCCGCTGGTGAACACCACGCGGTCGCCCGGTCCCATGCGCTCGTTCTCCACCAGCAGGCGGATCGCCGCACGTGCGGCTTCGCGCGGGGTCAGGCCGCGGCTGTCGAAGCTGATCGGGAACACGCCACGCATCATCGCCATGTGGCGGCGTGCGCCATCGTGACGGGTGAAGGCGTAGATCGGCATGTTGGAACGGAAGCGCGACAGGTAACGCGGCGTGCCGCCGGACTCGGTCAACGCAACCACGCCGGCCAGACCGATGTGTTCGGACAGGAACATGGTCGCCATTGCGATCGCCTGGTCGGCGCGCTGCAGATTACGTTGCGCCGCTTCGAAGTCGGTGTCGAACTCGAACTGGCGCTCGGCACCCAGACAGATGCGTGCCATCGCTTCCACCGCACGCACCGGGTAGGCGCCGGCCGCGGTTTCAGCCGAGAGCATCACCGCGTCGGTGCCGTCGATCACCGCATTGGCCACGTCGAGCACTTCGGCGCGGGTCGGGATCGGGCTTTCCACCATCGACTGCAGCATCTGCGTGGCGGTGATCACCACTTTGTTCTGCGCCAGCGATTCGCGGATGATCTTCTTCTGCAGGCCCGGCAATTCGGCATCGCCGATTTCCACGCCCAGATCGCCACGCGCCACCATCACCACGTCGGAGGCTTCGACGATCTCGACCAGGTTCTCGATCGCTTCGGTGCGCTCGATCTTGGACACCAGCGCGGCATCGCAGCCATGCTGACGCGCGATACGGCGCGCATCGTTCATGTCCTCGGCGTTGCGGCAGAACGACACCGCGATGAAGTCCACGCCGATCTTGGCGACGATGCCGATCAGCTCCTTGTCGCGCTCGGTCAGCGCGCCCAGCGACAGGCCGCCGCCCTGCTTGTTCAGGCCCTTGCGATCGGACAGCACGCCATCGTTGAGCACGGTGGTGACGATGCGCTGACCCTGCACCTCGGTCACCTGCAGCTGCACCAGGCCATCGTCCAGCAGCAGCACGTCGCCGGCGGCCACGTCCTGCGGCAGGCCGAGGTAGCTGACGCCAACCTGGTGCTGGTCGCCCGCGGGCGCATTGGGGTCGGCCACCAGGTCGAAACGCTCGCCGGTGGTCAGCTTGATCTTGCCTTCGGCAAAGCGTTCGACGCGGATCTTCGGACCCGGCAGGTCGGCCAGGATGCCGACTTCGGCACCGACGCGGACGGCCGCGGCGCGCACTTCGGCAGCGCGCTTGGCCTGGCCGGACGGGTCGCCGTGGCTGAAGTTGAGGCGCACCACGTTGACGCCGGCCTTGAACAAGGCCTCCAGCACACCGGGCGGATCCGTCGCCGGTCCGAGCGTGGCAAGGATCTTGGTGCGGCGTTGACGTTCTTTCATGATGGCCTCCCTGTAAAAGCCGCGAAACTTAACACACGCGTCACCTACCGAGGATGGCATTGCGGCATAGCCACCCTCGCATTCCGGCATGTCCTGTAGACAGTGCGGGACAGTACGTACGCTTTCCGCAGCGCGCTGGGCGCGCGGCGGGTTGTTGCTGTGGGCTGCCACCCTAACGCGGCAGCGGTGAAGGTCCCACGGTTCGCAGCGGTCAGCAGACGACAGCGAGCGGACGCCGGGGCGCCGACGCTGCGCGCCCCTCGCCGCCTGCGCATGCGGCCACGCCCAGGCGAGCGCCGGCCGCGCTCGCCTGGCAATGTGCACGGCTGCGTGGTCCGTCAGCCCTGTCCATCGATCAGGGCGCGCAACTCGGCAGGGGTGTGTGCGATCGCGCCCGCACCTGCGCCCCGCAGCTCGGCTTCGTCGCCGAAGCCCCACAACACGCCGATGCTATGGATGCCGTGATGGTTGGCGCCATCGATATCCATCCGGCGGTCGCCGATCATCACGCAGCCGGTCTTGGCAATGTCCAGGCGTCGCAAGGCTTCGGCAATCAGGTCCGGCTTGAAACGGCGCTCGCCGTCTTCGCTGGCCCCGATCACGTTCTCGAAGCACGCACCGAACGGCAGATGCTCGACGATGCGGCGCGCGTAACGCTCGTTCTTCGAGGTCACCACCGCCAGGCGATGACCGGCGCGCTGCAGGTCCATGACGACCGCACCGATACCGTCGAACACGCTCAGTTCGGTCCAGCCCACCGCGTCGTAACGCTGGCGATACGCCGCCAGTGTGCGCTGCACCAGCGCCGGGTCATCGGGAAAACAGTCGGTGAAGCTGTCGCGCAGCGGCGGGCCGATCCACGCGCGCAGGGTTTGCGGCGAGGGTCGCGGCTGGCCCACCGCGTCGAAGGCATGCACGATGCTGGCGACGATGCCCGGCTCCGAATCGACCAGGGTGCCGTCCAGATCGAAGAACAGCGTGGCTGCACTCACTTGCCGCGCGCCTCGAGTGCCGCCACCGCCGGCAGGGTCTTGCCTTCCAGGAATTCCAGGAACGCGCCGCCGCCGGTGGAGATGTAGGTGACGTCCTTGGCGATGTCGTACTTGTCCACCGCAGCCAGGGTGTCGCCGCCACCGGCGATCGAGAACGCCTTGGAGCTGGCGATCGCACGCGCCAGGGTTTCGGTGCCGTGGCTGAAGGGTTCGAACTCGAACACGCCGACCGGCCCGTTCCACACCACGGTGCCGGCACTGGCGATCAGCTCGGCGTAGCGCGTGGCGGTCTGCGGGCCGATGTCCAGGATCAGATCGTCGGCCTCCACCGCATCGAGCGACTTCACCGTCGCCTCGGCATCGGGCAGGAACTGCTTGGCGACGACCACGTCGGTGGGCAACGGAATCTCCGCGCCGCGCAGCTTGGCATCGGCGACGATCTGGTTGGCGGTGGGAATCAGGTCCGGCTCGCTCAGGGACTTGCCCACCGCATGCCCGGCCGCGGCGATGAAGGTGTTGGCGATGCCGCCGCCGACGATCAGCTGGTCGACCTTGTTGACCAGGTTGGACAGCAGCTCCAGCTTGGTGGACACCTTGCTGCCGGCCACGATCGCCAGCAGCGGCTTGGCCGGGTTGTCCAGTGCCTTGGCCAGCGCATCGAGTTCGGCCATCAACAGCGGGCCGCCGGCAGCCACCGGCGCGAAGCGGATCACGCCATGGGTGGAGGCCTGCGCGCGATGCGCGGTGCCGAAGGCATCCATGACGAACACATCGCACAGCGCGGCGTACTTGCGCGCCAGGGTTTCGTCGTCCTTGCCCTCGCCGACGTTCATGCGGCAGTTTTCCAGCAGCACCACCTGACCCGGCGCCACCTCCACGCCATCGACCCAGTCGCGCACCAGCGGCACGTCCACGCCCAGCAGCGCGGTCAGGCGCGCGGCCACCGGCGCCAGCGAATCTTCCTCGGTCCAGCTGCCTTCCTTGGGGCGGCCCAGGTGCGAGGTGACCATCACCGCGGCGCCCTTTTCCAGCGCCAGTTGGATGGTGGGCACCGACGCGGTGATGCGCTGCTCGGAGGTGATCTGGCCGTTGTCGATCGGCACGTTGAGATCCTGGCGGATCAGCACGCGCTTGCCGGAGAGATCGAGGTCGGTCATGCGGACGATGGACATGGGGTCAGCTCGCTAGGTCTGGGGAATGGGGATTCGGGAATCGGGATTGGGGAATCGAAAAAGCAGCCGGTACACGTGGCGCCGATGTCTGGGCGCTGCGCAGATGGATGGCGTGGGGCAGCCGTTGCACGCTGGCGTTGCGCCCGCGTGCAGGTCGCGGAGATTGCAGCTTGCCTGCCGCGCATATCGCCGCCCATACGGCTGACGATGCGGGGGATGGTCGGTCGAGGACGACGGGCAATGCGGCTGCCTTGGCGACGGGGGATGCCCATTGTCGGACCTTCGCGCCGCAGCGGCAAACCGCCGTGCGGCGCGCGGGTCGTCAGGGGCTGCGATTGGCCGCCGGGCTGCGCAGCAGACTCACGGCGAAACCACCGACCAGCACGGCGCCGCCGATCAGCAGCCCCCATAGCAACCAACGCTTCCAGTCGCGCGGCGTGGCGGCCGGCTGCAGTGCGGCATCGCCGGCCAGCGGCTGCGCCTGCGCGGCGATGCTGGCAGGCGCCGGTTGCCACTGCGCGCCGCGTTCGCGGCGCAGCGCCTGCAGCATCGAGGCCAGTGGCGCGTCTCCGCGTTGCACGCGCGCGCTGCCCGCGACCACGGCATACGGCGGCTGCCCCTGGGCGAGGAACATCATCCGCTCCGGCTGGTAGCCCACGCGTAGCGTCGGCCTCGCGGTGCTGCGGCCTTGTGCGGCGAGCAAGCGCCATTGGCGATCACGCACCGGGGCCGACAGCTGTTGCGGCGGGGACGCGGCGGCGTTGCCGGCACCGAGTCGATACGCCAACCACGGCCCGGCGCGGCGCAGCCACGGCGCGTCATCGGCATCACGGCTTTCCGCGATCCATTCGACCGCCTCGGCCTGACCGCCGCTGACATCGACCTGGGTGACCGGAAAGCGCCCGGGCAAGGCATACAGCACCGCCTTGTCCTGTGCGGTGCCCGGCAACTCCAGCCACTGCGATTGCAGCGGCGCAGCGACGCCGTCCAGCTCCGCATCGACCGCGCGCAAGGCCGGCAGCGCGCCCGACACCGGCACGATGCGCAGATAGCGCGCACCCTCGTCCAGGGCGATACGGCGTTGCTGCAGACGTTGCGCCTGGTTGTCCAGCGCCATCACGGTGGCATCGGCGGCCAGCACGCGCCAGTCGCGCAGATCGTCGCTGCCTTCCACACGCAGCCGCGCCTGCACCGGCGTGTTGCCGTCCCAGTCCAGCCACAGCGCACGCGGACGATCACCCAATGCGCTGGCATCGATCAACCAGCTGCCACCGGCACCTGCAGCGGCGCCGGTGGCAAAACGGCCTTCCAGCCGCCGCACGGCGCCACTGGCATCGCGTTCGGCGATCAGCTGCAGGTCGCCGTTGGCAGGCGCCGCACCGGCCGGCAGCGCAAACACGGGCAGGCGTTGCCGACGCGGCGCGGCAGCCGGCGCGGCATCCACCGGCAAGAGCGCGGCCGGCATCTCCTCGCCACGCGCATCGATCACCGCGACATCGCGCAGCCCTGCGTCCTGTGCGCTGCGATAGATCGCTGCGTTCAAGCGCAGCTGATACAGGCCGGCGTCCGAGCCGGCCACCTGCAGCGGCCACTGTTGCCGATAGTCCTGGCGCACATCGGCCGCCTGCGCCATCAGCGGCACCAGCAGCAGCCATCCCCATTGCCTCGATTTCATGCCTGTTCCTTGTCGACGCCATCGTCTCCGACGGCCTGCGCATCGGCCACCGGCTGGCGCGGCGGCGCCGGTGCCAGGTAGCCCACCACGGTGCACAACAGGCCATAGGCCATGAACGAGCCGATGCCAAGCAGATTGCCCAGATGCTGGCGGTCGACCAGCACCAGCTTGGCCAGCACCAGGCCCATCAGCAACGCACCGCCCAGCCACAGCCCACGCTGACCGCGCCGCGAGCCGATCACCCAGCCCAGCACGCCTAGCACGCTCCACACGATGGTCAGGCTGGTCTGCGACAGGGTCGCGCCGATCAAGCCGGCGTCCCATGCCACGCCACCCCAGTGATGCACGCTGTGCAGGGTGCTGCCGGTGACCAGGGCCCAGCCCAGGACACCCAGCGCAGTCACCCGCCACCGCCGCACGACCAAGGGCGCGTGCGCGGACCACGCCCACCGCGCCAGCAGGGCCAGCACCGCCAGTTGCGCCAGCTCGGCCGGATTGAGCAAGGGCAGCCACGGCAATGGCGCGGCGCTCACCGGGTCCAGCAGCACGATCAGCCAACCGCTGCCCAGCACCGCGAACACACAGCCCAGCAACGCGTTGCGTGCCCGATCGAAGCCGGCGCCTTGCGGCCACGCCAGCCACGGCCAGCGCAACAGGCCCACTGCCGCCACGCCCAACCAGGGCGCGGCCAGCAAGGCGCAACGCCAGCCATGTGCGAGCATGAAGGTGTCGGCCAGCCAGGCCACGCCCAGCGACACCACCAACGGCCACAGCAGCCACCAGATGAACTGCGCGGCCACGGCGCCTGCGCCGTGCTGCCTGCGCAGGCACCACAGCGCGCGCGTGCCTGCCACGGCAAACGCCAGCCAGGCCAGCGCCCCCCAATGGGCGAACGGTTGCGTATGCGCATGGCATTGCCACAGCGCCAACGGCGCAGCCAGCGCCAGCCCGGCCATCGCCGTCCACACCAGCGCCGTTGCCGGGCGACGCCGATGCACCTCGGCGGCCAGCCACACGGTGAGCGCGACAAACCCCAGCAGCAGATCCGGCTCGCTGCGCAGATCGCCGGCAAAGCGCAGGATCTCGTGCACGCCGCACAGCGTCCACCAGCCCAGCCCCCACAGATACGCCACCAGCGCGCGGCGCGGCTGCCCTGCATCGCGCAGGAACCAGGCACTGGCCCAGCCAGCCAGTGCAAGCAGCAGGGTGCTCATGCAGGTGGCGTTTGCCACCGCCACCGCGTCGTAACGCCAGGCATCCACACCGAAGGCGACACCCACCGCCGCCAGCAACTGCAATGCCACCCCGCTGAACTGCGAGATCCGACGCCGTTGCCGCAGCCCCAGCCACAGCAGACCGGCACCCTCCAGCGCAAAGACGCTGGCGGTGGCACGCGCCGACAGTGCCAGCGGCACGGCAAGGGTGGCAAAGCCGACCGCCAGCATCGCGTGCGCCTGGCCCAGCAGACGCGTGGAGGCACGCCGCAGCAACCAGCGGGCCAGACCCGCGTACAGCGCAGCCACCGCCAACGCGCACAGCGCCAACGGCAAGCGTTCACCATCCAGCAGGCGCGCCTGCAACGCGAAGGCCACCAGCGGGGTGCCGAACAACAGGCTGCCGTCGATGCGCTTGCCCGCACTGCCATCGCCACGGCGCGCGTGCAGGACCGGGATTGCCACATACATGGCGAAGAACAGCAGCAGGAACGGCTCGGTGGTGGCAAATTTCGCCGGGGTGTATTGCAGCGCGCCCCACAGCGTGCCGATGCCGAAGGTGAAGGCGAATCCGAGCAGGTTCAGCACCCGCCACGGGCGCGTCCAGGCGATCGCCACGATGCCGGCGTTGAGCACCGCGTAATACGCAAACAGCGCGACATGATTGCCGCTGCCGGTGGACAGCCAGATCGGCGCAAGGAAGCCGGCCAGCACCCCCAGCACCGCCAGCGTGCGCGAATCCTGCACCACCGCCAGCACGCACATGCCCGCAATCAGCACCACGCTGATGCCCATCGCCAGGCCTGCGCCGAGCAGCCCGTACAACTTGAACGCGGCAAACACCGTCAGCAGCAAGCCGCCGATGGCCCCGCCCTGCAACGCCAACGCAAAGCCGGGCCGCTGCAGCCGCTGCTTCCAGCCCAGCACCAGGCCGGCGAGCGCCAGCACACTGATGCCGGCCAGCCGCAGCTCGATCGGCATGCGCATCCAGCCCTGGTCGGTGGCGTACTTCAACAGCGACGCCACGCCGGCCAGCAACACCAGCATGCCGACCTTGACCGGCACGTTGCCTTCGGTGAACCAGCGCTTCACCGCGCTGGCCGCGCGCGCCAGCGGGCCTGGTCCGGACGGAACGTCGTACGCTTGCTGCTCGAATTTCGCAGGTGCAGCGGCCAGGGGCGGTGCTTGGACTGCACTGCGTGCCGTAGCAGATGCGGGCACCTGTGCGGGCAATGATGGCGGCATCGGTCTCGGCATCGGCGCGACCGGCGACGGCGCAGCGTGCACATCTGCGGCGGCAGGCCGCTCAGGGGCGCCAGACCCAGACAGGCCGAGGTCGGACGCCTCCCGCGCGCCCCATGTACCGACTGGCGACTGCATTGGGCTGTGCACCGCCGCCGCGTCCGCGCCGCCTGCGCCGCTGGCCTGCCATTGCGCAAGCCGCTGTTCCAGCGCATCCACGCGCCGCCGCAGGCCGGCGATCCACACCAGGGCGATCACCAACCCTACCGGCACCGCAAGCAGCAACAGCACCACCGACACGATCATCGTTTCCAACGCGTAACCCCTGAGTCGGCATCCGGCCGAATGCGCGAACCATACAGGCTCAGGACGCGTCTGGGCAGCCAATCCCTGGCTGAAGCGCAGCGACGCGCTGCCGCCAGGGGCACCGGCACGCAATGGCTACATGCATCGACATGCCCCCAAGAAAAACGCCCGGTAGAACCGGGCGTTTGAACATCATTCGCGGTAGCCGCTGTCGTTCTTGTTATGGATGATCCAGATCAGGTTGCCGCCGGTGTCCATCGACTTGCCAGCGAACACCAGGCGCCCCTGGCCCTTGTAGGCCATCTCATACCGGTAGCGGTCGCCGCCGAAGAAGAACGGGATGAACGCCTTGCCGGTCACGTAGGAGCCCTGATCGTTCGGCTGACCAATCAGGTCGGTGACCTGCTTCATCGGCATGCCGATCTTCAGCTGGGTGAACTTGCTGTCAGGCGCCGGCTTGCCGGTGATCTCGCCTTCGTAATCGTTGATGCCCTTGACCGTTTCGCCATAGCCCGCCTCGACATCGGCCGACTTGATCACCTCGCCATCGGCATTCATCCAGGCCGGCGTACCGGTCTGCTTTTTCGCGGCCCAAGTGGTCGACGGAGCCGACACCGCAATCACCACACCGAGCGCCAATACGCCCGCCAGAAATTTACTCATGAGTTTTGTTCTCTCGATCCATGGAGTTCCCCGATCCTTCGTACACGACACGGGAACGACCGCCGTGCCCGCAAATTAGCGCACGTGGGCCTCGCAAAGTCCACTTCCCGTACTGCCGACGACGCGGTGACGGCATCAGCACACGTCACGTTCCGGCACATACAAAACGAAAGGCCCCGGCATGCCGGGGCCTTCACTCGTCGCCTAGGCGCGAGGTTTACTTCGCGACAACCCGCACCATTTCCAGGCACTTGTTGGAATAGCCCCACTCGTTGTCGTACCAGGACACCAGCTTGACGAAGGTCGAATCCAGCGCGATGCCGGCGTCGGCGTCGAACACCGAGGTGCAGGTTTCGCCGCGGAAGTCGGTGGCCACGACCTTGTCTTCGGTGTAACCCAGCACGCCCTTCAAGGCGCCTTCGCTCTGCGCCTTCACTTCGGCACAGATCTCGGCATAGGTGGCCGGCTTTTCCAGCTCGACGGTGAGGTCGACCACCGACACGTCCGAGGTCGGCACGCGGAAGCTCATGCCGGTCAGCTTCTTGTTGAGCTCGGGAATCACCACGCCCACGGCCTTGGCGGCACCGGTGGAGGACGGAATGATGTTCTCCAGGATGCCGCGCCCGCCGCGCCAATCCTTGTTCGACGGGCCGTCCACGGTCTTCTGCGTCGCGGTGGCCGCGTGCACGGTGGTCATCAGGCCGCGCTTGATGCCCCACTTGTCGTTGATCACCTTGGCCAGCGGCGCCAGGCAGTTGGTGGTGCACGAGGCGTTGGAGACGATCGCTTCGCCGTTGTAGGTCTTGTCGTTGACGCCGAACACGAACATCGGCGTGTCGTCCTTGGACGGTGCCGACAAGATCACCTTCTTGGCGCCGGCGTCGATGTGCTTCTGCGCGGTTTCCTTGGTCAGGAACAGGCCGGTGGACTCGATCACCACGTCGGCACCGACCGCATCCCACTTGAGGTTGGCCGGGTCGCGCTCCTGCGTCAGGCGGATCTTGTTGCCGTTGACGATCAGCGTGTTGCCATCGACCGACACATCGGCCTTGAAGCGGCCATGCACCGAGTCGTACTGCAGCATGTAGGCGAGGTAATCGGGCTCGAGCAGGTCATTGATGGCCACGATCTCGATGTCATTGGCGAAGTTCTGCACCGCAGAGCGCAGCACGTTGCGGCCGATGCGACCGAATCCGTTGATGCCAACCTTGATTGCCATGTTCACTAGCTCCTGCGGCCGCGATGGCGCGGCGGATGGAAAGGGACCGCCATTCTAGCAGCGTCGCACTCCCGCAGCCGTGCTGCAGCCAGCGCTGCGGCATGTGGCGCCAGGGCGTTGTGCCGTGGTGCATGCGGGGCGGGGATTGGGG
>NZ_QEZG01000036.1:0-203119 GCF_003993495.1 Xanthomonas sp. BRIP62418
GGGGATTGGGGAATCGGGAATCGGGAATCGGGAATCGGGAATCGGGAATCGAAAGGTGGGCACGCTGTGTGGGTGGCGTCAATCGACAAGGTGATGGGCTCGGCGCTGCAAGCACGACGCGGTATGGGCTGACGCCTGCCTGACTTGAGGGCCCGTGACGATCTGAGGTGCGGCACGAACGCGGCAATCGGGAATACGCTTTTTTCTTGGATATTTCCAATTTATTTCAATTACTTAAGTTCCACATCGATACGCTGAAAGGCGTATCGATGCATATGCCGAACAGCAGCATTTCGGCGCTCCGTGGATTTCGATACTGGCCGTGCCTGCTGAGGCACCCATCCATCACAACGGAGATTCCCCCATGCGTCGCACCTTTCTCTCTCTGGTCCTGGCACTGGCCGCCACCCCGGCGCTGGCTGGCGGCGTGATGCACTACACCGACAAGGCCACCTTGCCCACCGATGGCGAAGCGCGCGAAGTCGCTGCGCTGTTCGACACCTGGAACGCGGCGCTGGCCACTGGCAACCCGCACAAGGTGGCCGATCTGTACGCGCCGGACGGTGTGTTGTTGCCGACCGTGTCCAACGAGGTGCGCGCCTCGCGCGCGCAGATCGAAAAATACTTCGCGATGTTCCTGACCAAGAAGCCGCAGGGCGTCGTCAACTACCGCACCGTGCGCGTGCTCGATGACGACAGCGCAGTGGATGCCGGCGTCTATACCTTCACGCTGACCGACAAGGACGGCAAGAAGAGCAAGGTGCAGGCGCGTTACACCTTCGTGTACGAAAAGCGCGACGACAAGTGGCTGATCATCAACCACCACAGCTCGGCGATGCCGGAAGTGGATGCGCCCAAGCTCGCCAAGGCCAGGTAAGTGCGCGATCCCTGCCGCCATCCGCTCGCTGCCGGCTCCCCCGCGCATGCAGGCGTCGGAGTTCCTTCCCCGCCGCCGCTGGCGTCAGGCGCCTGGCATCGCAGCGCAGAAGCGATGCGCCGGTGCGATCACCGGCACGGCGCAGATCGCTGCTGCCGGTGCCTGTCCCTGCTCACCTCCGCGCATGACCTGTCGCGGCAGCGCGCGCAGCGATTGATCAGGATCAAGGCATCCATCGGGCAAAGCCCCAAGACTTCTTCCATCCTCTGCACACAACGGGAATTTCCATGCGCATGCGCTCTACCCTTCTGCTCGCCGGCCTGGCCGCCGCCTTCGCCAGCGTCCCCGCACTGGCTCAATCCAAAGGCGACTGGACCGTTGCCGTCGGTGCCCACCAGGTCGCTCCCAAATCCGATAACGGCCGCCTGGTCGGCGGTACGCTCGAAGCGGACGTCGGCAAGGACATCAAGCCCACCTTCACTGCGGAATACTTCATTGCCGACAACCTGGGCATCGAAGTACTGGCTGCGCTGCCGTTCGAGCACGACATCGCGCTGCGCGGCCTGGGACGTGTCGCCAGCACCAAGCATCTGCCGCCGGTGATTTCGCTGCAGTACCACTTCAACAGCCAGGGCAAGCTCTCGCCGTTCGTTGGCGCGGGTATCAACTACACCCGTTTCTTCAGCACCGACACGCGTGGCGCGCTGGCCGGCAGCGAACTGGAACTGGACGACTCCTGGGGCCTGGCCCTGCACGCAGGCGTGGACTACAAGCTCAGCGAGCGCGGCGCACTGCGGGTGAACCTGCGCTGGATCGACATCGATACCGAAGCGCGCCTCGACGGCAGCCGCATCGGCACGGTCAACATCGACCCGCTGGTCTACGGCCTGGCCTACGTGCACCGGTTCTGAGCCCGGCAGCGTGCGCGATGCATCTCTGGCACACTTGGCGTCCAGGGACGTGAATCCACCGCCGGAGTTGCGGACAGGTTGGCCACGTCGACCGCCTGTCCGACCTATCCGGGGATTCCATGAGCATGCTGATCCGTACCGCCCTCGCCATCGCACTGGCCGCCTCGGCCGCATCTGCCCTTGCACAATCGGCCGGCCACTGGACCACGGGCTACGGCGCCGGCTATGTCTCGCCCAAGTCCGACAGCGGCAGCTTCGGCGGCACGCGTGCCGAGATCAAGGGCGCCCCGACGCTGTCGTTCACCTACGAATACTTCCTGCGCAACAACCTCGGCATCGAGGTGCATGCCGCGGTGGCGGGCAAGCACGATCTGGAGCTTGAGGGCGTCGGCAAGGTGGGCAGCTACTGGTCGGTACCGCCGAGCGTGCTGTTGCAGTACCACATCAACGGCTACGGCACGGTGTCGCCGTTCGTGGGTGTCGGCATCAACTACACCACGTTTGTCGGCGAGGACGTCGATGACGCCTTCGGCAACGGCGATCTGCGCTTCGACGATTCGGTGGGCGCCACCGCACATATCGGTGTGGACTACATCTTCAACGAGCGCAGCGGCCTGCGCGTGGATGCGCGCTGGACCGATTCGCGCAGCAATGTCGATTTCAATGGCAGCCGGCTGGGCAAGGCGCGGATCGATCCGCTGACCTATGGCGTGTCGTACCTGGTCTATTTCTAAGCCTGCCGCAGACGCCGCGCTGAGCCGTGGCTGTGGTCGGACCGGGACGGCCATCAAACCGTCCCGGACCGATGCGTACAATTGCCGGATGAAGACCTTCTCCCCTCGCCTCCTCCTTCTTGCCGCAACCGTTGCCGCGGCATTCCAGCCCATCAGCGCCTTCGCCTGGGGGCCGCAAGGCCACCGCCTGGTGGCGCGCATTGCCGAGACCGAGCTGAGCCCGCAGGCGCGGGCACAAGTGGCGCAATTGCTGAAAGGCGACGCCAATCCGACACTGGCCGGTGTCGCCACCTGGGCCGACGAATTGCGCGAGCACGATCCGGACCTGGGCAAGCGCTCCGGCCCGTGGCATTACGTCAATCTCGGCGAGCACGACTGTACGTACGAGCCGCCGCGCGACTGCCCGGACGGCAACTGCGTGATCGCCGCGCTGGATCGGCAGACCGCGCTGCTTGCCGACCGCAGCCAGCCCCTGGACGTGCGTCGGCAGGCCCTGAAGTTCGTGGTGCATTTTGTCGGCGACATCCACCAGCCGATGCATGCCGGCTACGCGCACGACAAGGGCGGCAATGCATTCCAGCTGCAGGTCGCTGGCAAGGGCAGCAACCTGCATGCGCTATGGGACAGCGGCATGCTCAACGACCGCCAGCTTGATGACGACGCGTATCTGCAACGCCTGCTGGCGTTGCCGGCGACCGCGGCAACATCGCCGGTGCTGCCACCCCCGGCCGCGGCCTGGGCGCAGGCCTCCTGCAGGATCGCGATCACGCTCGGCGTCTATCCGGACAAGCACGTGTTGCCGGACGACTACATCGCGACCTATCGTCCGGTTGCCGAGACCCAATTGCGCGAGGCTGGCGACCGACTGGCCGCCGTGCTCAACGCGGCGCTGGCCACGCCCTGAGATGGAGACGCCGATGCAGCCCGAGGTGCTTGCGTTCTTCCACGCCGACAGCAACACCTTCACCTATGTGGCCGCCGACGCGGCGACCGGGGCGGCAGCGGTGATCGACCCGGCGCTGGACTATGCGGCCGACAGCGGCGCGGTCGGCACGCGCGCCGCGCAGGCGATCGTCGATGCCATCGCCCACCGCGGCTGGCAGGTGCAGTGGCTGCTGGAAACCCATGCGCATGCCGATCACCTGTCTGCCGCGCAGTGGCTGAAACAGCACTGGCCGCAGGCACGCATCGGCATCGGCGACGGCATCCGGGACGTGCAGCAGACGCTCGCGCCACGCTATGCGCTGCCGGAGGACTTCCGTGCCGATGGCTCGCAGTTCGATCACCTGTTCGCCGATGACGAGCGCTTCGCCCTGGGCAGGCTGCAGGTGCGTGTCATCGCGGTGCCCGGGCATACCAGCGACAGCATCGCGTATCTGATCGGCGATGCGCTGTTCCCCGGCGATTCGTTGTTCATGCCCGACGCCGGCACCGCGCGCTGCGATTTCCCCGGTGGCGATGCACGGCAACTGTTTGCCTCGATCCAGCGCATGTACGCGCTGCCGGAGGACACGCGCGTGTTCGTCTGCCATGACTACGGCCCGGGCGGCCGCGACGTGGCCTACCAGACCAGCATCGGCGAACAGCGGCGCAGCAATATCCATGTGCGCGATGGCGTGGAGGTCGATGCGTTCGTGGCGCAGCGCCAGGCCCGCGATGCCACGCTGCCCGAGCCCAGGCTGATCCGGCCGGCATTGCAGACCAATCTGCAGGCCGGCCGCTGTGACGGGGTGGTTCGCTGACGCGTCAGCGTGGCCGCCACGCGGCGCATCGCGCGCAGCCGCTATGATCGGTGCCTGACCCTGCTGGAGCCCCCCATGCGCACGATCGGTTTTTGGCAGCGCGCGTTCTGCGTGCTGATGCTTGCCCTGCCCGTCCAGGCCATGGCGCAGACCGCGCCGGTGACGGTGTTTGCTGCGGCAAGCCTGAAGGAATCCATGGACGAGGCCGCGGCCGCCTACCAGAAGGCGACCGGCACGCCCGTGCGCGTCTCCTATGCCGCCAGCTCTGCACTGGCACGCCAGATCGAGCAAGGCGCACCGGCAGACGTGTTCTTTTCGGCCGACCTGGAATGGATGGACTATCTGCAGCAGCGCGGCCTGGTGCTGCCGGCGCAGCGTCACAACCTGCTCGGCAATACCCTGGTGCTGATCGCCCCGGCCAGCAGCAGGCTGCGCGTGGATCCGCGCCAGCCGGGCGCGATTGCCAGGGCGCTCGGCGAGCGCGGTCGGCTGGCGGTGGGCCAGACCAACAGCGTGCCGGCCGGCAAGTATGCCGCCGCAGCGCTGCGCAAGCTCGGCCACTGGGACGGCGTGAGCAATCGCCTGGCCGAGTCGGAAAGCGTGCGCGCCGCGTTGATGCTGGTCTCGCGCGGGGAGGCGCCGCTGGGCATCGTGTACGGCTCGGATGCACGCGCCGACCCCAAGGTCCGCGTGGTTGCCACCTTCCCCGACGATAGCCACGAGGCCATCGTGTATCCGGTTGCCGCGTTGAAGAACAGCAGCAATGCCGGCACCGCCGCGTTCGTGCAGTGGCTGGGCAGCAAGCCGGCCGGGGCGATCTTCGTGCGCCGTGGTTTTTCGTTGCAGGATTGAGGCGCGCCGTTGTCGATGTTCACCCCGCAGGAGCTGACCGCGATCGGCCTGAGTCTCAAGGTCGCCATCGTTGCGGCCATCGCCAGCCTGCCGCCGGGCATCGCCTGCGGCTGGCTGCTGGCGCGGCGGCGCTTCCCGGGCAAGGCGCTGCTGGACGCCCTGCTGCATTTGCCGCTGGTGATGCCACCGGTGGTGACCGGCTACGCGCTGCTGGTGGTGCTGGGCACGCAGGGGCCGGTCGGCAGCTGGCTGCTGGAGCACCTCGGCATCCAGTTCGCATTCCGCTGGACCGGTGCGGCGCTGGCATGCGCGGTGATGGGGTTCCCGTTGATGGTGCGCGCGATCCGCCTGTCCATCGAAGCGACCGATCGTCGCCTGGAAGCGGCCGCCGCCACGCTCGGCGCGGGCCCGTGGCGGGTGTTCTTCAGCATCACCTTGCCGTTGGCCTGGCCTGGCCTGGTGGCCGGCATGGTGCTGGCGTTCGCCAAGGCCCTGGGCGAATTCGGCGCGACCATCACCTTCGTGTCCAATATCCCTGGCGAAACCCAGACCTTGTCGTCGGCCATCTACGGGCTGATGCAGGTGCCGGGCATGGAATCGGGCGTGTGGCGGCTGGCCGGCGTTGCCTTGGCGATCTCGCTGGCGGCGCTGCTGCTGTCCGAGTGGCTGGTGCGCAGACCGCATCCACGCGAGGACGGCTGATGCTCGATATCGACCTGCACCTGCAGCGCGGCAATTTCCAACGGCATGTCCACATCCAGGACCAGGCCCGTGTGGTGGCCCTGGTCGGCCCCTCCGGCGCGGGCAAGAGCACGGTGCTCAACGCAATCGCCGGGCTGGTGCGGCCGCAGGCCGGGCATATCCGCATCGACGGGCGCTGCCTGTACGACGCCCGGCAAGGCGTGGACCTGCCCACGCACAAGCGCAGGATCGGCTACGTGTTTCAGGATGCGCGGCTGTTTCCGCATCTGGATGTGCGCCGCAACCTGCGTTATGGCCGGCACGCCCGAGGCGCGGCGCCATTCGGCTTCGACGACGTGGTGGCACTGCTGGGTATCGCGCCCTTGCTGCAACGCCGGCCGCGCAACCTCTCCGGGGGCGAAGCGCAGCGTGTGGCGATCGGCCGCGCCTTGTTGTCGCAACCGGCGATCCTGCTGTTCGACGAGCCCTTGTCGGCGCTGGATCAGGCGCGCCGCGAAGAACTGATTCCCTACCTGCAGCGCGTGCGCGACGAGATCCGCCTGCCGATGTTGTACGTCAGCCACAATCCCGATGAAGTGCAGCGCATCGCCGATAGCGTGCATGTGCTGGAATGAGCGCATCGGCACCGTCGATCGCCACATCCAATCAGCTGGTGTGTCCATGAAACAGTATCGGAAACATGCATTCCCGGTGGAGCAGGTGCGCCGCTTCCTCGAACCCGGGCCGGTGGTGCTGGTGAGCTCGGCCCACAAGGGCCAACGCGACATCATGACCATGGGCTGGCATATGGTGCTGGAGTTTTCGCCCTCGCTGATTGCCTGCTGCATCGCTCCCGGCAACCACAGTTTCGAACTGGTCCGGCGCAGCAAACAATGCGTGATCAATCTGCCGACCGCCGAGCTGCTCGACACCGTGATCGGCATTGGCAACAGCAGCGGTGCCCAGATCGACAAGTTCGACCACTTCGGGCTGACTGCCGTCCCCGGCCAACAGGTCGCGGCGCCAGCCATCGCCGAGTGCTACGCCAGTTTCGAATGCCGCCTGCACGATGGTCGGCAGATCAACCGCCACGCCCTCTTCGTCTGGGAAGTGGTGAGCGCGCAGGTGGCCAGGCGGCCTGCGCTGCCCAGGACGGTGCATTACCGCGGCGATGGCCGCTTCATGCTGTCCGGCAAAGAAGTCTCGCGGCGGCGCCTTTTCGCACCTGAAATGCTCTGATGACAGCGATGCGCATGCTCATTGCGCCACCTTGCCCTGCCGCACGCTGACCTTGCCCTGCCGTACTTCGAAGGTGAACGCGAACGACAGCGTCACCGGTACCGGTTCCTCGCTGATCGCGCCGCTGCAGTCGTCAAGCGCCGCCGGCTGCGCCACGCCGGCGGCAAACGTGCACAGGGCGGCCGGCACGAACCGCCATTGCTGCACCGTGGTACGCACCGCCTGCAGCAGATCGGCGTTGTCCGGCAGCAGACCGGCCGCGCATTCGTCGCGATCGGACATGGGGGCGACGCGCTGCACCGCGCCGTCGGCGGCCAGGATCACATGCGCGCATACGGTGGTCGGCGGCAGGGTCTGCCGTGGCGAGTCGGCCGGCAGCACCGGCGCATCGCTGCGCAGTGCGCGCGGCATCCGGAAACGCTGTGCCGGCGCCAGCGTGTAAGACCGGATGGATGAGGCGCCGTCACCGCCCGACTGCGCGCTCAGCATGCGCTGGTCCACCGAATCTTCGCGCTGGCTGCGCTGCTGTTCCTGCACGCCCTGCGTTGCACATGCGCCGAGCGACAGCGCCAGGGCTGCAGTGCATATCGGAGTAAATCGCATCACGGCTTCTCCTGCATTGCGCAGCCTGCCGAGGCACAACCGGCAAGACGGCTGGACGCTGGTGCATCCGGGCGCGCTGCGCCGGCATCGGCAGCCGTGGACGTTTGCTCCGGCGCATCCAGTTCGAACTTCACCGGCACGCGCACCGTGGAAGCAATCGCCCTGCCATGTGCAGACGCAGGTGTCAGCCGCCACTGACGCGCTGCCTCCAGCACCGCTTGATCGAACACACCGGCCGGGCTGCTCTGCACGACGGCAATCTGCTCCGGTATGCCGCCCGGGCTGACCTGGATCTGCAGTTCGACAAAACCTTCGATGCCCTTGTCGACCGCGGCTGCCGGATACCTCGGCGGTTGCATCGTGGAAAAATCCACCGCGTTGCCCGCCGCCAGCGCCGGCTGTGCCGGCAACGCAATGCGCGCCGGCTGCACGGCCCAGGCAGCGGTGCTGATCGTCGCCGCCAGCAGCAGCACCATCACCACGCGCCAGTGCGCATGCCCGGCAGCTGCGGGTAAACCGCGCAGTGCCGCGATCCGTTGCGCCAACGGAGGCGACGCAGCCCAATGACAGGCCAGTTGCGTGCAACCGGCATCAAGCTGGGTCTTGAGCATGGCCTTGGCGTAACTGCGGCGCTTGCCCGGATGTTGCGCCAGCACGGCCGCATCGCAGGCCAGCTCCTGATCCAGCCGGAACGCACGCCAGGCCAGATGCATCAGCGGGTTGAACCAGCCGATGCAGAGCATCAGCGCTGCCAGCAGATTCGCATGCAGATCGCCGCGCCGCAGATGCATGCGCTCATGCGCCAGGATCAGCGCACGCTCATCGGCGTCGTAGCGCACGCTGAAATCCGCCGGTACCACGATGCGCGGACGCCAGAGTCCCAGCGATGCGGGAAGGCCGACATCGTGCGTGGCCGACCAGAGCCGGTGGTCGAGCCGATGCAACGGCCCCAGGCGGCGCAGGAAGCGCCGTTGCCGCGTCCACACTCCGAACGCCATCACCACCGCGCCGCCCAGCCACGCTGCCGCCAGCCAGCATGCCCACGCCTGACCTTGGCCCTGCACGCTGGACAGCGCCGGCAGGGCAGTCAGCGCCGGTAACCTCGGCACCGCCACGCCGAGAGACGGGCCTGGCAACACGGCCGCCACCAGGGCCAGCGGGACGCAGGACCAGATCGCATACGCCGCGGTGGCACCCGACAGCTTGCGCAGCGGGCGACGCAGGAACAGGCAGACCAGCAGCGCGACGGTGATGTACAGCGTCGCCCGCGACACCAGGACCCAGGCCTCAGGGTTCATCGTCCAGCTCCTTGATCAGTTGTTTCAGCTCCGCGATATCGGACGCGCTGAGTATTCCGCGCTCGCTGAAATGCGCCACCAGTGGCGCCACCCGCCCACCGAACAGGCGTTGCAGCAATCCCTCGCTCTGCTGCTGCACCCACTGCTCGCGCGTCAGCACCGGCGAGTAGAGATAGCGCCGCCCATCTTTCACCGCGCGGATGGCGCCCTTGCCAAGCAGGCGGTTGAGCAGGGTCTTCACCGTCGGCTCGGCCCAGTTGCTGTGGGCAGCCAGCGCGGCGACCACGTCGTCGGCGCTGCGCGGCGCCGCATCCCAGAGCACCTGCATCACCACTGCTTCGGCTTCGCTGATCGGCATGCGATTACATCCGTAATTTTTATCGATTACGCATGTAAAACTTTGGCCTGTCAAGCCCGTCCCAACAGCCTTGCGGCAACGGGTGCATCAACCCGGCCTTGTCGGCAGTCCGGGTAACCACCCCGCCATCGCCTCGGCTACCCTGCACCGATGACTGACCACCTGACCGACCTGCCCAGCGCTGTTGCGCACATCCTGCAACGCCTCGACGGCCCGCTGCGTGTCGGCGCGCCGCTGGGCATCGGCAAGCCGCACCGGCTATTGAACGCGCTATATGCGCAGCTCAAGCACACGCCCACGCGGCCACTGGCGCTGTATACCGCGTTGTCGCTCAACCCGCCCAAGCCGGGCACGGGGCTGGAGGCGCGCTTTGCGGCCCCGTTCATCGCGCGCCATTTCGGCGAGGACTTCCCGCGCCTTGCCTATGTCGATGACATGCTGCGCGATGCACTGCCGGCGCATGTGCAGGTGGAAGAGTTCTACATGCAGTCCGGCGGGCTGCTGCACTCCACCCAGGCGCAGGCCGACTACACCAGTCTCAACTACACCCACGCTGCTGCCGCAGTGGCGCAGCGCGCACCGAACCTGATCGTGCAGAAAGTAGCGCGCGAACCGGGCGGCACGCGGCTGTCGTTGTCGTGCAACAACGACATCACCCAGGACACGCTGGATGCGGTGCAGGCACTTGGCCTGCCGCGCCCCATGCTGGTGGCGGAAGTGGACACGCAACTGCCGTGGATCGGTGGCACCGCGGCGGTGGAGGAGGCCTTCTTCGACCTGGTCATCGACCTGCCCGGTCCGTCGCCGCGCCTGTTCGGCCTGCCCAGGCAACCGGTGAACAGCGTCGACTACGCCATCGGTCTGTATGCCAGCACGCTGGTCCGCGATGGCGGCACCTTGCAGATCGGCATCGGCACCCTGGCCGATGCGCTGAGCCATGCCTTGGTCTTGCGACACACCGACAACGCCACCTATCGGCGTGTGCTGCATGCGCTGGACCCGGAACTGGAACAACACCCTGCCGTGCGCGCCAGCGGTGGCCTGGCGCCGTTCGAGACCGGCCTGTATGGCTGCAGCGAAATGCTCAATGAAGGTTTCAAGCAGCTCGTGGATTGCGGCGTGATCCGCCGCAAGGTGCACGATGATCTGCCGCTGATGCAGCGCATCGCCGACGGTGGCGCCGACGCGGCCGATCACGCGCGCCTGGCACGCGAAGGCGAGTTTCTGCACGGCGCGTTCTATCTCGGCTCGCCGGATTTCTACCGCTGGCTGCGCGATCTGGACGCGGACACGCGCGATGCCATCGGCATGCGCCGCATCAGCCAGATCAACCAGCTGTATGGCGGCAACGAAACGCTGGAGCGCCTGCAACGCCGCGATGCGCGCTTCTTCAACTCCTGCATGATGGCCACCGCGCTCGGCGCGGCGGTGTCCGACGGGCTGGAAGATGGCCGTGTGGTCTCCGGTGTCGGCGGCCAATACAACTTCGTGGCGATGGCGCATGCCTTGCCGCAGGCGCGCAGCGCGTTGATGCTGCGGGCCACGCGCGATGCCGGTGCGCACGCAGCGAGCAATGTGCGCTGGAACTACGGGCACACCACCATCCCGCGCCATCTGCGCGACCTGTACATCACCGAGTACGGCATCGCCGACCTGCGCCACCAGACCGACCAGGACTGCGTGTTGGCGATGGCCGGCATCTGCGATGCACGCTTCCAGGACGCATTGCTGGCGAGCGCCAAGGCATCGCGCAAGCTACGTGGCAACCCTGCATTGCCTGCGCGTGCACGACGCAACACGCCGCAGGCGCTGGAACAGGCGCTGGCGCCGTTCCGTCGCGATGGCAGCCTGCCCGACTACCCGCTCGGCAGCGACTTCAGCGAGGTCGAGCAGCGCGTGCTGTGCGCCCTGACCTGGCTCAAACGCGCAACGGTTGGCAACAGCGCCAAGCTGATGACCCTCTGCCGCGCACTGCTGTCACGCGATACCGCCGATGCAAGCGGTGCCGCCGCTCTGCAGCGGATGGCACTGGATGCACCACGCAGCAGTGCCGAGCGCGTGCAGGCACGGCTGCTGGCATATGCCTTGCGGAAAACCGCAGTGCACTGAGCCGTCCGTGTCGCGAGACGCGAGGCCATGGCGCGTTTTCCGCAATATGACGCACGACGGCAACACGGCGGAAAGCCTTGCGTCAGATTTGGCCTCGATGATGGCGGGTACCTTCTTTCCGGCCTGGCTGCATGCGCTTGCTCCCCGCTGTTTCGGCGTTGAATCCACGCAATGACCGCAGAACGAAGCCATCGCGTGCGAAGCGAAGCAACATACGCAACGCTGCATGTCTTGGCTTGCTGCTGATGGCCGGCGCGACCGCGCACGCCGCTCCCCGCCTCACCGACCTGCAATACATCGGCAGCCATAACAGCTACCACGCCGGCTTCGCCCCCAGCGAAGCGACGCTGCTGCAACAACTGAGTCCGGAGCTGTTCGCGGCGCTGGATTACCGCCATCCGCCGCTGACCCAACAACTGGACGATGGTGTCCGGCAACTCGAACTGGATGTCTTCGCCGACGCCAACGGCGGCCTCTACGCGCACCCGGCCATCGTCGCGCAGCTCGCCAAGGCCGGCTTGCCACCCGCAGCGCCAAGCGCACCGGCCGGGGTCATGGACAAACCGGGCTTCAAGGTCATGCATGTGCAGGATGTGGACCAGCGCAGTACCTGCCAGCCGTTGATCGCCTGCCTGCAGGAAGTGCGCGCGTGGTCGATGCAGCATCCCGGGCATGTTCCGATCTTCATCCTGCTGGAAACCAAGCAGGCGCTGATGCAACTGGCCTTTCCGACCGTGCAGCCGGAGCCGTTCGATGCGGCGGCGATGGATGCATTGGATGCCGAACTGCGCTCGGTGTTTCGACCCGGCGAGTACCTCAGCCCCGATCAGGTGCGTGGCAGCGCAGCCACGCTCAACGCCGCGGTGCGCACGCACGGCTGGCCGTCGTTGGACCAGGCACGCGGCAAGGTGGTGTTCCTGCTGGACCAACGTGCGGCCGGCGCGAGCTACCTGCCCGGGCATCCGTCGCTGCGCGGGCGTGTGTGCTTCACCAATGCCGTGCCTGGCCACGACGATGCCGCGTTCACCGAACTCAACGACGGCCCCGCCGAGACGATCACCCAGCTGGTGAAAGCCGGCTATCTGGTACGCGCGCGGACCGACGCAGACCTGAAGGAAGCGCTGCGACACGACACCACCCGCCGCGACCGCATGCTGGCCAGTGGCGCGCAGTTGCTCAGCACCGACTTCCCCGCACACGAGCCGGCCGGCAACGGTTATGTGGTGCGTTTCGACGGCGATGCCGTCGCACGCTGCAATCCGCAGCTGGCGCAGGCGCGCTGCACGGGCGTCGACCTCAGGCATTGAGTCGCGATCGCGATCGTCGTCGCAATCCCGGCCCCAAGCACAGCGCTGTCGCAAAGGAAGGCGTCGGCGACGCACGCCCGTACCCGCGTCACGAGGGCCGGGCACCCCACGTTCTCCAACCACGCGAGCCAACTGCATGCAGCCCCCCCGCACCATCCATCGCCTGACCTGCGCCATCGCGCTGGCGCTGTCAGCCCCTGCGTTTGCCGAGACGCCGGAGCCCGCCACCACCACGCTGGATTCGGTGAACGTGCAGGCCAAGCACGCCGCCACACCGGGATCGCTCAACGAACAGCGCCTGTCCAGCAGCGTCAACAGCGTGATGAGCAAGCAGCAGATCGATGCGATCCCCTCGGGCGGCATCGCCGATGTGGTCTCGCATATGCCGGGCCTGTCGGCATACAGCGACATGCATCTGGGCCAGGCCACCACCGGCGAAAACGCCTACGTCAGCATTCGCGGCATGGACGCCAGCTACAACGCCTACACGCTCAACGGCTTCGGCATGCCGGAAACCGATTCGTCGACACGTGCGATCTCCTTGAACATGCTGGCGCCGTTCGGCATCCAGTCGGTGCAGGTGTCCAAATCCCCCACGCCCGACATGCCCGGCGATTCGATCGGCGGCGCGATCGACATGCGCACGCCCAATGCCTTCGACTTCGGCCAGGATCTCTACGCCAAGAGCACCGCGCAGGGCCAGTTCAACGCGCTGGCTTCGAAGCTGGGCGGCAAGCACACCGGCGGCACCTTCCAGCAGGAGCTGGCCTGGAAATTCGGCGATGGCCATGCCTTCGGCCTCTACGCATCGGCGTATTACGGCAAGAACAACAACATGGCGCAGGCGCCGGCGCCCAATAGCAAATACCTGCCGGCCGATCCCGCATTGGCCGCTGCAACCGACCTGCGCGATGTCGGGCCGTTGATCAGCACCCGCTACAAGTACAGCCTCTACACCAGCCAGATCGAGCGCTACGGCGGCAATCTCTCGCTGGATTGGCAAGGCGACAACAGCGCGCTGTATGCGCGTGCCATCTACGGCAGCTACGGCGTCACCGGACAACAGGACCAATCCAGCGCGCGCCTGGAAACCTATCGCAACCAGCCCACCGCGGTGCGCGGCGGCTATTTCAACACGCACGATATCGACGAAAAACTGGCGACGCTGCAGCTGGGAGGCCAGACCACGCTGGAGCGCTTGCGCTTCGACTACGGCAGCTCGGTCGGTCGCGGCACCCGCAGCCGTCCGGACTACGTGTCGGCCAGTCTGTATGGCTTTACGCCCGGCAGCTTCGCCTTCGATCTCAGTAACCCGCGCTATCCCAGCATCGCGCCGAGCACGCCTGCCCTGCAGGACTTCTTCTACAACCTGGATTCCTCGTTGTTGTGGAAGGTGCAGGGGCATGACGCCGGCAGCCACGACAACCGCATCAACGCGCACACCGATATCACCTACCAGGCCGATGGCGATGTGCTGGACAGCGTCAAGCTCGGCCTGTCTGCCGACCACTCCGATCGCGGCGCCTACGATCACCCGTTCTTCCACAAGGACGGCAACTTCGTCACCAACGGGCCTTACTTTGGTGGTCCCAACTACGCCTTCCCCACCGCCGGCGGGCCAGCGCTGAGCGCGATCCCGGGCCGCGTCACCTATAACGCCTTCGATGGCCGCTACGCCGGCCCGTTCAAGCTGCTGGACCGCAACTGGATGCTCGCGCAGGCACTGCCCTACAAGTACGTCAACGATCCCAACGGCGCCGGTGTCTATACCGCCAACGACTACAACGCCAACACCACCTCCAGCACCGAGGCGATCTATTCCGGTTATGCGATGGCCGCGCTGCATGTGGGCTCGGTGAGCGTGCTGCCCGGCGTGCGCTACGAGCTGACACGCTATTCGGCACAATCGTGGCAGTCCAGCGGCGACGGCAGCACCGGCAGCTTCGTCGGCACCGGCAGCACCTACGGACAGGTGTTGCCGGGCATCAGCGTCAACTATCGCCCGGATGATCTCACCGTCTACCGCGCCTCGTTGCGCCGCAGTTTCAGCCGCCCGGCATTCGGCCTGATTTCCGGCGAAACGGTGTACACCATCGACGACACCCAGCAGGTGGTGGGCATCTCCAAGCCCAACCCCGACCTGCATCCGAGCAAGGCCGACAACGCCGATCTCTCTGCCGAATTCTACGACCACAGCGGCGGCGTGCTCAGCGCATCGACCTATTACAAGCGCATCACCGGCTTCATCTACACCTCGCAATCGGCCACCAGCAACGACAACACGCTGGGCGGGCTGGTACCGACCGGCACCACCTTCGAAAACGGCGTGCCGGTGACCATGCCGCAGAACGGCGGCACCGCAACCCTCTACGGACTGGAGCTGGCAGCGAACAAACGCCTGCAGGGACTGCCGGGACTGTGGAGCAACGTTGGCGTCAGCGCCAACCTCACGCTGCAGCACAGCCAGGCGGACAGCAAACGCAGCGATCAACCGGAAAAGACCTGGCTGCCGCGTGCACCCGAGCGCATCTACAACCTGGATCTGTTCTACGACGATACGCATCTGCGCACCGACCTGAGCTACAACTACACCGGTCTGCAATTGCTTGGGCTGACCAGCGACCGGCTCAACTATTACCTGCAACCGGTCAAATCGCTGGACTTCACTGCGACCTATCACCTGCCGCACCATGTCGATGTGGGGGTGTCGGCCAAGAACCTGCTCAATGCCGCCACGTTCTACGAAACCCAGGGCAGGTCCAAGCGCTACATGGCCTACGACCCCGGTGCCGACGGCGCCTATGTGCAGACCGGACGGGTGTACATGCTGACCTTGGGCTACACCTACTGACGGCGGATCGGCGGACAGCTGCGGCGCGATGTCTGCCGCTGCAGGGACCGGGTTTGCACTGCTCTCGAATCGATCGCCTGACTGACACCCGGGCGATCGATTGCTGCATCGTGCACGACGCACGCCATCGCCCGGGAAGAAACCCAGCCAGGCGGACGCATCGCATCGACAGCTGCGCGGAAGAGAAATCACAGATATCCACGCACGCTTCGCATCGGAACTGCGTCGTCAGTCAGTCCCGGTGCAGCCATTTCACACAGACCACGCAGGCGGCTCGGGCAAGGTGCGCGCATGCCTCTTTCGGACCTGCTCATGCCACCACGCATCCACGCTCGCGCCTGCTTGCTCGCCCTTGCTCTGGGCACCTCCCTGTCCGCACTGGCGCAAGCGCCGCAGCCCGCCGCCGCACCTGCCCCGGCAGCAACGCCCGCTGCGACCGTCGTGCCGACTGGTCCGCGCTCGGATCTGCATGCACAGGTGTTGCTGGATCGCGCACATTTCTCGCCGGGACAGATCGATGGCGAGCGTGGCTCCAATCAACAGCGCGCCGTGTCGGGATTTCAGGCTGCGCACAAGATCAAGGTGACCGGCGAGCTGGATGACGCCACCTGGCAGGCCTTGCAGGCCGACAGCACGCCGGCGCTGGTGCAATACACGCTCACCGATGCCGATGTGGCCGGACCGTTCCAGCCGATTCCGAAGGGACCGGCCGAACAGGCCAAGCTGACGTCACTGGGCTATACCTCTGTGGACGAGGCGCTGGGCGAACGGTTCCATGCCGCGCCGGAGCTGCTGCGCCAACTCAACCCCGGCGTGGACTTGAACAAGGCCGGCGGCGTGATCCAGGTGCCGAACATCGACGGTGTCCCGCCGTTGGCCAAGCCGGCCAAGCTGGTGGTCGACAAGTCCGAATCGACGCTGCGCCTGTTCGATGCCGACGGTAAGGTATACGCGCAGTTCCCGGTGTCTTCCGGCAGCAAGCACGATCCGCTGCCGATCGGCCGCTGGAAGGTGCTGGGCGTCGCGCGCGATCCGGTGTTCAAGTACAACCCCAAGCTGTTCTGGGACGCGAAGAAGGGGGACCAGAAGGCCACCCTGCCCTCCGGCCCGAACAATCCGGTTGGCCGCGTGTGGATCGATCTGTCCAAACCGCATTACGGCCTGCATGGCACGCCGGAACCGGGCCATGTCGGCAAGACCGAATCGCATGGCTGCGTGCGCCTGACCAACTGGGACGTGGTCAACCTGGCCAGCGTGGTTGGCCCGTCCATGCCGGTGGTGATGCAGGAGTAAGCATGAAACTGCTGATGATGCTGGTAGTGGGCGTCTTGCTCGGTGCGGCCGGCTATTGGTGGCTGGAACGCGAGGCCCCGCAGGCGGCGGTGGCACCCACTTCTGCCACTGCGTCTGCGGTGGCAGCGCAGGCCCAAACGGCAGGCGCCGGGCCGGCGGCATCCTCCGCTGCTGCTCCGGCTGCCGCTGCTCCCGCCGTTGCCGCGTCGCCCTCCACCGGAACGGCAGGTGCGGCAGACGCACCAACCGTGGCGGCATCCGCACCCTCGCCTGACGCTGCAAGTGCAGACAGCGGCCTGCTGATTCCGGTGCAAGGCATCAGCAGCGGCCAGCTGCAGAATACGTTTACCGACGCACGCAGCGAAGGCCGCGTGCACGACGCCATCGACATTCTTGCGCCGACCGGCACGCCGGTGATTGCGGTGGCAGACGGTACGGTCGAGAAACTGTTCAACAGCGAACGCGGCGGCCTGACCATCTATCAATTCGACCCGGCCGGGACGTACTGCTACTACTATGCGCACCTGGAGCGCTATGCCGACGGTCTGGCGGAAAAGCAGTCGATCAGGCGCGGCCAGATCATCGGCTACGTCGGCAGCACCGGCAATGCCGATCCTGCCGCGCCGCATCTGCACTTCGAGATCCATCGCCTGGGACCGGAAAAACAATGGTGGAAGGGAGAGGTCTTGAATCCCTATCCCGTGTTGCATGGCGATCAACCCCTGCAGTGATGCACGACGTGGCGATGCAGTCAGAGGCCTGCGCGTGATGCGCAGGCCTTCGCATTCAGATCAACATCCCGCCCGATACCTCGATGCGCTGCGCATTGATCCACCCCGTCCCCGGCGCAAGTAACGCAGCAACCACCGGCCCGATATCGTCCGGCAGTCCTGGCCGTCCCAGCGCCGTGACCGACGACACCATCGCGTTGACCTGGGCGTTATCGCGCACGGTCCCGCCGTTGAAGTCCGTTTCGATCGCGCCCGGCGCCAGCGTATTGGCACGAATGCCACGCGCCCCCAGTTCCTTGGCCAGATAACGGGTGAACACTTCCACGCCGCCTTTCATCATCGCGTAAGCCGATGCACCGGGCAGCGCGAAGCGTGCCAGGCCACTGGACACATTGAGGATGCGTCCGCCATCGGCGATCAGCGGCAACAGCGCCTGGGTCAGGAAATACGGCCCCTTGAGATGGAGGTTGACCAGTGCGTCGAACTGCGCCGGGGTGGTGTCGGCGATGGCCGCATGCAACCCGGCGCCCGCGTTGTTGACCAGCGCATCGAACTGCGTGCGATCCCAACCGGCCAGCACCTGCTTCAACTGCGCGGCGAATGCCGCAAACGACGCGGTGTCGGCAACATCCAGCGGCAATGCCTGCGCGCGGCGGCCGAGCTGGTGGATCTGCGCGACCACCGCAGCCGCCTCATCTGCCTGGCTGCGGTAGGTCAGCACGATATCGCTGCCGTCTGCAGCGAGCGCAAGCGCGGCATTGCGGCCCAGGCCGCGGCTGCCGCCGGTAATCAGGGTGATCGGTGTGGTGGTCGACATGGATGGACTCCGGTGCGTGTTGCATGCGATGTGGAGCGATCAACAAACCAGCCGTGACCGCGAGATGGGCGTGACAGCGCCTGACCGTGCCAAGACTATTGCGCTTGCCATGCCGCATAAATCGGTCCAACCTGATTGCACCGTTCAAGAACCTCGACCAATCGATGGACACCCTGGAGTCGCTGCGCGCCTTCCTGCGCGTGGCCGAGCTCGGCAGCTTTACGCGTGCCGCCGACACGCTGGGGCTACCCAAAGCCAGCGTCTCCACCGCCGTACAGCGGCTCGAGGCCTCGCTCGGCACGCAACTCCTGCATCGCACGACGCGCCGCGTGCAACTCACCGGCGACGGCACCGCGTTCTACCAGCGCAGCCGCGACCTGCTCGACGACATGGACGAGTTGCAGAGCATGTTTCAGCGCGAACGCAGCCAGCTGCGTGGGCGCCTGCGGGTGGATATGTCCTCCGGCATCGCGCGCACATTCGCGATTCCCGCATTGCCCGGGTTCCTGGCGCAGCACCCGCAGCTGGAAGTGGAAATCAGCGGCACTGACCGGCGCGTGGATGTGGTGCGCGAAGGCTTCGATTGCGTGGTGCGCGTAGGCACGCTCGAAGACACCAACCTGGTCGCACGGCCGCTCGGCGCGTTTCGCATCATTAGCTGCGCCAGTGCCGGCTACCTCGCACGACGGGGCATGCCGCAGCGCCTGGACGAGCTGGCACACCACGACCTGGTGCATTACGTGCCGACACTGGGCCAGCGCTCGCCCGGCTTCGAGTACCACGACGGACACGCCTACCAGCTGCTGCCGATGCGCGGGCCGGTCACGGTCAACAACGGCGATGCCTATCTCGCTGCGGCATTGGCGGGCCTGGGCATCATCCAGGCGCCGGCCAGCCCGCTGCGTCCGTATCTGGACAGCGGCGCGCTGATCGAAGTGCTTGCCGACCTTGCACCGGAACCGATGCCGGTCACGCTGCTCTACGCGCAGCGTCGCCATCTGCCGCAACGCGTGCGTGCGTTCATGGACTGGGTTGCAGAGGTGATGGCGCCGCATCTGGAGCCGTTGCAGCCCTAGCCCGCCGTGGATGCGATTGCGGCACGTCGGCGCGCATGCGCGTGTGGAAGCGGCCCTGCAGCACGCCGACGCCGGCGGGACAGGCCATCAGCGCCTTGCGCACCAGATCGATTCCACTGAAGCACACCAATCCCCGCATGCAGCGCAGGCAATGCAATACGCGCAACAGACCTAGGATCGGCCCGCAGGCTACAGACAAGAAAACAGGCACCTGTTGCGAGGTGCCTGCATCGTTGCAGTGGCAGGCCAGGCGCTGAAAGCGCGCCCGGCCTGGTCAGCGATCAGAACGTGTAGTTGAAGGTCAGCATGCCGTTGCGCGATGCGCCCCATGCGCCATAGCCACCGTTGAACTGCGCGTAGTAACGCTTGTCGAGCAGGTTGTCGACGTTGAGCTGCACCGAGAACTGCGGCGACAGCCGGTAGCGCGCGAAGGCGCTGACCAGTGCGTAGGCGCCTTGCTGGAAGGTGCCGTAGGCCGGATCCACGTAGTACGAGCGGTTCTGCCAGTTGACGCCGCCGCCCACGGTCAGATCGCTCCACGCACCCTGCGGGGTGTAGCTGTTGAACAGCTTGAGGGTGGTGCGCGGCAGATGCGTGTTGATCGAGGTGCCGTTGTCATCGCGGGCGGTGTAGTGCGAGGCGCCGAAGGTGGTGTTCCAGCCCTCGGTCACCCGCCCGGACACCTCGAAATCGAAGCCTTCGCTGACCACGCCGTTGGCGGCCTCATATGCAAATTCGCTGCTACCGGGGACGAAGCCGCCGGTGGCCACGCCCAGGTTGTCCTGCTCGATACGGAACACCGCCAGCGAGGCATTGAGCCTGTCGTCGAACCACGCGGCCTTGACGCCAGCCTCGTAGCCCTTGCCGCTCAACGGATCCAGGTAGCCGCCATTGGCATCGCGCAGCGTCTGCGGATTGAAGATTTCGGTGTAGCTGACGTAGGTCGACCACACGTCGTTGATATCGTAGACCAGGCCGGCGTACGGGGTGACTTCAGTCTGGGTGTCGGAGAACGGCACCAGGCGTTGCGTGGTCGAATCGAAGTTGCGGCCATCGATCTGCCAATCGGTATAGCGCGCACCCACCAGCAGCGTCAGCGGATCTGCCAGCGAGAAGCGTGCAGCCACATAGGCGGCCTTCTGCTTGATGGTGCCGTCGCTCTGCACCGTGCGTGGGCTCCAGTTGGGTTCCGGGTACGCGCCGGTCCAGCCGAAGTAGCTGTCAAGTGCCGCCGGGAAATCGAAGGTGCCGTTGTTGACGTACTCGCGGCGGTTGTAGCTGGCACCGGCGACCAGCTGATGCTCGCGGCCGAACAGCTGGAACGGGCCTTCGGCATAGACGTCGGCACCATCGGCCTTGCGCTCGGTCAGGTAGTTGCCCGAGTACGGCACCACGCCGCCGCCGGTGGCACGGTCGAACCCGAAGATCGTATAGAACGGATAGAACAGGTGATTGGCCGCTTCGGTCTTCTCGTGGCTCAGATTGGCCTTGAGGGTCCAACCGTTGTCGAAGCTCTGCTGCAGGCTGGCGAAGGTGCGCTGCAGGCGCGTGTCCCAGAACGTCCAGTCGGTCGCCGGGTTGAACGAACGATCGTAGCTCGTGCGGGTGCCATCGCTGTAGAACAGCGGGAAGCCGCCCCAGGTGACATCGTCCGATTCCTTCTTCTGGTACTCGTAACCCACGCTCAGCAAGGTGCTGTCGGTGAGGTCGGCGTCGATGATGGCCGAGCCGATCTTCTTGCGCAGGTTGTAGCGGTCCATGTCCGACTCGCCGTCCTGGTACACGCCGATCACCCGTGCGCGCACGTTGCCGCTGGGGCTGAGCGGCACGGTGACATCGGCCACGCTGCGGGTCTTGTTGAAATCGCCGCCACCCACCGACACTGTGCCGGTGAAGTCGCGGCTGAGCGCATGCTTGCGCACCAGGTTGATCGAGGCCGACGGATTGCCCGAGCCGGTGAGCAGGCCGGTGGCGCCACGCACCACTTCGACGCGGTCGTACAGCGCCACGTCCAGCGCCGAGTCACCGTAGCTCCAGGCCTGCTCCATGTAGGCCGGGATGCCGTCGAACTGGTAGTTGTCGATGTAGAAGCCGCGTGCGTAGAACTCCAGCCGCTCGCTGTCGCTCTGCGCCACCGAGATGCCGGTGACATTGTTGAGCACGTCGGTGATGCTCTGCAGGTTCTGGTCGTCCATGCGGTCGCGGGTGATCACGGTCACCGACTGCGGAATCTCCCGCAACGACAGGTCCATGCGCGTGCCGGCGGTGGTCTTCTCCACCGTGTAGCCCTTGGCCTGTTCCCCCTGCACGATCAGCCGGTCCAGCGTGGTGACCTCGGCATCGGGGGCGGCAGCAGGCGTCTCGGCCAGCACCTGACCGGCGGCCATGGTGCACAGCGCGGCCAGCAGCGCGCGCGGCAGGACATGGCGACGCGCGCCCACGGAAGCAAGACGCAATTCGGTACTACGGATCATCGGGGACTCCAACGCAGACGGGTCAGACCACGCGCTGCGAAGACGCCGCGCCGGCAACAGGGGGGAGGAACGCTGTGCCGGACCACCGGCAGCGCGCCATTTTAATGGGAATGATTCACATTTTAAACAGCCGGATTGACATTTTTTTAGCATCGGCTTGACACAAGCGAGCGCTACCTGGCTGTGGGGCCCGCAGATCAATCTGCATCCCCGCCGTCCGCCATCGCCATAGCAATAGCAATCCACCAGCGCAGACCGGATCCGGCCGTCCCGAAGGAGAGCAACACGACCTGTTTCGATGGACTGTCTGCCCAGACCAGGCAACCTCGTGCTACCACGCATCGGGCACGATCCCAATCCGCCGATGCGGGATGCGCAGTTACAGGCGCTGACAAGGATCGCGCATCAGCGCTGGCCGACGACGCGCACTGACGCGTGCAATGGGTCCGTTGCACGATGCCCCCCTTCGCGCACGAGCCCCACAAAAAAAGCCGGCTTTCGCCGGCTTTCTTCAGGCAATACGCAAGGCCTTACAGCGCCTTGGCCGCCGCAACCACATGCTCGGCCGTGATCTTGAAGTACGCGTACAGCTGATCCGCCGGTGCCGAGGCGCCGAAGGTATCGATGCCGACCACGTCGCCATCCAGGCCCACGTACTTGCGCCAGAAACCGGTCACGCCCGCTTCCACCGCCACGCGCTTGCGCACCGCATTCGGCAGCACCGACTCGCGATAGGCCGCATCCTGGCGATCGAATACATCGGTCGACGGCATCGACACCACGCGCGTCTTCAGGCCGGCCGCGTCCAGGGTCTGCTTGGCTTCCACCGCCAGCCCGACTTCCGACCCGGTGGCGATCAGGATCACGTCGGGCGTACCGCCTTCGGCATCGGCCAGCACATAGCCACCGCGTTCGATCAGCTTGAGCTGCTCGTCGCTGCGCGGCTGGTGCTGCAGGTTCTGGCGGCTGAACACCAGGCAGCTCGGGCCGTCCTTGCGGGTGATGGCGGCCTTCCAGCTCACCGCCGACTCCACCGCATCGCCCGGGCGCCACACATCGTTGTTGGGGATGTAGCGCAGCGAGGCCAGGTGTTCCACCGGCTGATGGGTCGGGCCGTCTTCGCCCAGGCCGATCGAGTCGTGCGTGTACACATGGATGGCGTGGGCCGGATTCAGCGCACTCATGCGCACGCCGTTGCGGGCGTAATCGCTGAACACCAGGAAGGTGGCGTCGAACGGAATGAAGCCGCCGTGCAGCGCCAGGCCGTTGGCAATGGCGGTCATGCCGAACTCGCGCACGCCGTAGTAGACGTAGTTGGCATTCGGGTCATCGGTGGCCACCGACTTGCTGGCCTTCCACAAGGTCAGGTTGGAATGCGCCAGATCGGCCGAGCCGCCGATCAGTTCCGGCAGCAACGGCGCGAACGCTTCGATCGCCAGCTGCGAGGCCTTGCGCGAGGCGATGGTCTGGCCGTCCTGCTGTGCCTTGGCGATATAGGCATCGGCCTGGGCGATGAAGTCGGCCGGCAGCTCGGCATGCGAGCGGCGGGTCAGCTCGGCAGCTTCGGCCGCATACTGCTTGCCGTACTTGTCGAACAGCTGCTCCCACTCGGCCTGACGCAGCGTGCCGGTGCCGTTGGCGCGCCAGCCAGCATAGATCTCCTCGGGAATCTCGAACGGGCCGTACGGCCATTCCAGCGCCTTGCGTGCGCCCTCGAGTTCTTCCTTGCCCAGCGGTGCGCCATGCGAGGATTCCTTGCCGGCCTTGCTCGGCGCACCGAAGCCGATCTTGGTGCGGCAGCAGATCAGCGTGGGCTTGTCGGTATTGCCCAGCGCAGTCTCGATGGCGGCCTTGATCTTCTCGGCGTCATGTCCGTCCACATCGCGGATCACATGCCAGCCATAGGCCTCGAAACGCTCCGGGGTGTTGTCGCTGAACCAGCCGGCGGTGTTGCCGTCGATGGAGATCTGGTTGTTGTCCCAGAACGCGACCAGCTTGCCCAGGCCCCAGGTGCCGGCCAGCGAGGCGGCTTCGTGGGAAATGCCTTCCATCATGCAGCCATCGCCCATGAACACCCAGGTGCGGTGGTCGACGATTTCCAGCTCCGGGCGGTTGTAGCGCTGCGCCAGCAACTTTTCGGCCAGCGCGAACCCGACCGCATTGGCAAAGCCCTGCCCGAGCGGACCGGTGGTGGTCTCCACCCCGGGGGTTTCGCTGCGCTCGGGATGGCCAGCGGTTTTGCTGTGCAGCTGGCGGAACTGCTTGAGCTGCTCGATCGGCAGGTCGTAGCCGGACAGGTGCAGCAGCGCGTACTGCAGCATCGAGCCGTGGCCGTTGGACAGCACGAAACGGTCGCGGTTGAACCACTGCGGGTTGTTCGGGTTGTGCCGGAAGAAATCGTTCCACAGCACTTCGGCAATATCGGCCATGCCCATCGGCATGCCGGGATGGCCGGATTTGGCGGCTTCGACCGCATCGGCGGCGAGAAAACGGATGGCGTTGGCCAGCTGGCGGCGGGTGGGCTGGGTCATGGGCGTCTATGGAAGCGGAGGGGAACACCGCTGGAAGCGGAGACGCTTATTCTCCCACAGAGCGCGTTAGGGGGATGGGGAGTCGGGAATGGAGAATTGGGAATGGGGAATCGGATGCAGTGTTGCAGGTTGGCCGCTATCGCTGCTCGCACCGCAACTCTCCCCCCGGTGTGGCATGACCTCCCATTACACGTACCGATCGCAACAGCCGGCTTTACCCATTCCCGATTCCCAATTCCCTATTCCTCGCCCTTGGCGACCAGGGTCGTCAGCGCCAGATCGCCGGTCACGTTCAGCGCCGTCCGGCACATATCCAGGAAGTGATTGACGCCCAGGATCATGCCGATGCCGACCGGGTTGACCCCGACCATCGCGCAGATCAACGCCACCACCGGCAGCGAGCCGGAGGGCACGCCGGCGGTGCCGATGCCGCCCAGGATGCACACCAGCATCACCATGAACTGCTGGCCCAGGCTCAAGTCCACGTTGAAGAACTGCGCCAGGAAGATCACCGTCACCCCTTCGAACAAGGCGGTGCCGTTCTGGTTGGCAGTCGCGCCCACGGTCAGCACGAAGCGCGACACCCGCGGCGGCAGGCCCATCTCGTCGGCCACGCGCAGGGCGGTCGGCAGGGTGGCGTTGCTGGAGGCGGTGGAGAAGGCCATCATCGTGGCCTCCTGGGTCTGCCGGAAGAAGCCGATCGGCGAGCGCCCGGCGAACTTCACCGCCAGCCCGTAGCTGACCACCATGTGCAGGCCCAGCGCCAGCACCACCACGCCCACGTAAGCGCCCAGACGGATCAACAGATCGAAGCCGAACAGCGCGGCCAGGTTGAACATGAAACAGGCCACCGCATACGGCGCCAGCCGGATCACCAGGCCGATCAGGGTCATCGAGATTTCGAAGATGCCTTCGATGCCGCGCTTGAGCGTGGCCACTTTTTCATCGGCGGTCAGCACCATGCCCACGCCGAACATCACCGCAAAGAACATCAGCGACAGGATCGCACCGTTGCTGGACGCCGCAGCGATCACGTTGCTGGGCACGATCGACAGCAGCATGTCCATGCCCTGCGGCTGGGTGCCGGAGCTGGAGATGATTTCGCGGGTGCGCTCAGCGTTCTGCTGGATCAACTGGTTGGCCAGCTGCGGATCCACGCCCGCACCAGGCTTGAGCACATTGACCAACACCAGCCCCAGCAACACCGCCACGCCGGACAACACGATGGTGTAACCCAGGGTGCGCCACCCCACCCGCCCGAGCGCGCGGATGTCGCCCATTTCGGAAATGCCCATCACCAATGCCGAAAACAGCAACGGCACGATCAGCATGAAGATCAGATTGAGGAAGATCTGCGAGAACGGAGTGGTGACGTACCTGGTCACCATACGCACCCAGTCGGCATCGCTGCCGGCCAGGTAGTAGACCGCCAGACCCAGCAGCAGACCGACGGCGAAGCCAATGCCCATCTTCCAATGCAGGGGCAGGCCCAGGCGGCGCGCGGCGGGGGATGCAGTCATCTGGTCAGGCCTTGATCTGGACACAAGCCCCGGAGCTTAACAAACGCCATCGACGCGGCCACCTACCCGGCCGGCCGCCATGCGCCCCCCCGAGGGTAGGTATTCCTCACGACATCCGGTGATGCAGCCGTTGGAGCGGGCGAGGCCCCTGCGACCAGCCCGCGGATCAGCCGTGCTGCAAGTGCTCTGTCCGCAGTGCCTAGGCCTCATCGGGACGCAATGTAGAGCAACGAATCCATAGGCCCAGGGCGTCATCTAGTCGCGACAGGATGCGTGAATCAAAAGCCCGGTGAATCGAGGGCGCGGTGCCCTCATCGCACCAGGAAGTTAGTCGGCCGCTTTATTGAAAGCGTTTCGCTCGGCTTGCGCGGGGAACTGGTCGGACGCAACGTGATTCGAACAACGCACGCCATGCCCTGCTTGTAACTGCGCACACCGACCATCTGAACTGATCATTGCCCGCCTACCGTCGCGGGACCTTACGCGGCATGGATGCCGCGTAAGAGCCTACAAGGACGTACTTGCGGCGTGTCCCGCGATGGTGGGCGGGCAATGGCCCCGCAGCCAACTCGCAGTGTCGAGGGCGCGGGTGCCCTCACCAGACAATTGGTCGGGGCTCATCTAAAAAGCTGTCTGTCGTGCGGCAAGCATCGGACGTGGTGTCGACGCTTCATGTCGAACGAGGTGCATCCAGCACCGCTCTTCCATGCACACAGACCAACTCGACAGGTCCTTGCCCGCCTACCGTCGCGGGACCTTACGCGGCATGGATGCCGCGTAAGAGCTTACAAGGACGTACTTGCAGCGTGTCCCGCGATGGTGGGCGGGCAAGGGCCCTGCAGCCACGCCGCAGACCAAACGCCTTGCCTTGAAAAACGCCTTGCTTTAAGCAGCACAGTCAAAGAACCGCAGTCAGCGCGTCAAAACGAGGTGCAGCACGCCGGCTAACCAAGATCTGTCCACCGCTGCCGATGCAGCGACACCGATCAAGGCGCCGGCGGATACAGCGGCGCCAATACCTCCGGCTCCGCAGCGGTGGCGTGCCGCCAACGCGGCCCCTTGGCGAAGGCCTCACGCAATGCCGAACGTGCACTGCCCACGTCACCATCGCCGCCCCAGCGAGCGCGCTGCATCTGCGCCACCGCCGCGCGCTGCGCCGGGTCGCTCAACGCGGCCAGCACGCTGTCGATGTCGGCAACGCCGGCCATGCCACATAGCACCGCGGCCACATCGTCCATGCCGCCGGTGTCGAGCGCGCGTCGCAATTCGGCCACACCGTGGGTCACACGCCGGCCGGGCGCAGCTGCATCGCCGGCATTGAGCACCGGCGCGCCGTGCGAACCGCCGCGACGCCGTGACAGGGCCCACACCAGGGTGGCAATCCACAGCAGCGCAAAACCCATCGCCGCAGCGATCCAGCCCCACGGCCGTTGCGTGGCCGCCGATTGCTGCAGGCTCAGCGTGCTGGCTGCAGGCGTGGTCGCAGGGTTCTCCGGTGACGAATTGGCTGACGGCGCAGGTGCCGGCGCCGCAAACGCACCGGTACCGGCCGCCACATCCAGCGTCAGATCCGGCAGCGAGGCCGTCTTGGCCGCCGCCGCGCCCACATCCCACCATGCCACCTGCAAGCCGGGCACCACCAGCGGACCGGCGCGGTTGGGCACGATCGAATAGCGGCGGGTCAGCCGCAGCTGCGGCGAGCCATCCACGAAGCGTTCTTCGTACTGCGCCGGCTCGGCAAACACCTGCGCGTCGGGCACGCTCGGGGTCGGCAAATCGGGGAACTGCGCCTGGGTGGCGCCGCGCGCGCTGGCCTCCACCACGATCTGCGCCGCTTCGCCGGCGGTGGCGCGCTGCGGCGTGGTCGTATATCGCAGCTGCAGGCTGCGCAACGGCAACCACGGCTGCGGCGCATTGGCCGGTTGTGCACGGACCTGCAGCGGGATGCTGGCGCTGCGCGCGCTCAGCTCGCCATTGCCGCGACCGAAGTAATCGTCGAAGAAGCCCCCGACCGACCGACCGTTGAAGCGCGCCGACGGCAACACCAGGCGACCGCTGCGCTCGGGCACCAGCAGGTAACGTCGTTCGACCACGTTGTATTGACGATTGTTGAGCACCTTGACCGAACTGACGTCATCGCCGATGCGCTGCAGCGATGCACCATCGGGCGCTTCCAGATCCAGCTCGCCGGACGCCAGCTGCGTGGCGAAATACAGCCGCACCACCACGCCCACACTTTGCTGCACATAGGGCTGCGGATCGTCCACCTGCGTCTGGACAAACGCATCCTCATTGCCTTGCGCCGCAGCTGCTGCGCCGGGCGCGCTGCTGCCGGCATCGCTTGCCGAAGCGCCCACCTGCAACCGCAACGGTTCGGTGCGCTCGTTACCGACGCGGATCGCCGGCACGATCAGCTCGCCGCTCTTGCGCGGCGTCAGCACCACACCGAACAGTGCGCGCACCGTCACCGACCCATTGGTCACCTGCATCTGCTGGTTGGCGCTCTTGGCCCCCAGGGTGAAGTCGTTGCGCAAGGGCGTGTAATCCGGATCGACACCGCGTTGATCGGTTTCGATGTTCAACATCACCACGTCGCCGGCATTGGCGCTGTCGCGGTCCAGCCACGCGCGCGTGACGGCGCCCACCGGTGCACAGGTGAGCAGCATCACGCCGGTCAACATGCCGATCGCCGCGCGGCGCAAATGGTGTGTGCCGATCATCGTCCGTCCCGTTGCCTGCGTTCGTGTTCCAGCCTGAATTTGGTGCGCAACAAACTGCCCGGATCATCCGGCACCCGCCGCAGCCAGGCATCCACCGCCTGGCGCTGTTCGCGTTGCTCCGGCGTCTCATCCGCCGCCGCTGCGGCGGCCTGCTTGCCGTCCGCAGCGGCGCTCTTGTCACCGGCCTGCGCCATCGCATGCTGCATCTTTTGCCGCTGCGCGGCATCGGCCTGCTGCTGCGCCTTGGCATCGGCCGATTGTGGCGCTGCGTCCTGCTTGCTCTGCTCGCCCTGGCCGTTTTTGGACTGCTGGTTCTGCGAGGCTGCGTCCTGCGGCGTCTGCGCAGACGGCTGGTCCTTGCCATCCTGCTTGCCTTGCGAATCCTGCTTGCCTTGCCCGTCCTGGCCAGGCGTCGGGTCGTCCTGCGCGTTCTTCCCGGACTGATTCTGGCCGGCGCTGTTCTTGTCGGCGTGCTTCTGGTCCTTGGACTGGCCCTTGCCGTCCTGGCCCTTGCCGTCCTGGTCTTTCCCATCCTTGTTGTTCTGCTGCTGACGCTTGCGCGCCGCATCCACCGCCGCACGATTGGCGATGGCGTCGGGCTGATCCGGGTGTTGCTTGAGCGCGCGATCGTAAGCCGCAATCGCTTCGTCGTACTGGCCCTGCCTGGCCAGCGCATTGCCGAGGTTGTACAGCCCCTCATCGGTGGGCACCTCCTCGAATGCTTTTTGTGCCGCGGCGAAATCGCCCTTGCGATAGGCCTGCACGCCGGCATCCAGGCGTTGCTGCTGCACCTGGTCGGCGCGTTGCCACAAGGTACCCTCGGCAGCATGTGCGGGCTGGGCCAACGGCAACACGCACACCAGGGCCAGGACCGCCACAACCGCACGCCGCCGGAACGCCAGCAGTGTCAGCAGCATCACCGGCAACAGCAGCCAGTAACCTTCGTCCAGCCAGGTCTTGCCGCCAGTGGATTCGGCGGTTTCATCGGCCAGCGGCTGTTGCGCCGGATCGAGCACGCCCAGCGCACGCAGGTCCGCATCGTCGGCAGTGATACGCGCATAGCGACCACCGCCCTGCCCGGCAAGGTCGCGCAGGCTGCCCTCATCCAGCCGTGTCTGCGCAATCTCACCGGTCATGGTGCGATAGGCGGCGCCGCGCTCGCTCCCCACGCCGAGCGCAGACACGCTGAATCCACGCGAGCGCGCCAGCCGCGCAGAACTCGAGGCCGCACGGTCGGCACTGTCGCTGACCAGCAGGATCTCGCCTTGCTTGAAGCCGGCCTGCAGCAGCAACTGCGTGGCCGCATCGATTGCCGCATCGGCGCGCTTGCCGTCCACCGGCATCACCGATGGCGACAGCGCATCCAGGAACAACGCCACGTTGGCCGTGTCATCGGTCAACGGTGCAACGGTGAAGCTCTCGCCCGCATAGACCAGCAGTGCGACTTCGCCACCGGCCCGCTTGCGCAACAACGTGGCCAACTTGGCACGCGCCTGCAGCAGGCGCGAGGGCGGCAAATCGTTGGCAGTGATGCTGGACGACAGGTCCAGCGCCACCACCAACGGCATGCTGGAGTGATACACCGGCCGCTCGGTCTGCCGCCAGCTCGGCCCGGTCATCGCCAGCACCGCCAGCGTATAGGTCAGCGCAGCCAGCACGAATCCCAGCCATCCACGCCGGCTGCCGGACACCAGCAGGGTCGGCAGCAGGTGTGCATCCACACTTTGCCGCCAGACATCGGCATCGCGTCGACGCAGCTGCCACAGCACCGCCGCCGGCACGATCGCCAGCAGCGCCCAGAGCAGACGCGGGCGCAACAGATGCAGCGACTGCAGCCAGCCAGCCAGTTCGGTCAGCGCGTTCATCGCCATCTCCGCGGCAACACGTAGGCCAGCAGCGCGATCACGATCGCAGCACCCAACGGCCAGTAGTAACGTTCCACGCGCGGCTGCACCGACGGGCCGAGCGCCTTGACCGGTTCCAGCCGATCCAGCTCGGCATAGATGCCGGCCAGCTCTTCGGTATCGCGCGCACGGAAGAAGCGCCCACCGGTTTGCGCGGCGATCTTGCGCAAGCCGTCTTCGTCGATATCGTCATTGCCCGTGGCCGGAATCGGCACACCGAACAACGAATAGCCGCCATTGCCGCCAAAGGCAATCGTGTGCACCCGCACGCCCTGGGCCTTGGCAAGCTCGGCGGCCTTGAGCGGATTGAGCACGCCTGCGGTGTTGACACCATCGGTGAGCAACACCACCACGCGCTGGCCCTGCTTCTGCTCGCGCAGCCGCTTGACCGACAATGCGATCGCATCGCCGATCGCCGTTTCGCGCCCGGCCAATCCCACCACGCTGTCGGCCAGCTGGTCGCGCACGGAGGTCAGGTCGGCGGTCAACGGCGTCAACGCGTACGCCCGCTGACCAAATACCAGCAGACCGACCCGGTCGCCGTCGCGACGATCCAGAAAGTCCGACAACACCGCCTTGGCGGCGGTCAGGCGGTCCACCACCTTGCCGCCGAGCACCATGTCCGGCTCGCTCATGCTGCCGGACAGATCCACCGCCAGCATCATCTGGCGTGCCTCGCGCGGCGGCTGGATCACATCGCCCAATTGTTGCGGGCGCGCCAGCGCAGCGCACAGGAAGAACCAGCCCAGCCACGCCAGCCAGCGCGGCACCCGCAGCACCGGTGCACTCTTAGCCTGCGCGACCGCCTGCAATTGGTCGGCGTAAGGCACGCGCAGTGCCGCCGTATCGGCGCGGCGCTGCGGCCAGAACCACATCAGCAACGGCAGCGGCATCAACCACCATGCCCACGGCCATGCGCAGTGCGCCAGCGCATCCTGCCATTGCGACCACTGCAGCCAGTTCATCGCCGGCCTCGCATCAAACCCAGAAAGCGCTGCCGTGCCAGTGCCTGCACCGTATCCAGATCGGTCACCGTCGGCGTACGTTGAAAACCACCGTCCAGCAGCGCGCGACCCGGTCCCTGCGAAAAGGCCCGCGTCTTACTTTTGCGCCCATCCAGAAACTGCAGCCATGCCTCGCCCTGCAGGCGGTCGGCCTGCGCATCGACGCTGCGCGCTGCGCGCCGCAGTAATATCGACAACGCTGCCAGGCGCTGTGCGGAAGTCGTTGCGCGCTGCAGTTCGGCATCGAATGCCGCCAGCCACAGACGCTGCCGCTGACGGCGGCGCCACCACCACCAGCCGACCGTGCCAAGCACCAGCACCACCGCCGTAATCACCAGCCACCAGCCCGGCGCCAGCGGCCACCACGACGGTGACGGCGGCAGATGGACATCGCGCAGCGGCAGCGATTGCGGTGCCATCGTCACAGGCTCCGCGCGGCAGCGCCGCCGCCCAGCCAGGCATCGCTGGCATCGTCGGTGGACAGGCGATGCAGGCGCACACCGCGTGCCTGCAAGACCGAGGTCAACTGCTCCAGCGGCGCCACGAATTCGGCCTGCCAGCGCGCCCGTCCGGCCTGCGAGGACAGATCGATCGCAATACGCTCGCCGCGCACATCGAAGCTCAGTGCGCGGGCCGGTGGCGCCAGCTCCAGGGGGTCGACCAGCACGATCACCACCACCTCGTGATGCAGGGCCAGCCCCGACCAGCGCGTGGCAGAAATCCTGCTGGCGCTGCGCGCATCGGCCAGCACGGTCAGCCGCGCGCCCGGGCGCAGTAGCCGCGCGGCATGGTCCAGCGCCACCTCCAGGCCCGCGTCGCCGGACGGCGGCTGCGCATACCAGCGCGCCAAGGCATCCAGTACCGGCAATACGCCGCGTTGCCCCGAGCGCGGCGCAATCGGCGCCTCGCTGGCAGTGCCGCGCAGGGCGGCGATGCGGTCGCCCTGCCGCTGCGCCAGCCACGCCGCAACCGCACCGGCACGTGCGGCCTGCACCGATTTGTAGCGCACCCGCGTGCCGAAGAAGAGTGCCGGCGAGGTATCGGCCACAATCAGACTCAAGCGTTCGCGCTCGGCCTGAAACAATTTCGTATGCGCACGCCCGGTACGCGCAGTGACGCGCCAGTCGATATGCCGCGCATCGTCACCCGCCACGTACTCGCGCGACTCGGCGTATTCCATCCCGCGCCCGCGCGTTGCCGCGGGCACCGGCCCGACCAGTCCATGGCGGCCACGCCCCGGCTGCCCGCGATGGACCGTGGTGCCGCGCAGCGCGATCAACTCCGCCAGCGTCGGCCGCAGTCCATCGCCGGCGATCGACGACGGCGCGGTGACAGGGGAAGAAGACGGCATCGAAGACATCGGATTCTGGTCAGAGGACGGCATACCTCAGCGACACGCTACCCGATCAGGGCAGCGGAATCTTTTCCAGCAGGGCGGCGACCAGGCGTTCGCCATCCCAGCCTTCGGCAGTGGCCTCGTAGCTGGGCAGCACGCGATGACGCAGCACGTCCGGGGCGATTGCGCGGATATCGTCCGGGGTCACGTAGTCGCGCCCGGCCAGCCATGCACGCGCACGTGCGCAGCGCTCCAGCGCGATCGACCCACGCGGGCTCGCGCCCCAGGCGATCCGCCGCGCCAATGCCGGGTCGTAGCGCTGGGCATCGCGCGACGCGAGCACGATCTCGATCAGGTAGCGCTCCAGCTGCGGAGCCAGATGCACGTCCAGCACGACACGCCGCGCGGCAAAGACATCTTCCAGCGGGATCTTGTCGGGCACCGTTTCATGCTTTTCCAGGGTATCGCGCGCGGCTTCACGTGCCAGACGCAGGATCTCGGCCTCGGCATCGGCCTGTGGATAGCCGATACGGACATGCATCAGGAAGCGATCCAGCTGCGCCTCGGGCAACGGGAAGGTGCCCTCCTGCTCGATCGGGTTCTGCGTTGCCATCACCAGGAACAGCTGCGGCAGCGCATAGGTGTGCCGCCCGACGGTAACCTGGCGCTCGCCCATCGCTTCCAGCAGCGCCGACTGCACCTTGGCCGGTGCTCGATTGATCTCGTCGGCCAGCAGGATCGGATGGAAGATCGGCCCGGGCATGAACTCGAACCGGCTGTCCTGCGGCCGCCAGATCTCGGTGCCGGTCAGATCAGAAGGCAGCAGATCCGGGGTGAACTGCACCCGCGCAAAATCGGCTTCCAGCCGCGAGGCCAGTGCACGGATCGCGGTGGTCTTGGCCAGACCCGGTGCGCCCTCGACCAGCAAATGCCCATCGGCCAGCAAGGCGATCAGCAAGCGTTCGACCAGCGCAGACTGGCCCACGATGCGCTGCGTCAGCGACTCGCGCAGCAAGGTGAATTGACGATGCAACCGGTCCTCGGCGGGCGCGGCAGCGGCTTCGGGGGGCAAGAGCGGCGGTGCGTTCATAGGCCCAGTGTGACCGATTCGAGCGCGATTGGTTCACTGAACGGCTTTGAGTTGTTCACTGAGTGAACCCAAGTATGACGCGCGTCACCCGCATCGCGACTTGGCAGGGAGGCAAGCTAATTGAACCAAAAGCCAGGACAGCAATAAGCTCTCGGGCCTGTTCAAGCTTGAGATCGCAGTAGCTATTTATAGCCGGAGCACGGCAAATCGCGCGCAATGGACAACTACCCACATCCAACACCGAAAAAAAGGCCGCTTTCGCAGCCTTTTATATTTATGCTATCTCAGGGAGTAGCGCTCGCCACACGCAGTACCTTTGGAGTTACGAAAACCAACAATTCGGCCTTCTCCTTGCTTCGCCCACGCTTCTTAAACAAATTTCCAAGGAACGGAATGTCGCCCAAGAATGGAACCTTTGCAATGCTCTCACGATCGGTAAACTCATAAACGCCACCAATGACTACAGTCTCGCCATCCCCAACCAGAACAGCAGTATTAACTTCGCGCCTATTTATTTCAGGGACCGTACCATAGCCCTGAAGCACGATGAACCTGGCAACTTCATCTTTTTTCACATTCATGTTCAAAAACACACGATTATCATTAGTGATCGTAGGTGTAACCTTGAGCTCTAACAACACTTCCTTGAATTGAACATTTGCCTGTGCCTGACCGCCATTGCTCGAGCCACTGATTGTCACATAACCGATTTCACGCCCCTGTTTAATCACGCCCTCACGCTGATTCGCTGTCACGATCCGAGGATTGGAAACAACCTCACCGCGTCCCTCTTCCTGCATTGCCGACAACTCCATGTCGAGAGCAAAGTTCCGCCCCAGCAAGGTGTAAGCAATTGAACCTGCAGTGCTAGTAGTGAATGTCCCAGCAGGCAGATTAAAGTTCAGTCCCGCAGGAACGTTATGTAATCCATTGTTAATAATAGATACATTATTCGTTGTGCTACCGCTGATAACGCTAGTGTTGTCGCCATACTGACGACGCCCGGCGATACCAAAGCGCGCCCCCAAGTCACGGGCAAATGTATCGGTCGCGATCACGATACGGCTCTCGATCAACACCTGATCCACTGGCCTATCGATATGCGAAATCAGCTCGCGCATCTGCGCAACCTTCTTCGGAATATCGCTGATCATCAAAGTATTGGTGCGCTCATCAGCAACCAGACGACCACGCGGTGACAAAAATCCGTTGTCTTGTTGCCCAGCACCGCCGCCACCGCCCTGACCGCCACCACCGCCACCAATCCCCTTGGCCTCCGTCAGCGCCTTGAAGATCACAGCCGCGTTGTGGTAATTGATCTGCACGTAATCGGTGATCAGATCCTCGCGATTCTCGATCGCGATGCGGGCGTCTTCCTTATCCTGCTCGAACTTGGCCAGCTCAGGCTGCGGGGCGACCCACACCACGCCGCCGTCGCGGCGCTTGTCCAGGCCCTTGGCGCGCAGCACGATGTCCAGCGCCTGGTCCCACGGCACGTTCATCAGCCGCAGCGTGACATTGCCCTGCACGGTGTCGGAGGCGACGATGTTGAGGTTGGATTCCTCGGCGATCAGCTGCAGCACGGTGCGTACCGGCACGTCCTGGAAGTTGAACGTCACCGGGCGGCCGCTGTAACCGCGCGCGGCGATCTGCGCCGCTGCCTGGGTGACGGCTGCGGCGCTGACGCCACCGACCGCGGGCTGGCCCTTGCGCGGAGTGATTTCGACCACGTATTCGTTGCCGGTCTGGTAGGCCAGCGAATCGAACGCGCCCTTGGTCGACAGCACCAGCTGCGAACCCGAGCCGGACGGCTTGACCTCGACACGTTGCACTGGCGTTGCGAAATCGGTGACGTTGAGTGGGCGCTGCAGTTCGGCGGGCAACCGCGCGTTGCTGATGTCGACCAGCACGTTGTCGCCCTGCGTACGCAGGTCCGGGCTGGCGCCCTGGCCGTCGAACTGCAGGATCAGACGACCCGTGCCATCCTCGCCCCGTTTGAAATCGATCTTGGACACCGCCAGGCTCGCCGGAGCGGTCCTGGCCGGATCCTGCGCGGGCTGCTTCAGTGCCGCCGCCGCGACCGCGCCACCACTCGCCAGCGCCAGCGCGAACCCCAACGCGCAGGCCCGAAGTGCCACGTGGCGTCGAACCGGACGCAGCCGCTGGGCATTGGAAAACGTCATCGTGCTATCCCCTATCACTTTATTGATCATCCAGCGCGAGCGCGGCCGGCCGTTCAAGCCATCCACCCGCACCGTCCGGCACAAGTTCAATCAGCTCGATGCGGTCTTCGTAGACCCCGGTGACCCGGCCATCGCTCTGTCCCAGATACACACCCGGCCGTACCCGGTAGGTCACCTTGTCCGGTGCCATGACCAGGGCGACCAGGCCCGCGCCGCCACCAATGGTCCCCACCATGTCGAGGGCGTCGAGCGGATAGGCTTCCAGCGGCTCCTTGCGCCGGTTCGGATCCGGACGCGTGCCATTGCCGCCTTCGGCACTGACCCAGGCATCGCTGAACGGGTCGCGCATCGACTGCGCCGCATATTCGAACGTCTCGAACTGCTGCATCACCGGCAATGGCTCCAACGGCGGCGCCGGACGTGCGCGCACCTCGGCAACCCAGGCTTCCAGATTCGGCGCATCGCCCGGGGTGCTGGTCACACCGCGCGTACACGCCGGCAATACAGCCATTAGCGCCACGCAGGACAGGATCTTGAGCAGTCTCATGGTCATTGGCCGCCCTTCTTCGCAGCGTCGGCCGCTGCCTTCTCCTGCTCGGCCATTTCCTCATCGTCCAGATAACGATAGGTCTTGACCGTGCCGGACAGTTCCAGCGCCCCGCGCGGCGTGATGCCGGCCTTGGGATCCTTCGGCTTGAGGTTGATGTCGTGCATGGTCAGGATCACCACGCGCGGCAGCGACGCCACGCCGCTGACGAAGGCACCGAACTGGTGGTAACTGCCCACCATGCGCAAGGCGATCGGCTTTTCGGCGTAGAACTCCTTCGGCGACTCCGGACCCGGCTGGAACAACTCGTTGGACAGGCCGCTGGACAACGCGGTCTGCGAGATGTCGATGATCAGATCCGGCATTTCGGTCTTGCTGGGCAGCTGGCGCAGCATCTGCTGCAGCACCTGCTCCATCTGCGCGAGCTGCTGCTTGAGCGGCTCCAGATTCACCGCACGGCCCTGCTGGGTCTCGAACTCGGTGCGCAGCTGCGTTTCGGTGCCTTCCAGGCTTTCGAGTTCATCGCGCTTGCCGCTGATCAGCAGGAACCAGGCCAGCACCATGATGAACAGGCCGACCACCACGCAGAACACGATGCGTGCCTGCTGCGGCCAGCCGCCGATGTTGTTGAAATCCAGATCGCTGAGCTTGAATGCTTTCTTACTCATGACGCCGCCCCCTCCTGCGGCCGATTGGCTGGCACCGGCGCTGGCTGCACAGGCGCAGCGGCCGGCGGCGTGGCAGGTGCAGGCGCTGCAGGTGTCGCCGCTGGCGCGCCCGCGGGTGCGGTCCCGGCCGGCGTTGCGCCCGGCGCTTGCGCGTCGACCGGTGCGGTGCCGTTCTTGTCAGCCTCGTTCGGATTGGCCAGCTTGACCTTGAGCGTGAATACGTACGGCAGCGCCGTGGTGTCCGTCGCAGATGCGGCAGGCTGCCCGGTCTTGTCCTGGCTCTTGGCCTCGATGATCGACAGGTCCGGATTGGTCATCCAGCCCGAGCCTTCCAGGTTGCGCATGTAGGCACTGACGCGCGCATTGGACTGCGAGCGACCTTCCAGGGTGAGGATGTCGCCGTCCTGCTTGATGTTGGTCAAGGCCACGCCATCGGGAATGGTGCGCACCAGCGAGTCGAACAGGTGCACCATCTGCGAGCGATTGGCCTGTAGTTCCTCGATCACCTTCTTGCGGGCGAGCAGACGGTCCTTTTTCTTGTCGAGCTCCTTGATCTCTTCGTTCTGCGCCTTGACCTTGTCGATTTCGGTGGTCAGGAACGCATTGCGCTCGGTCTGGCCGCTAATCTGCGCGTCGTAGTAGAACCAGATCAGTGCAGACAGCAGCACTCCGCCCAGCGCGGCGAAGCCCAGCATCGAATAGAACTCGCGCTCGCGCGCCTTCCGGCGCTCGGCGCGCCAGGGCAATAGATTGATTCTTGCCATCAGTCAAAGCTCCTCAGGGCCAGGCCGGTGGCAATCATCAATGCAGGTGCATCCAGCGCCAGCGCATGGGCCTGGACCTTCGGGCCCAGCGTCATCTGCGCAAGCGGGTTGGCGACCACGGTGGTCACGCCGAGCTGCTCTTCCACCATCTCCGGCAGGCGCGACAGCGCCGCGCAACCACCGGCCAACACGATGCAGTCGACGCGATTGAATTCGCTGCCTGCGTAGAAGAACTGCAGCAAACGGCTGATCTGCTGCACCGTCGCCTCCTTGAACGGCTCCAGCACTTCGACCTCGTAGCTTTCCGGCAAACCGCCCTGACGCTTGGCCAGGCCGGCTTCTTCGTAGGTCAGCCCGTACCGGCGCATCACCTCGTCGGTGAGCTGCTTGCCGCCGAACACCTGCTCGCGGCTATACAGGCTGCGACCGGCGCGCAGCACGCTCAACGTGGTCATGGTCGCGCCGATGTCCACCAGCGCCACCACCGCATCGGCAGCCACCGGCAGCTCGCTGGCGACCAGGGCAAAGGCGTTCTCGACCGCGAAGGCCTCCACGTCCATGACCTTGGCGACCAGGCCACCCAGTTCCAGCGCGGACTGGCGCAGTTCCACATTCTCCGAACGCGAGGCCGCCAGCAGCACCTGGACCATGTCCGGGCTGTTGGGCATCGGGCCGAGCACCTCGAAGTCGAGATTCACTTCCTCGATCGGGTACGGGATGTAATTGGTGGCTTCCAGTTCGACCTGCGCTTCCAGATCGCTGTCGTCCAGATCGGCCGGCATCGGGATCAGCTTGGTGATCACCGCCGACCCGGCCACCGCGGCTGCGGCATTCTTGGCCTTGCTGCCGGAACGGTTGATGGCGCGGCGGATGGCCTCGCCCACCGCCTCGACTTCGACGATGTTCTTTTCCACGACCGCATTCGGCGGCAACGGCTCTACGGCGTAATGTTCCACGCGGAAACGATTCCCGCTGCGCGACAGCTGCAGGAGCTTGACCGCAGTGGAACTGATATCGACACCAATAAGTGGCGACTGACTCTTGGGTAGAAGCCCCACGGAAACTCCCCTGCCGATGGGCACTTGGACGCAGTCTGCGCCCTCGTATTAATAATCAAATTTTAACAGTAGACAAGCCCTTCACGCGCGAGGCAATGGCCCCGCGACCGTGACCCCAGTGCTGTCTGCTGCGATCCCCAGAGTTCGGCCCCAGCCAAACCCGGCGTCATCTATACTCTGTGACCAAGAAATCTGCAATCGGAATCTCTCTCAACATGCCCCGTATTCGTCGTTGGCTGGGCTGGATCCTGGCCGCGTTCGTGGTGCTCGCCCTGCTTGGCGCTATTGCTGCCGGCGGCCTGTATTACGCCGTTTCCTCCAAGCTGCCGGACGTGCAGTCGCTCAAGCAGGTCGAACTGCAGGAGCCGATGTATGTCTACTCCAGCGATGGCCGCCTGATGGCCGTCTATGGCGAGACCCGGCGCTATCCCATCCAGATGAAGGACGTGCCGCTGCGCCTGAAGCAGGCCTTCCTGGCCACCGAGGATGCGCGCTTCTACGAGCACGGCGGCGTGGATTACAAGGGCATCGCCCGCGCGGTGTGGCTGCTGGCCAGCACCGACGCCAAGCGGGTGCCGGGTGGTTCGACCATCACCCAGCAGGTGGCGCGGCAGTTCTTCCTCAGTTCCGAGTACAGCTACACCCGCAAGCTGGCCGAGATCCTGCTGGCACGCAAGATCGAAAGTGAGCTGAGCAAGGACGAGATCTTCGAGCTGTATCTCAACAAGAGCTTCTTCGGCAACCGCGCCTACGGCGTGGGTGCTGCGGCCGAGTACTACTACGGCAAGAAGATGAGCGAACTGAGCCTGGACGAGATGGCCTCGCTGGCCGGTATCCCCAAGTTCCCGTCCAGCGGCAACCCGATCAGCAATCCGGAGCGTGCCCAGGAACGTCGCGATTACTACGTGCTGCAACGCATGGCCGACCTGGGCTTTGTCAGCCAGGCCGAAGCCAATGCGGCCAAGGCGGTGCCGATGCACGCCAAGCCGCATGAGCCGCCGGTCGAGGTCTACGCCCCGTACGTGGCCGAGCTGGTGCGCCAGGAAATGATCGCCAAGTACGGCGGCGATGTGCTCAACAAGGGTTACCACGTCACCACCACCATCGATGCCACACTGCAGACCGGCGCCGATGCAGCGGTTGCCGACGGCCTGCGCCTGTACGACCACCGGCATGGCTGGCATGGCGTCGAACAGCATTTCGATGTCCCCGCCGACGCGGATGCAGCGGCACTGGCCAAGCATCTGTCCGGCGTGTTCACCCAGGGCGGCCTGCGCGCGGTGATCGTGGCGCGCACCAATGCCGACGGCGGCGTGACCGTCGTGCAGAGTGACAAGACCGAGCTGACCCTGCCGGCCAGCGCCAGCCGCTGGACCAACAAGACCCCGGCCAAGTTGCTGACGCGCGGCGACCTGACCCGCATCCGCGCCGGCGAAAAAGACGGCGAATGGATCATCGACCAATTGCCGCGCGGCCAGGCCGCGCTGGTGTCGCTGGATGCCAACAGCGGTGCGCTGCGCGCGCTGGTCGGCGGTTTCAGCTTCGCCGGCAACAAGTTCAACCGTGCCACCCAGGCACGCCGTCAGCCGGGCTCCAGCTTCAAGCCGTTCGTGTATGCGGCTGCGTTCGAAAAGGGCTTCAACCCCGCCTCGATCGTGCTCGATGCCCCGGTGGTGTTCCGCGACCGCCGCGGCAAGACCTGGTCGCCGCAGAACGACGGCGGCGGCTTCCGCGGCCCGATGCGGCTGCGCGAGGCGTTGGTGCAATCGCGCAACCTGGTGTCGGTACGCCTGCTGGACGCGATCAGCGTCGATTTCGCACGTAAATACATCAGCCAGTTCGGCTTCCAGGAGGCCGAGCTGCCGCCCAACCTGTCGATGTCACTGGGTACCGCGTCGCTGACGCCATTGTCGGTCGCGCGTGGCTATGCGGTGTTCGCCAACGGCGGCTCGCGCGTGGACACCTGGATCGTGGACGAGGTCAAGGACCGCGACGGCAATGTCGTCTTCAAGGAAGTGCCGGCAGTGGCCTGCCGTACCTGCGCGTTGCAGGGCGGCAATGTCGCACCAGTGAGCCAGGTGGTGGACGGTTTCAACTTCGGCGCCCCGGCGCTGCCCAAGTCGATCGAGCCGACCACGGCCACGCCGGCGGAGACCGCCCCGGCAGCCACTGCCGAAACCAAGATCGCGCCGCGCGCCATCGACGAGCGCACTGCCTACCAGCTGGTGTCGATGATGCGCGACGTGGTCCAGCGCGGCACCGGCACCGCGGCCAAGGTACTGGGGCGCGAGGACGTCGGCGGCAAGACCGGCTCGACCAACGATCACCGTGACGCCTGGTTCTCCGGCTTCGGCGGTCCCTATGCCACCACGGTGTGGGTGGGCCGCGACGACTTCCGCTCGCTCGGCTATCGCGAATACGGCGGCAAGGCCGCATTGCCGATCTGGATCGAGTACATGCGCGTGGCCCTGAAAGACAAGCCGATCGCCGCCAACGACCCGCCCGACGGCATGACCCAGGCCACCATCAATGGCGCGGTGGAATGGGTGAAGAACGAGGACCTGGATCGCCTGCAGGATTACGACTACGGCCTGCAGGAGCAGCAGGACGAGAAGGCGTTCGATATTTTCTGAGTGCCGGGAATCGGGAATCGGGAATCGGGAATCGAGAATGGGGAATCGGAACGGCGCAGGCCGGCCGATTCCCTGGGTTCGGCACGTAGCGGCAGCGATGGTGCAACGCATGCCAGCGCGTGCTTGCGGTCATCGAGCACGGTCCATCGGGCCTGCGCCCTGTGACCTTCGCCACACCGTCATGCCGCTGTTGTAGAGTCGAACCAGGTTCATGAGGGGAGCCCGGTCATGCATCACGCGCGCGAACACGCCGATACGCGAACCCGAGAACGGCGCCACCGCCTGGCGCACGAAGCGGCCCGGTTGATGGCCGAAGGCGGCATCCGCGATTTTCATCAGGCCAAGCTCAAGGCGGCCAGCCGGCTGGGCATCCACGACGACGCATCGCTGCCGCGCAATCGCGAGATCGAAGACGCCCTGCGCGAGCACCAACGCCTGTTCGCCGGACCTGCGCACGGGCTGCGCTTGCGCCGGCGCCGCGAAGCGGCGTTGCGCGCGCTGGAGTTTCTCGGCCCGTTCCAGCCGCGCCTGGCCGGCCCGGTGCTCGATGGCACGGCCGACGCCAATGCGCCGGTGCAGTTGCAGCTGCACAGCGACGATGCCGATGCCGTGCAGCGGTTTCTGGAAGAACACCGCATTCCTGCCGAATTGCGGACGCGCCGGCTGCGCCTGGACCGCGAGCGGACTGGCGAGTTTCCAGTCTGGTTGTTCAGTGCCGAAGAACTGACCTTCGACCTGACCGTGCTGCCGTACGACGCCCTACGCCAGGCGCCGTTGTCGCAGCTGGACGAAAAGCCGATGCAGCGCGCCTCGGCCGCCCAGCTGCGTCAGTTGTTGGCAGAAGAGGACGGTGGCGACGCCCTGCCGCGCACGCGCTGATCGCAGCGCGCCATGACGCGTGACCACTGACCACAACGCCAACCCGCAAAAGCAAACGCCCCGCAATGCGGGGCGTTCGTTCAAGCAGACAACCGCAAGCGTTTAGCGCTTGGCGCTGTCGGTGTAATCGCGCTTGTCGTAGCCGGTGTAGATCTGGCGCGGACGGCCGATCTTCATTTCCGGGTCGACCTGCTGCTCCAGCCAATGCGACACCCAGCCGGCGGTGCGTGCAATGGCGAACATCACGGTGAACATCTCCACCGGAATATTCAGCGCCTTGTAGATCAGGCCGGAATAGAAGTCGACGTTCGGGTACAGCTTGCGCTGCACGAAATAGTCGTCCTTCAGCGCGGCTTCTTCCAGCTTCAACGCCACTTCCAGCAGCGGATCGTTGACGCCCAGCTCGCCCAGCACCTTGTGGGTCATCTCGCGGATGATCTTGGCGCGTGGGTCGAAGTTCTTGTAGACGCGGTGACCGAAGCCCATCAAACGGAACGAGGAGTTCTTGTCCTTGGCCTTGGCCACGGCGGACTCGACGTTGTCGGCGGTGCCGATCTCTTCCAGCATCTTCAGCACGGCTTCGTTGGCGCCGCCGTGTGCCGGGCCCCACAGCGCGGTGATGCCCGCTGCGACCGAGGCGTACGGATTGGCACCGGTCGAACCGACCAGCCGCACGGTCGAGGTCGAGGCGTTCTGCTCGTGATCGGCATGCAGGATGAACAGCAGATCCAGCGCCTTGGCCACCACCGGATTGATCTCCAGCGGCTCGCTCGGCACTTCGAACATCATGTGCAGGAAGCGGTCGACGTAGTTGAGGTTGTTGCGCGGGTAGCGGATCGGCCAGCCGATCGAATAGCGGTACGCGGCAGCAGCCAGGGTCGGCACCTTGGCGATCAGACGGATGGCGGCCTGACGGCGCTGCTCCGGATCGTTGAGGTCCAGGGTGTCGTGATAGAACGCCGACAGCGAGGCGACCGAACCGGCCAGCATGGCCATCGGATGGGCGTCATGGCGGAAACCACCGAGGAAGTTCTTCAGCGACTCGTGCATCATCGTGTGATGCGTCACTTCGTGGTCGAACTTCTTGAACTCGTCCGCGGTCGGCAGCTCGCCGTTCATCAGCAGGTACGAGACTTCGAGGAAGCTGGACTTCTCGGCCAACTGTTCGATCGGGTAGCCGCGATACAGCAACACGCCGTTGTCGCCATCGATGTAGGTGATGGCCGACTTGCAGCTGGCGGTGGCGGTGAAGCCCGAGTCGTAGGTGAACAGACCGGTTTCTTTGGTCAGCTTTGAGATATCGACGCAATCATTGCCAAGCGTGGGCTTGAGAACCGGCAGAACGACCGACTTGTCGCCGGCGTTGAGCGTGACCTGATCAAGATCGGACACTGTGTACGCTCCTTCAGTGGAAGGCGCCTGTCACCGGATGGGCAGGCACGTGATGGAAGTCCAGGGCATCGCCCCGGATCACATCATTATCGCACAGCAGCATTTTGGCCGTCGCTTGGACAGAAGTCGTAGACGCCCCTGCCGAAGGCGTGAAAACGAAGTTGCCAAGGCCCCAAAAAAACAACGGCCGCGCAATGCGCGGCCGCTGCCGGTACAGCCCGTCCTGCAAGCTCAGCGCGCGTAGCGCTTCTGGAACTTGTCGATCCGGCCGCCGGTGTCGATCACCTTGTGCTTGCCGGTATAGAACGGGTGCGATGCCGAGGAGATATCCACCTTGATCAGCGGGTATTCCTGGCCGTCTTCCCACTTCACGGTCTCTTTCGAGCTCATGGTGGAACGGGTCAGAATCTTGAAATCGGACGTCACGTCGTGGAAGACGACGTCGTTGTAGCTGGGATGAACGTTATCTTTCATGGACTTGGCGCCGGGCTGCCTGGATAAGCCGGGCATTATAGCGGCATCCAGACGCTCGGCGCAAGATCACCCTAACCCGCCGCCAGCGCCGCCCCGACCAGACCGTAGAACTGCCGGCGGTCGTACTCCAGCAGCAGGTTGGCATTGTCGGGCGCGCCACCCTGCCGGTTCCAGTCCACCAGGGTCATCCCGCGGGTATGCGTACCGGTCAGCTCGACATGGACCGGACGCTGCTCCAGCCGCTGGGCACCTTCCGGGTGCAGCGCGAACGCCATCGCCAGTGCGTCGGCGGCGTACCAGTACTCGCCGCGGCTGTCTTCGGACCACAGGCGGGTCTTGCGCGAGATTTCCTCGTAGAACCGCGCCTGCGCCGAATCGGCCGCCAGCCATTGCTCGACATCGCGATGCAGCAGGCCGTGGGCGATGGTGGCTTCCCAGTCGGCCACGTCGAACTGTGGAAAGCCGCGGAACACGATGTGCGCCGCTTCCGGGTCGAAGCCGATATTGAATTCGGCCGCCGCGGTGATGTTGCCGTGCCCGGTCAGCGCCCCGCCCATCACCACCAGCCGCGCCACCCGCTGCGGCAAGGTCGGATCCAGCGTCAGCGCCAGCGCCAGATTGGTCAGCGGACCGAGCGCCACCAGCAGCAGCTCGCCAGCGTATTCGTGCGACAGGCGCAGGATGGCCAGCGCGGCGTGCTCGGTCTCGGCAGTACGCCTGGCCGGCGCCAGGCCGACATCGCCGAAACCGTCGATGCCATGCACATGCGCCGCGTCCACCGACGGATGCAGCAGCGGCTGCGGGCAGCCCGCGTAGACCGGCACATCCTCACGCCCGGCAATCTCGCAAACCTTCAAGGCATTGCGCACGGTGTGCTCCAGGCCGACGTTGCCGGCGGCGATGGTCAGGCCAACGACCTCATGCCGGGGGTCGTTGAAGGCCATCAGCAAGGCCAGCGCGTCGTCCACGCCCGGGTCGGTGTCGATCAGCAGCGGTATCTTTTTGGTCATGGGATTGGAGATTCGGGATTCGGGATTCGTTGCCGCATCTTCGCAAGGATCAGCGAGGCGCGCGAATCACCGGGACGCCAAGGCGGCAGCAGCCTTGCCTTTACGATTCCCGATTCCCCAATCCCGATTCCCGATTCCCGATTCCCCAATCCCCGCCGCTCAAGCCGCGGCGTAGCGCACCGCGCTGCCGATCCAGCGCGCGACCACACGGTCGGCAATCTCCGGCGCGTCGGCCAGCAGCCGCTCGGCAAGCACCTGCACGCGCGGCAGCAACCCGGCATCGCGGGTGAGATCGGCGATGCGGAAGCTGGCCAGGCCGGTCTGGCGGGTGCCCAGCAATTCGCCGGGGCCGCGCAGCTCCAGATCCTTTTCCGCGATCACGAAGCCGTCGTTGGTCTGGCGCATGGTTTCCAGGCGTTGCCGCGCCATCATCGATAGCGGCGCCTGATACAGCAGCACGCAACTGGACGCGGCCGCGCCGCGCCCGACCCGGCCGCGCAACTGGTGCAACTGCGCCAGGCCCAGGCGCTCGGCGTTTTCGATGATCATCAGTGAGGCGTTGGGCACGTCCACGCCGACCTCGATCACCGTGGTGGCGACCAGCAGGTCGGTGCGGCCCTGCTTGAAATCCAGCATGGCTTTCTGTTTTTCGGCCGCTTTCATGCGCCCGTGCACCAGCGCCACACGCACCCCGGGCAACTGCGCGGACAGGGCTTGGAAGGTGACCTCCGCCGCCTGCGCTTCGATCCTTGGCGGGCCGCTGGGCGCGTCCTTGCCGGGCTCCTCGCTTTCTTCGATCAGGGTGCAGACCCAGTAGGCCTGACGCCCTTCGGCGCAGGCGGCGCGGATGCGCTCGACCAGCTCCGGCCGACGCTCGGCACTGAGCACGATGGTCTGCACCGGCGTGCGCCCGGGCGGGAGTTCGTCGATCGCCGAAACATCCAGGTCCGCATAGGTGGACATCGCCAGGGTGCGCGGAATCGGCGTGGCGGTCATCACCAACTGATGCGGCACGCTGCCGGCAGCTGCGCCCTTGTCGCGCAAGGCCAGGCGCTGATGCACGCCGAAGCGGTGCTGCTCGTCGATGATGGCCAGCGCCAGATCGTGGAAGACCACCGCGTCCTGCATCAAGGCATGCGTGCCGACCACCACCTGCGCCTGGCCGGAGGCCACCTCGGCCATCGCCGCGGCGCGCGCCTTGCCGGTGACCTTGCCGGCCAGCCAGACGATGCGCACGCCCAGCGGTTCCAGCCAGCCACGCAGATTGGTGAGGTGCTGCTCGGCCAGCAGCTCGGTCGGCGCGGCCAGTGCGACCTGCTTGCCCTGCTCCACCGCCAGCATCGCCGCCAATGCCGCAACCACGGTCTTGCCGCTGCCGACATCGCCCTGCACCAGCCGCAGCATCGGCGATGGCTTGGCCAGGTCGCGGGCAATCTGTGCGAACACGCGCTGCTGCGCGCCGGTGAGCTGGAACGGCAATGCCGCACGCAGTTGCTGCACCAGGGTGCCGTTGCCCGGCAGCAGCGGCGCGCGGAAGCGCTGCAGGGCGATGCGCTGGCGGCGCAGGCTGAGCTGATGCGCCAGCAGTTCTTCGATCGCCAGACGCTGCTGGGCCGGATGCCCACCGGCGAGCAGTTGCTGCGGGTCGGTGTTCACCGGCGGGCGATGCATGGTCAGCAGCGCGGCGCGCAGCGAGGGCAGTTGTTGGTCCTGCAACCAGTGCGGCGGCAGTAGTTCCAGCGCGGCCTCTTCCGGCAACCGCTCCAGCGCCTGGCCGATGAACTTGCGCAGCGTGGCCGGGCCCACGCCTTCCAGGACCGGATAGACCGGGTCCAGGCTGTCACCCAGCACGGCATCCTCGCCAGGTGCCAGCACACGGTAGCTGGGATGCACGATTTCCCAGCCATTCTGTCCCGGCTTGGGCGTGCCGAACACCCGCAACCGCGTGCCCGGTGCGAACTGCGCCACCTGCGCGGCGCGGAAATGGAAGAAGCGCAGCACCACGCTGCCGTGCGACTCGTCCGAGACCGCCACGCGCAACACCGGGCGAAAGCGGAAGCCGCGCTCCACCGCGTCCACGCGCCCCTCGATCTGCGCCGGCACACCGCTCTGCAACTGCGCGATCGTGGTCAGCCGCGTGCGGTCCTCGTAGCGCAAGGGCAGATGCAGCCACAGATCCTGCAGCGTCAAAATGCCGCGCGCAGCAAATTTCTCGACCACTTTCGGGCCGACGCCGGGCAGGCTGGCAAGCGAGGCCTGGCCTGCGACGGCCAGGCGCGGGGTGAGGGTCGCTGCGCGCGGCACGGCAGGGCGCTCGGGTCAGCCGAGCTGGATCAGTCGAGCACCATCACCGCATCGACCTCGAAGCCGGCGCCCTTGGGCAGGCCGGAGACCTCGATGGTCGAACGCGCGGGGAACGGCGCCTGGAAATACTCCTGCATCACCGCATTGACGGCGGCGAACTGGCCAAGATCGGTGAGGTACAGGCCCAGTCGCACGATCCTGTCCAGCGAGCCGCCGGCCGCCTCCGCAACTGCCTTGAGGTTGTCGAACGCGCGGCGTGCCTGCGCGCCGATGTCGCCAGGCACGATCTCGCCGGTGGCCGGGTCCAGCGGGATCTGCCCGGAGAAATACACGGTGTTGCCGGCGCGCACGGCCTGGGAATACGGACCGATGGCGGCAGGCGCCTGATCGGTATGGATGATCTGGGACATGGAAGCTCCACTGCAAAAGTGTGTGCTGCAGTTTAGGCGTTTGTGCGGATTTGCTCGACTGTTGCGCACGATCTTGTTGCCACGCATCTTGCGAAGATCGCCAGGCACCGTGCTGGCGTACCGGACAGATCGCGCTGCACGGGCGGCGTGGAGCCTGACCGAGCACGCGCGCGGCGCTCGCCACCTGTCGCCGCGGCAGACCTGAGACCCGGCGTCGGCGCATCAATGCACGCTATTGCGCAGGCGGCCTCAGCGCCGCCTCTCGACAGGACCTGGCCGCTACTGCCGCCCCACGCTCTGCACCACATGCAGGCGCCTCAACCGGCGCATCACTTCGGCCAGATGGCGGCGGTCGCGGACCTGGATGTTGAAGCGCAGCACCGCGGCGTTGAAATCGCGGTCCAGGTAATCCACCCGCTCGATATTGGACTGGCTTTGCGCGATCGCCGCGGCCAGCTGGGCCAGCACGCCGGTGCGGTTTTCCACCTCGACGATCAGGGCGGTGTCGTAGTCGCCACTGACGCTGGAATCCCAGTCGATCGGCACCCAGCGCTCGGGCGACTTGCGCAGCTCGGCCAGGTTCGGGCAATCCAGGCGGTGCACCACGATGCCCTTGCCGGCGGTGTGGTAGCCCATGATTTCGTCGCCGGGAATCGGCTGGCAACAGTTGGCGAAGCTGATCACGCCACGCTCGCTGCCGTCGATCAGGATCTTTTCGTGCGAATGCTTGGAGTGGCCGCCACCGCGCAATTCGGCGTAGGCCATCAGCGCCTGCGCGGCCTGGGTCGGCATCCAGTTGCCCAGCGCCACATCGGCCAGCAGCGCTTCCAGGCGTGGATAGCGATGCTCGGTGAGGAAGGCATCCAGGCGCCCCTTGGGCAAGCGTTCCAGCGAGCTGTCCATCGCTTCCAGCGCGCGATCGAGCATGCGGTGGCCGAGCTGCACGGCATCTTCGTGTTCGAGTTGCTTGAGCTGGTGGCGGATCGCGGTACGCGCCTTGCTGCTGACCACGAACTCCAGCCACTGCGGCTTGGGCGTGGCCGAGCGCGCGGTGATGATCTCCACCGCCTGGCCGCTGACCAACTTGGTACGCAGCGGCACCAGTTTCTTGTCCACCCGCGAGGCGACCGCGCGGTTGCCCACGTCGGTGTGCACCGCATAGGCGAAATCCAGCGCGGTGGAGTTGCGCGGCAACGCCAGGATCTTGCCCTTGGGCGTGAACAGGTAGACCTCGTCCGGGAACAGGTCGACCTTGACGTTATCCAGGAACTCCAGCGACGAGCCTGCGGCGCGCTGCGAATCGATCAGCTCCACGATCCAGTCGTGCGCACGGCTCTGCGCGCTGTTGGGCGAGGCCGAGCCGACCTTGTAGGTCCAGTGCGCGGCCACGCCGCGTTCGGCGATCAGGTCCATCTCCTCGGTGCGGATCTGCACCTCGATCGGCGAGCCGTACGGGCCGAACAACACGGTGTGCAGCGACTGATAGCCGTTGGCCTTGGGAATGGCGATGAAATCGCGGAAGCGCCCGTCCAGCGGCTTGAAGGTGGCATGCACTGCGCCCAGCGCGTGATAGCAGTCGGCCACCGAGCGCACCACCAGGCGGAAGCCGAACACATCCATCACCTGGTCGAAGGACTTGTTCTCTTCGTGCATCTTGGAATAGATGCTCCAGGGCGTCTTGATGCGGCTGACCAGGCGATGTTCCAGCCCTTCCTTGGCCAGCCGCTGCGACAGCTGCACTTCCACCTGCGCCATCGATTCGCGCCGCACCACCGGCTGGCTGCGGATATGTTTTTCGATGATGGCGTGACGCCACGGATACAGCGCGCGGAAGCCCAGGTTCTGCAGCTCGGACTTGATCAGGCTCATGCCCAGGCGCTGGGCGATCGGCGCGTAGATCTCCAGCGTTTCGCGCGCGATGCGGCCGCGCGCTTCGCTGCTCTGCGCGCCCAGGGTGCGCATGTTGTGCAGGCGGTCGGCCAGCTTGATCATGATCACGCGCAGGTCGCGCGACATCGCCAGCAGCATTTTGCGGAAGCTTTCGGCCGCCGCCTCCTGGCGATCGCGGAACTTGAGCTTGTCCAGCTTGGTGACGCCATCGACCAGCTCGGCCACCGCCTCGCCGAATTCCGAGGCCAGCTCTTCGCGGGTCAGCGGGGTGTCTTCGATGGTGTCGTGCAGGATCGCGGCGATCAGCGATTCCATGTCCAGGCCGAGCTCGGCGAGCACGCCGGCCACCGCGACCGGATGGGTGATGTAGGGCTCGCCCGACTTGCGGGTCTGGCCGGCATGCGCGCTGGCGCCCACTTCCCAGGCACGGCGCAGGATCGGCAGCTGCTCCTTGGGAAGGTAGCTGGCCGCGCGTTCGAGGTGCAGGACGTAGTCGGGGATGGCCTGGTCGGAAGACGGAGACGTCACGACGGTCGCCTGGGCAGTGGGGCCTGGGTTCATGCCGGAAGACTATGCCAGCAACGCAGTCACGGCAAACGTTTGCACGCTGCACGCAGCAACGCGGGCCTGAAACGGAAACAGCCCGCACGTGGCGGGCTGTTCAGATCGATCACAGCGATGCGGACGATCAATCGTCGTTCTTGGACATGTCTTCGTCGGCGACGACTTCGGCAGCGGCCCATTCCAGCGCTTCGCGCTCGGCACGCTCGCGCTCGGCCTTCTCGACCTCGTCGATCAGTGCGTTGTCGATCCGGCGTGCGGCGATTTCGCGCAGTGCCATCACGGTGGGCTTGTCGCTGGCGTCGGCATTTTCAATCAACGGCTGCACGCCGTTGGCGAGCTGACGGGCGCGCTTGGACGCCATCATGACCAGCTCGAAACGGTTGTTCACGACTTCCAGGCAATCTTCTACGGTAATGCGGGCCATGCGGGCTCCCGGCGACCAGCAACGGCCGCGCATCGAATGAGGGAAAGGGGGCGGAGTGTACGCCCCGGCCGCCGTCACGGCAACCTGGGCCTATTCAGTTTCCTTTGGAATCAGGGGTTTGAGCCGCTCAGTCCAGCAGGGCCCGGATCAGCTCCGCATGCCGCTGCTGTTGCGCCTGCCGGCGCAGCCGGCTGGCGGTGAAGATCGCGCACATCTCCGAGACAGCCGTCTCGAACGTCTCGTTGATGATGACGTAATCGAATTCCTCGAAGTGCAGCATCTCTTCGCGGGCGGCAGCCAGGCGCTGCGCCATCACGTCCTCGCTGTCCTGGCCGCGCTTGCGCATGCGCTCGTCCAGCGCCTGGCGCGACGGCGGCAGGATGAACACGCTGACCGCGTCGGGCACCTTCTGGCGCACCTGGCGCGCGCCCTGCCAGTCGATCTCCAGCAACACGTCGTGCCCGGCGGCCAGCTGGGGCTCCACCGATTGGCGCGCGGTGCCCTTCCAGTCGCCGTGCACCAGCGCATACTCGAAGAAGTCGCCCGCCTCGATCATGCCCTGGAACTCGTCGGCGGAGACGAAATGGTAGTGCTCGGCATGCCGCTCGCCCGGCCGCGGCGCGCGCGAGGTGAACGAGATCGACAAGGCGATCTTGGGATCACGCGCCAGGGTGGCGTTGACGATGCTGCTCTTGCCGGCGCCGGAAGGGGCCGCAACGATATAGAGAGTGCCGCGCATTTTAGGGAATAGGGAGTCGGGAATAGGGAATGGGGCACCGCGCCAAGCAAGCAGGCCAAGGGTGAATCGTACCTGCTTTGACGATTCCCCATTCCCGATTGCCTATTCCCGGCTATTCGATGTTCTGCACCTGCTCGCGGATCTGGTCGATCAGCACCTTCAGATCCACGGCGGCGTTGGAGGTGCGGCTGTCCACCGACTTGGAGCCGAGCGTATTGGCTTCGCGGTTGAATTCCTGCAGCAGGAAATCCAGGCGGCGGCCGACCGGCTCGCGCTGCCGGAGCACGCGGCGGATCTCGGCGATGTGGCTGGACAGGCGGTCGAGCTCTTCGTCCACGTCCAGCTTCTGCAGCCACAGCACCAGTTCCTGTTCGGCGCGGCCCGGGTCCACCGGATGCGGCAGATCGGCCAGGCGCGCGGCCAGCTTGGCGCGCTGACCTTCGCGGATGACGGGAATCAGCGTGCGCACCTCGGCGGCGATGCGTTCGATCGCATCGACCCGTTCGCTGATCGCGTCGGCCAGCTTGCCGCCTTCGCGCTCGCGCGCGGCCACGAAGCTGTCCACCACCTCGTCCAGCAATGCCAGGGCCTGGGCCTGCAACGCCGGTGCGTCCACGTCCTGCACCTGCAGCACCCCGGGCAGCTGCAGCAGATCGGTGAAACCGACCTGCAGCTTGGGGAACATCCCGTCAAGGCGGGTGGCCAGGGCGCCCAGTTCCTGCAGCAGCGATTCGTTGACGGCCAGGGTCTGCGCGTTGTCCGGCGCGCGCAGGCGCAGCGCCAGATCCAGCTTGCCGCGGCTGTTTTTCGCCGCCACGCGCTCGCGCAGCAGCGGCTCCAGCGCACGCAGTTCTTCGGGCAGGCGCACGCCCACTTCCAGAAACCGATGGTTGACCGAGCGCAGCTCGCAACCGAGCGTGCCCCAGGGCGTGATGCGTTCGCCACCCGCAAACGCGGTCATGCTTCGAATCATCGTCAGTCCCGTACCTTCAAAGCGCGAATGGTACCCTAGCGGCCCGCGCTGGCTGACCGCCCCGCCACGCGCCGCCCCAGACCCACCTCCCGACTTCCGGACTCATCGCATGACCTTTTCCCGTCCCAGCGGCCGCATGGCCGACCAACTGCGCCCGGTGCGCATCGAACGCGCCTTCACCCGTCACGCCGAAGGCTCGGTGCTGGTCAGCTTCGGCGACACCCGCGTGCTGTGCACCGCCAGCGTGGAAAACCGCGTGCCCGGGTTCCTGCGCGGCAAGGGCGAAGGCTGGGTGACCGCCGAATACGGCATGCTGCCGCGCTCCACCCATACCCGGTCCGATCGCGAAGCCGCGCGCGGCAAGCAGGGCGGGCGCACGCTGGAAATCCAGCGCCTGATCGGCCGCGCACTGCGCGCCTGCGTGGATCGCAATGCCCTGGGCGAACGCACCATCACCCTGGACTGCGACGTGCTGCAGGCCGATGGCGGCACCCGCACCGCCGCGATCACCGGCGCCTACGTGGCGCTGGCCGATGCGGTGAACCTGCTGCTCAAGCGCGGCGACATCAAGAAGCATCCGCTGATCGGCGCCGTGGCCGCGGTCTCGGTGGGCATCTATCGCGGCGAGCCGGTGCTGGATCTGGATTACCCCGAAGACAGCGACTGCGACACCGACATGAATGTGGTGATGAACGACGGCGGCGGCTTCATCGAGCTGCAGGGCACCGCCGAAGGCCACGCCTTCCGCCGCGACGAACTCAACGCGCTGCTCGCCCTCGCCGAACAAGGCATGAGCGAGCTGTTCGCCCTGCAACGCGCTGCGCTGGCCGGATGAGCCGACGCATTGCCCTGACCACCTTGCTGGTCGCCGACTACGATGCGGCGATCGCCTGGTACACCGGCGCGCTGGGTTTCCAGGTGTTGCAGGACCGCCCGCTGGACGATGGCAAGCGCTGGGTGGTGATCGGCCCGGGCGGCGCACAGGATGCCGCGCTGCTGCTCGCGCAGCCGGGCGACGACGCCCAGCGCGCGCGCATCGGCGACCAGACCGGTGGGCGGGTGGATCATTTTCTCTACACCGACGACTTCTGGCGCGACCACGCGGCAATGCAGGCGTTCGGCGTGCAATTCCTGGAAACCCCGCGCGAGGAACCGTACGGCACGGTCGTGGTGTTCCGCGACCTGTACGGCACCAAGTGGGACCTGCTGGAGCCCAAGCAATGAAACACCTGGTCCTGGCCAGCGGCAACGCCGGCAAGCTGGAAGAACTGCGCGCCATGCTCGCCGACCTGCCGCTGCGCATCGTCGCGCAAGGCGAACTCGGCGTGGAAGACGTACCGGAAACCGGCCTGACCTTCGTCGAGAACGCCTTGATCAAGGCACGCCATGCCAGCGCCGTCACCGGCCTGCCCGCCCTGGCCGACGACTCCGGCCTGATCGTCGATGCGCTCGGCGGCGCACCCGGCCTGTACAGCGCGCGCTACGCCGGCAGCCCGACCGATGCACAGGCCAACAACGCCAAGTTGCTCGATGCCCTGCGTGAGGTGCCGGCCGAGCGCCGCAGCGCGCGGTTCTACGCGGTGATCGTGCTGCTGCGTCACCCGGAAGATCCGCAGCCGCTGATCGCCGAAGGCAGCTGGGAAGGGGTGATCACCACCGAACCGCGCGGCACGGGCGGCTTCGGCTACAACCCGGTGTTTCTGGATCCGGTGCATGGCCTGACCGCTGCGGAAATGGATACCGCGTTGAAGAACCGGCTGAGTCACCGTGCGGTGGCATTGGCCACGTTGCAGCACAAGCTGCACGCCCTGTCGCTGTGAACCATGGCCTGATGCAGTGCCCGACCTGATTCCACCGCCGCTGTCGCTGTACGTGCACCTGCCCTGGTGCGTGCGCAAGTGCCCGTACTGCGACTTCAATTCGCATGCGGCCAAGGGCGTGCTGCCGTTCGAAGACTATGTGGATGCGTTGATCCGCGACCTGGATGCGGACCTGCCGCTGGTGTGGGGGCGCGTGGTGCATTCGGTGTTCTTCGGCGGCGGCACCCCGAGCCTGTTCCCGCCCGAGGCGATCGACCGCTTCCTGCAGGCCGCCGCCGCGCGGCTGCGCTTTGCGCCGAATCTGGAAATCACCCTGGAAACCAATCCAGGCACCGCCGAGCATGGCCGCTTCGATGGCTATCGCGCCGCCGGGGTGAACCGCCTGAGCTTCGGTGTGCAGACCTTCGACGATGTGGCGCTGCAGCGGCTGGGTCGCATCCACGACAGTGCCCAGGCCGAGCGTGCAATCGCGCTGGCGCAGGATGCCGGCTACGACAATTTCAACATCGACCTGATGTATGCATTGCCCGAGCAGACCCTGGCGCAGGCCGAGCGCGATCTCGAACGCGCGTTCGCGTTGCAGCCCACCCATTTGTCGCATTACCAGCTCACGCTGGAGCCGAACACGGTGTTCTTCGCGCGGCCGCCCAAGGGCATTCCCGACGACGATACGGCCTGGGATATCCAGGAACATTGCCAGCGCCTGCTGGCCGAGGCCGGCTACGCGCAGTACGAGGTGAGCGCCTACGCCAGGCCCGGGCGGCAGTGCGCGCACAACCTCAATTACTGGCGTTTCGGCGATTATCTGGGCATCGGCGCCGGCGCGCACGGCAAGATCAGCTCCGGTGCCGAACAGCATGTGCTGCGACGCTGGAAGCACAAGCACCCGCAGAGTTACCTGGCCAGCGCCGGCAGTACGGCATCGATCGGCGGCGACGAGATCGTGCCGCGCGAGCGGCTGCCGTTCGAATACATGCTCAACCTGTTGCGCCTGCACGAGGGCTTCGCGCTGCGCGACTTCGAAGTCTCCACCGGGCTGGCGGCGTCGGTCATCGAGCTGCCGGTGGCGCGCGCGATTGCGCAAGGCTGGATGACCAAGCAGGACGGACGCGTGGTGCCGACCGAGCTGGGCCGCCGCTTCACCAATGACGTGGTCGAACTGTTTCTGGCCTGATCGCAGCGCGGCACAGCAGCCAGCACGCCGCGCCATGATCGGTAGCGCACGCGACAGCACTGGCGCGCAGATCCAGCGAGTCGTGCCATGCGCGCCGTCCGCGTCAGAGTGGCGACCGGATCTGGCCAGGCACGTTTCGCGGCCCCTGCGGTCGCTGACCGGTGGAAAAACATGCTACATAACGCACGCCTCGCACCGAGCCCGCCTTCACGGATGTCCACTCCCGCCTTTTCCCTGCAGCACACGCCCAGCGGCCCGATCGCCGATGCGCCGGTTTCCGTGCGCGGGCGGCGCTTGCTTGCCGCGCTACACGCGCATTGCGTGCAGGCGCTCAGCGGGCCGCTGCGGCTGACCGTCGTGGAGCTGGAACGTGAGCTGCTGCATCAGGCCGAGCATGCACGCAGCAGCCAGATCCAGGCCGAAGCCTATGCGCAGATGCGCGGCCTGCGCGATCACATCGATCTGTTTCCGCAGGCGTTCTTGCAGCAGCTGGCGCAGGACCTGGCCACGCTGCGCGATCGCCCGTCACTGACGCCGGCAGCCGACGCATCAGCGCAAGCGCATCCGCAGATGCTCACCCTGGTGGAAGACACCGATATCGACCGCGATATCGTGCTCAGCGAGATTGCGCGCCGCGAGACCTCCCGGCGCGCCGATGCGCTGCAATTGCTGGCGCAGCGATTGGCGGTGATCGGCGCGGTGCCCGAATTCGAACTGGAAGCCGTGCCGCTGGGCCCGTACGCCGTGTGCCGCGTGCTGCGCCAGTGCGGCCAAACGCTGGGATTGAGCCTGGATGGGCAGCTGACGCTCTACCGCGTGTTCGAGCGTCAGGTGATCGAACGGTTGAACGATCTGTACGAGCGTGCCAACGGCGCACTCGCGCAGGAAGGCATCCTGCCGGGACTGATCTATCACCCCTATCTGGTCAAACCCACCCAGGTGCAGACCCGGCGCGCCACGCCTGCATCAGCCACCGCAGCTATGGATGCTGCGGCCATCAGTGGGCGCGCGATGCCGCCGCGCGGCGGGCGACCTGCAACCGGCTGGAGCGGGCAGTCCGCACCGACACCATGGCAGAGCGCCTTGCTGGATCCGCCCGCTGTTCCGATGACACTGGCAACGGCCACCTACGGTGAGCAGGCGACACCAGCACTGGGCGATGCGGTGCTGGCGCTGGGCGGCCTGATGGCGTCGGCGCGGCAGTCGCAGGCGGCCGGCGAGGTCGGCGCAGCGGCGACTCAAGACGCTGCACAGCACGGCGCAGCGCCTGCGACAGGCGCGCTGGCAACACCTGAGAAAGCATCGGCCCAGCGTGCCTCCACGGCCGTGCCCAAAGCCGCCCTCGGCGACGCACTGGCCAGCCTGCAGGGCGCGCTGGCGGCGCAGGCGGCGGCATCGCCGCAGCCTGCCGGCATCGATGCGGTGCAGCGCCAGGTGCTGGCGTTGCTGCGGGCCCAACACGGCCCCGAGGCTGCGCTGTCGCCGCAGGACACCGACACCTTCGATCTGCTCGGCCTGCTCTACGCGCAGATGCAACGCGAGGTCCGCCCGCAGACCCCGGCACAGGCCCTGCTCGCCAAATTGCAGGTCCCGGTGGTGCGCGCGGCGTTGGCCGATACGCATTTCTTCGTGCGCGACCAGCACCCGGTGCGCGAATTGCTCAACACCGTAGCCGAGTCCGGCGCGGTCTGGCTGGGCGAGGACGATGTCGACCCGCAACTGCTGCACAAGCTGGGCAGCGCGGTGGACAGGATCGTCGCCGACTATCAGGGCGACGAGGCCGTGTTCGCCGCGGCCAATGACGAGATCCAGACGCATCTGCGCACGCTGGCCCGCAAGGCCGAGGTCGCCGAACGGCGCCATGTGGATGCGGCGCGCGGCAAGGAGCGGCTGGAGTCGGCCAAGCAGCAGGCCGAGGCGCGCATCGAGCAACTGTGCGAGCAGAGCGCCCCGCCACGCTTCGTGCAGGCGCTGCTGCGTCAGGCCTGGTCGGACGTGCTGACGCTGACGCTGCTGCGCCAGGGCGAGCAGTCGCCCGAATGGGACGAGCGTCAGGCGCTGACCACCCGCATTGCCGAAGTCACCTGCCGCAGCAAGGGGCAACCCGCCGACATCGCGCTCGGCACCGAGATCGACACCGCGCTGCTGCAGGTTGGCTACCACCACGATGAAGCGGCGGCGATCGCGCGGCGCCTGTCCACGCCCGGTGGCGAGGACGAGATGACCTCGCGCACCGAACTCACTGCCAGGCTCAAGACGCGCACGCGGCTGGGTGACCAGGGCGACAGCGCGCCGCGCAGGGACATCGCCACCGCGCGTTCGCCAGCCGAGGAGGCGTGCTACGTGCACCTGCGCAGCCTGCCGTTCGGCAGCTGGTTCGAATTCGTCATCAACCAGCAGGGCGACCTGCGCCGGCAACGGCTGTCCTGGTATAGCCCGATGACCGACAACGCGCTGTTCGTCAATCAGCGCGGACAGAAGGTCGGCGAGCACTCGCTCGATGGCCTGTCGCGGCTGATGGCCGGTGGCCAGGCACGCCTGCTGGTCGAAGAGAAATCGCGCCTGATCGACCGCGCCTGGCATGCCACCGTGCGCACGCTGCGCAGCCTGGCCGGCCAGTCGCCCGCTGCCGAGGCCACCCGATGATCCAGGACACCCGCCGCGCACCGCGCCGCCAGCCGTCGGACCTGGTACCGGTGACCGACATGCTCAGCGAGGCGCAGATCGGCCGGGTGGGCAATGTCTCGGAAACCGGCATGCTGCTGCTGGCCTCGGTTCCGCTGCAGGACGATGCCCTGTATCAGTTGCGCTTCAGCCTGCCCGAGCGCATCGGCCGCGCCACCGAGATCGACGTCGGCGTGCATCTGTTGTGGACCGAAGCCGCGCACGCACCCGGACAGGCCTGGGCCGGCTTCCGCTTCCTGACCATGTCCGAGCCGCATCGCCAACGCCTGCGCGCCTGGATCGCCGAAGAACACATGCTGGGCTGAAGGACAGCATCACCACGATTACGGCAAAATCGCGCCCTGTCTTTGCATTGCCGATCGAGTCCCGCATGCCCCAGCCGTCCTTGAGCCACCTGTATTCCGACCACCTGCGCACGCTGACCGCGCGCGCCGACGAGGCGCTGCAACGCGGCGGCTTCGACCACCTGGTCGTGCCCAGCGGCAGCCTGCATTACCAGGTGTTCGACGACCGCGATTACCCGTACGCGGTCAATCCGCAGTTCAAGGCCTGGGTGCCGCTGACGCGGGTGCCCGACAGCTGGCTGGTCTACACCCCGGGCAAGCGCCCGACGCTGATCTTCTGCCAGCCATTGGACTATTGGCATGTGGTGCCCGACGCCCCCAGTGGCTGGTGGGTCGAACACTGCGACATCCACATCATCCGCACCCCGGACCAGGCAGTGGCGCTGCTGCCCAGGCAGATCGAACGTTGCGCCATCCTGGGCGAGGCGCAGAGCGCGCTCGGTGCCTATGTGCCGAACAACCCGCAGCCGGTGCTCGATTACCTGGACTATCAGCGCGCCTTCAAGACGCCCTACGAACTGGCCTTGCTGCGCATCGCCCAGCAACTGGCGGTACGCGGCCATCGTGCGGCCGAAGCGGCCTTCCGCGCCGGCCAAAGCGAATTCGGCATCCACATGGCCTATTGTGCCGCCGTCGGCCAGGACGCCACCGAGCTGCCGTACGGCAACATCATCGCGCTCAACGAACACGGTGCAGTGCTGCACTACACCGAGCTCGGCCAGCAGCCGCCGCAGCCGCTGCGCAGCCTCCTGATCGATGCCGGCGCGTCGGCCTACGGCTATGCCAGCGACATCACCCGCACCTATGCCGCCGACCCCGGCAGCGAATTCCAGGCGCTGATCGATGCGGTCGATGCCGCGCAGATCCGTATGGGCCAGAACGTGCGCGCCGGGGTGGATTACAGGCAACTGCATGTGGATGCGCACCTGGCCTTGATGGGCATCCTCAAGGACTTCGGCATCCTCACCGTGTCGCCGGAAGCTGCGCTCGCCACCGGCGTCAGCGCCGCGTTCTTCCCGCACGGCCTGGGCCATCTGATCGGCCTGCAGGTGCATGACGTGGCCGGTTTTGCGGCCAGTGACCGCGGCGGGCGCATCGAACGCCCGGATGGCCACCCTTATCTGCGCCTGACCCGCGTGCTGGAACCGGGCATGGTGGTCACCATCGAACCGGGCGTGTACTTCATCGACATGCTGCTGGACGAAGTGAAGAAAAACGGCCACGCCGCCAGCATCGACTGGGCACGCGTTGCGCAGTTCACACCCTACGGCGGCATCCGCATCGAAGACGAGGTGGTATGCACCGATGGCGCCCCTGAAAACCTGACCCGCCCGGTGTTTGCCGCCCCCTGAGTCATTTTGCACAGCACGGAGCATTGCCATGCACGATCCACGTCAACCCTCGCATCCCGACCACCCGATGTACCAGCAGATCCAGCGCGGCGTGCATGCAATCGATGCGGCACATGGACGCGCACCCGACCAGACCAGTGACCGGCTCAGCGCAGCGCTGCTGCCACTGGCCAAGGAAGGCGGCCTGTCGCGCGTGGACCACGTGCTGATGAGCGAGGCCAACCACCGCGGCGTGCACGGCGGCGAAAACGTCTTCGTGGTGCAGGGCGATCCGGCCAACCCGGCGCATCTGCGCGCGCACATGAAGACCGAGCAGGCATTGCGCACGCCGGAAGAGCAGTCGTTCGCGCGCGCGCAGCAGATTTCCGCATCGAGCGAACAGGTCCAGCAGCCCGAGCGCACCCAGACACCGCAGCTCAGTCAATAGCACGGCCTCGCAACAGACGGCCCGGCGCGGCATGCCTGTGCGGCGCCGGGCAGAGCGTGTCTTGAGTAACAACAACGCCGGCGCAATCGCACGCGCCGGGCAATCGGAACACCACCTGCAGCGCGCGCGTTGCATTGCAGCGCAATGCAACGATCCGCGTCAGGTCCGCTCACCATCGGTGTTGCCGCGCCCTGCACCCAACGCGTCGCGATCCGCCATCTCCGCTTCGATCTCCTCGGCGCTGCGTGCCAAGGCATCGGTCAGCACCCGATGGCCGTCGGCGGTGATCAGCACATTGTCTTCGGTGCGGATGCCGATGCCGCGCCACCTGGCCTCCACCGTGGTGTCGTCGGCGGAGATATAGAGCCCCGGCTCGATGGTGAACACCATGCCGGGCTCGAGCAGACGCGAGTCGCCGGCCAGCCGGTAGTCACCCACATCGTGCACATCCAGCCCCAGCCAGTGGCCGGTCTTGTGGCGATAGAAGCGTTTGTAATGGCCATCGGCGATGTTGCGCTCCAGCTTGCCCTTGAGCAGGCCCAGCTGCAGCAGTCCTTCGGTCAGGGTCTGCACCGCGGCCAGATGCCCGGCTTCGTAGGCCACGCCGGGGCGCGCCTGTGCAAGTGCGGCAGCCTGCGCCGCGCCGACCAGATCATGCAGCGCGCGTTGCGCGGGGGTGAAACGGCCGTTGACCGGGAAGGTGCGGGTGATATCGGCCGCGTAGCCGCGGTATTCGGCACCGGCATCGATCAGCACCAGCTCGCCATCGCGGCTGCGCGCATTGTTGGCGCGGTAGTGCAGCACGCAGGCATTGCTGCCGGTGCCGACGATGCTGCCGTACGCCGGCCACGCATCGGCGGCGCGAAACGCGCGCTCCACCTCGGCCTGCAGTTCGTACTCATGCATGCCCGGCCGCGCCATCCGCATGGCGGCGCGATGGGCGCGCACGCTGATGTCGGCGGCGTGTTGCATCAACGCGATCTCGTCGCGCGACTTGAACAGCCGCTGCTCGTGCAGCAGATGCCCGAGCTCGAGGAATTCGTGCGGCGGCTGCGCGCCGTGGCGCACCTGCTCGCGCACGCGCTTGAGCCAGCCGATCAGCTTGAGATCGAAATCCACGTCGCGCCCGAAGTGGTAATAGACGCGGCTGCGCCCCTCCAGCAGGCCCGGCAGGATCTCGTCGACATCGTCGATGGGATACGCATCGTCCATGCCGTAGCGCTCCACCGCGCCTTCCTGGCCCTCGCGCGGGCCATCCCAGGCTTCGCGCTCGGCATCGCGCTCGCGGCAGAACAGGATCGCCTCGCCATGCTTGCGGCCCGGCACCAGCACCAGCACCGCCTCCGGCTCGGGAAAGCCGCTCAGGTACCAGAAATCCGAATCCTGCCGGTACGGGTAGTGGGTGTCGTGGCTGCGCACCCGCTCGGGTGCGGCCGGCAGGATCAGGATGGCCTGATCGCCGGCCATCTGCATCAGTTGCTTGCGCCGACGCGCGTACTCGGCCGCGCCGATCCCGGTGAGCTTCTTCATGGCGCAGACGCGGTTAGTTCAACCGTTGGCGGAAGCGCGGCCCCATGACGCAGTCGCCATGCAGCAACAGCACCGCCACGCGCACGAACTCTTCGATCTCGGCCAGGGCGGTGTCGTCCTCATCGGCCGCATCGAAATCGTCGCTGGACGCCTGCGCCAGCCGCGCCAGGTCCTGCAGTGCCTCTTCGCCCTCTTCGGTCAGTGCCGGGCGCTGCTGCGCCGCCAGGCCGAAGCCGCCCAGAAAGGCGCGACACCAGTCGAACAAGGCATCGGTACGCGCCGCCAGCGGTGCACCGTCGTCGATCAACAGCAGCTCGAAGGCGAAATCGCGGTCTTCCAGCTGCGCCACCGTGGCCTGACGCATCTGGTCCAGCGCCCCTCCCTGCCTGGGCGCCACCTGCGCGGTGTCGGCCAGGATGCGCGCCAGCCAGTCGCCGCTGTCGGCACCCCCGCCGGAAAGCCACCCGCACAATCCACCATGCAACTCCGCTGCGGAGGAAGCCAGCTCCAGCTGGCGACTTTCGTTTTGCACGGCGGTTACATCGGGCAGATCCATCGGGTCATCCAGGCTGAGAACGGAAGGTACCGGCACGGGCGCCGGCGATGTGACTCCCCAGTGTATCAAGGCACCCTGCATCGGCCGCCAGCGGTACGTTCCATGCAGCGTTCCACGCACATGACGCCGGCTGGGGCGCGGCCCGTGGCAGCCCTTGTCGGGATTGGCCCGACGGCAGGTGAGCGGGCGGCAACCGGGCGCTTGACCGGCGCGCGCGCGCGCCCCTATCGTGAGCAGATGGACAACGCCGCTGCCCTCGCCCAGATCCGCGCACTTGCCGCCCGTGTGGAGGCCCTGGTCGAGCGTAGCCAGCGGTTGACTGACGAGAACCGCAGCCTGCGCCATCAGCAGGAACAGCTGATCGGCGAGCGCGCGCAGCTGCTGACCAAGAACGAGCAGGCGCGCTCGCGCGTGGAAGCGATGATCGTCCGCCTGAAATCCCTGGAGCAGCACACGTGAGCACCAACGAGCCGGTCAGCGTGCGCATCCTGGATCGTGAATACACGGTTGGCGTCACTGCCGAGGAACGCGAGAGCCTCACCGCCGCGGCGCGCCTGCTGGATCTGCGCATGCGCGAGATTCGTGGCAGCAATCGCATGGCGGCGGTAGATCGCGTGGCGGTGTTGGCCGCACTCAATCTGGCGCACGAATTGCAACAGCTGCGCGAGCAGCAAGCGCTCTACGACCGTGAATTGGCCAATACGCTGGACAGCTTGAATCGTCGCCTGGACAGCGTCTCCGACACACCGCGTTGAGGTGCGGTTCGCACTGTCGTCGCAAATATGAACTTTCAATTGCGCCGGCCGACGAATGGGCTAGCCATCGCGCAACAGAGGTCTATACTTCACCTGCGTTCTCTGCTGTAAACGACAGCGTGCAAAACATTCGCCTTGTCCCTTAATTACGACCACGGGGGCGCGACGAAGCCGGGAGTGCAAGTCCGCCTTGTAGCGGGAAGCCCGATGGCCTCACAACGTCCCCACTTGAACCCCGGGTTCAAGGTCGTTTCGCCCGCATCGTTCACGGCGGAGAATGCAAATCTGAAACGGCGCCTTCGGGCGCCGTTTCTTTTTGTGTGCCTGAAACATCCGGCATGTGCACGCAGCGTGGCCACGCCACTGCTGCGATCACTGCGCCCGGACATGATGCGCGCATGCGCGACGCGCAACCCAGCCACCGCTTCACGCGCATGCGCTCAGCGACAGGCCAGAGCCGTGCAGGAGCTGGAAATCCGTCGACACACACGCACTAGGCAGGCGCATCCACGCCATCGACAATACCGGCCCGCCTATCGCTGCGAGACACCATGACCGACAACCGAGACGCCTTGCGCCAGCAGTTGCGCGCGCTGCGCCGCAGCCTGCCGGCGACGCAGCGACTGGCAGCCGCCGATGCGCTGGCCGAGCGCCTGCTGGCGCTGCCGTTTGCGCCGCAGACCGGTGCGGTGGCCGGGTACTGGGCGATGGATGGCGAAATCGCGCTGCACCGTTGGCAACTGAGTCTGCCGGCCGGCGTGCGTTACTGCCTGCCGGTGCTGGACGGGCGCGTGTTGCGCTTTGCGCCGTGGCGGCCGGGCCAGGGCCTGGTCAGCAATCGCTACGGCATCCCCGAGCCTGACGTGGAACGCGCCGACCTGCTGGCAGCCGAGGAGATGGCGCTGGTGGTCACGCCGCTGACCGGTTTCGATGCGCAGTGCCGGCGGCTGGGCATGGGGGGCGGCTGGTATGATCGCAGCTTCGCGTTCCGGCATCGCCAGACGCCGCCGCCCTGGCTGGTCGGCGCCGGCTTCGCCGCGCAGCAGTTGCCCACCTTGCCCACCGAATCCTGGGACGTGGCAGTGGATGCGATCTGCACCGAACACGCCACCTTCCTGAAGGACGACGCCGTTTCCGTATGACTGCCCGCAAGCGCTACTGGTTGATGAAGTCCGAGCCGGACACGTTTTCCATCGATGATCTGGAGCGTGTCGGCACCGAGCCATGGAACGGCGTGCGCAATTACCAGGCACGCAACTTCATGCGCGACGGCATGCATGTCGGCGACGGAGTGTTCTTCTACCACTCCAACTGCAAGGTCCCGGGCATCGTGGGCATCGCCAAGGTTGCCAGCGACGCGTATCCGGACGAGACCCAGTTCGATCCCAAGTCCGACTACCACGACCCCAAGGCCACCCGCGAAGATCCGCGCTGGATGCTGGTGGACGTGGCCTTCGAACGCAAACTCAAGCGCACGATCGCACTGGACGAGATCAAGCAGCAGGCCGATGCGCTGGGTGAAGGCTTCCCGCTGATCGCCCGCGGCAACCGCCTGTCGATCCTGCCGGTGACCGCCGCGCAGTGGAAATTGCTGCTGGCGATGGAATAGCCGGGATTGGGGATTGGGGATTGGCCCATTGCCCGCCCGCGTTGCACCGCTTTGACGAATCCCGAATCCCCAATCACTAATCCCGAGCTCTTAACCCATGTCCGAAGCAAAACGCCTGGCCGCCGAAAAAGCGATCGATTACGTGGAAGACGGCATGATCGTCGGCGTCGGTACCGGCTCGACGGTGGCCTACTTCATCGATGCCCTGGGCCGCATCAGCCATCGCATCAAGGGCGCGGTGTCCAGCTCCGAGCAGAGCAGCGCGCAACTCCGGCGCCATGGCATCGAGGTGCTGGACCTCAACCACACCGGCAATCTGTCGCTGTATGTGGATGGCGCCGACGAGTGCGACCCGAACCGCTGCCTGATCAAGGGCGGCGGCGCTGCGTTGACGCGCGAGAAGATCATCGCCGAGGCCAGCGAACGCTTTATCTGCATCGTCGACCCGAGCAAGCAGGTGCCGGTGCTGGGCAAGTTCCCGCTGCCGGTGGAAGTGATTCCGATGGCACGCAGCCTGGTGGCCCGGCAGATCCTGGCGCTCACCGGCGGCCAGCCGGTATGGCGCGATGGCGTGGTCACCGATAACGGCAACGTGGTGCTGGACGTGCACAACCTGCAGATCACCGACCCGGTGGCGCTGGAGCGCAGCGTGAACCAGATCCCCGGCGTGGTCTGCGTGGGCCTGTTCGCGCGTCGCCCGGCCGATGTGGTGATCGTCGGCGGCGAGCCGCCACGGGTGATCTGAGCGATTGCACACGGGCACGCGCACACGCATTTCCGGCCCGAATTGCGAAGTAATGGCGAGCGGGCCCTGATCGCACGCAATGATCCGCTCAACGCGCCACAGCCGCTTGACGCACGCGGCCGCTTGGCAGATGGTGCGGCATCCCCGTCCGCTGGTATGCCGTATGCGCCGTCTTCGCCTCCTCGCCCTTGCGTCCTTGATCCTGCTCGGCGGCTGCGCCAGCAGCGGCGGTAGCTGGGTGGAATTGGCCGGTACCCGCTACCAGGTGGAGCTGGCGCAGAACGATGCCGATCGCGCCAAGGGCCTGATGTTTCGCGATGCGATGGCGGACGATCACGGCATGCTGTTCGTCCACGACCGCCAGGAACCGCTGGCGTACTGGATGAAGAACACCAAGATCGCGCTGGACATCCTGTATTTCGACGATGAGCGCCGGCTGGTCTCGCAGCAGCGCGACGTGCCGCCCTGCTCGGCCGGCGACGCCTGCCCGCCCTACCCCAGCAAGCGCCCGGCCCGTTACGTGCTGGAACTCAACGCCGGCCAGGCCGCCAGGATCAACCTGCAGGACGGCGCCACATTGACCCTGAGCCCGGACATCCCAAAGCTCAAGTAAATCTCACACCGCAGGCCCTTGCTGTCAGGAAGTACCGGACTTGAACCACGCGCCAGTTGCCGACACTCTTGGCAGCATGGTCGACATGCTCCCACTTCCCCATTGGACCGCACTCGCCAGCCTGGACGACGACGCCGTGCCGTTGATGTCCACCGCGCTGCTGATCGCGCGCGACGAGTATCCGCAGCTGGACGCCGAGCTGTACGACACGCTGGTGCAAAGCCACGTCGAGCATCTGCGCCGCGAGGTGGAGGCGATCGACCTGTGGCCGCTGAAGATGGCCGCGGTCAATCGTTATCTGTTCGACGAGCTGGGCTATTCGGGCAATCACGACGAGTACTACGACCCGCGCAACAGCTACCTCAACCAGGTCTTCGAGCGTCGCCTGGGCAACCCGATCTCGCTGGCGATGGTGCAGATCGAAGTCGCGCGCCGGCTGGGCATTCCGCTGGCGGGCGTGTCGTTTCCCGGGCATTTCCTGGTGCGTTTGCCGGTGGACGACGGCGTGCTGGTCATGGACCCGTTCAACGGCGGCCGCCCGCTGGGCGTGGACGAGCTGCGCGAGCGTGCGCGCCCACATCTGGGGGGCGAGATTCCCGACGACCGCGCCCTGGCGCAGATCCTCGACCCCGCGCCGCACCGCGCGATCCTGATCCGTATCCTGCGCAATCTGCACGGCGTCTACGCCGATGCCGAGCACTGGGACCGCGCCGCGCGCAGCGCCGACCGCATCCTGAAGCTGGTGCCGGACCAGCCCGAGGCGTTACGCGATCGCGGCATGGCCTATCTGCATCTGGGCCACCGCAACGGCGCACGCCACGACTTATCGCGCTACCTGCAGCTCAATCCCGGTGCGCAGGATGCGACCAATCTGCATGAGCACCTGGTCGAACTGAGCAGTCAGCGCGCGCGCGCGCACTGAAACCACAGCTTGCCGCGTCGTCATCAGCGCCCGCCCGAATGGAGGCAGGCGATGTTGTGGCGCGCAAAGCGCACCAATCCAGCTGAACGGGCAGCGCCTCAGTCGATCTCGACCATCTCGAAGTCGTCCTTGGTCACGCCGCAATCGGGGCAGGTCCAGGTGTCGGGAACGTCCTGCCAGGCGGTGCCCGGGGCGATGCCTTCTTCGGGGATGCCGTCGGCCTCGTGGTAGAGAAACCCGCAGACGACGCACATCCAGGTGCGGTAGGTGGTCGTGGATGTCTCGCTCATCGGATAATCGCGGTCACGCAACGGTGGGACTGCATTGTCCCATCCCACCCACCGCTTCCGGAAGCGCTGCCATGCCCGACCTGCACAACGCCCGCGGCGTCTACCTCATCACACCCGACGAGCCCGACACCGCGCGCCTGCTCGCGCGCACCTTGCCGCTGCTGCCCGCTGTCGCCTGGCTGCAGTACCGCAACAAGCAGGCCAGCGCGGCGCTGCGCCTGGAACAGGCCAGTGCGCTGCACGAGGCCTGCGCCGCGCATGCCGTGCCGTTGATCATCAACGACGATGCGCTGCTGGCATTGCAGGTGGGCGCGCAGGGCGTGCACCTGGGCGAAGACGATGGCGAGGTGGCGGCCGCGCGTGCGCTGTTGGGCGAACAGGCCATCATCGGAGTGTCGTGCTATGACGAGATCGCGCGTGCGTACGCAGCGGTCGCGGCCGGTGCCAGCTACGTGGCCTTCGGTGCGTTCTTCCCCACCACCACCAAGGTGACCACACGTCGCGCAACGCCTGCGTTGCTACAGCAAGCTGGAGCGCTGGGAGTGCCACGGGTGGCGATTGGCGGCATCGCGGCTGCGCAGGTGCCCGCGTTGGTGGCTGCGGGCGCCGAGTTGATTGCGGTGGTCAGCGGCGTCTATGCCGCGCCGGATCCGCTCGCGGCAGTGCAGGCCTATCGGGCCGGGTTTGCACGGTAGCGTGGCTGGCAGGTAACAGACAACAGATAACAGAAGTTACCGGCGACACGCGCACGCGAAGACACAAGAAACCGGGATTCGAGTCGAAGCGTCGTTTATCAGATGCAGTCACAAGCCGAGTGCGTCGAGTGCGCGGCGCCCTCACCGCTCGCGGGACACGCCGTGCATCCGTCCCTGGAGGCTCCGTGGCGGCATCCATGCCGCCAAGAGTCCCGCAATCGGTGAGGACACCGCACCAGGCAATTGGTCGGCGCTCTTGTGAAAAGCTGTCTCTCGTGCGGTATGCATTAAGACGTGAAGCCGTTGCCACGATCCAACGAGGCGCATCCAGCACCACTCTTACCGCACACCGACCATCTCGATTGGTCCTTGCCCGCTCACCGTCGCGGGACCCTGAGCGGCATGGATGCCGCGCCAGAGCCTACATGGACGTACTTGCGGCGCGTCCCGCGATGGTGGGCGGGCAAGGGCCGTGCAGCCAACTCGCAGCGTCGTGTTCGCGGTGCCCTCACCGCTCGCGGGACGCGCCGTGCATCCGTCCCTGGAGGCTGCGTGGCGGCATCCAGGCCGCCAGGAGTCCCGCAATCGGCGAGGACACCGCACCAGGCAATTGGTCGGTGATCAGGCAAACCCTGCGTGTTGCGAGACCTGCATTGAGACGCGGAGAAAGTTGGGCGCTTATTTAAAAGCTTGCCTGTTGCTCGAACTGCGATGGGGATTTTCGGACGCGACGTGGTCCAAACAATGCACGCCCAGCCCTGCTCGCAACCACGCACACCGACCATCTCAACAGGTCCTTGCCCGCCCACCGTCGCGGGACCTTACGCGGCATGGATGCCGCGTAAGAGCTTACAGGGACGTACTTGCAGCGTGTCCCGCGACGGTGGGCGGGCAAGGGCCCTGCAGCCAAGCCGCAGATCAACCGCTCTACACCTGCCGCGCGTCGTACGTCAGATGATTGAAGCTGCTTGAGCGCCATCATCCAAACGCCAAAAACAAGGCAGCGACGCGTGCCATCACGCGTCGCTGCCGGCGCTAACCTTATTACCTGCCTCGATCAGAAGTCGTAGCTCAATGTCACCCGGCCCGAGCGCGGTGCCTGATAGGCCACGACCTGGTCCCAGAGCGGATTGGTGGTGTTGTCGGGCAGCTGCGAGAACGGATAGATGTTGGTTGCAGTCTGCTCGTTGGTGATGTTGAACACGTCGAAACGCAGTGCCAGCTTGCCGGCGGCGAATGCCGGCTTGTAGGTCACGCCCATGTCGAGCTGCGCGATCCAGCCCAGCCGTCCCTGCGAGCCGGGAGGTGATGCCACGCCGGTGCCGGTTTCCGGGTTGTAGCAGTAGTGGTAAGGACCGCCGGTGATCGCGCTGCCACCGTAGCCAGCCGGATCGGTGCCGGTGTAGTTGTCGCCGTAGTAGTTGCCCAGGCAATTGTGTGGTGCGCCCGAGATCAGGCTGAAGTTGGCCGACGCACCCCATTGCGGAGTGAACTGGTAGAAGCCGAACAACTTGAGCTGATGGCGGTGATCGTTGGATTGATCGCCGTTGAAGTGTTCCATCAGCGCCGCGTGGTCCCAGCTCTGCGTGGTGGAGACCGAGGCCTGGCCCTGGTAGCTGCCCAAGGCGCCGCCGGTGCGCCACAGGTCCGAACGCACCTGGCCTTCGGTGGTGCCGTAGCTATGCGACCAGACGTAGTTGACCTTGGCGTACCACTTGCCGTCGAACGGACGTTCCAGGTTGAACTCGACTGCCGAGTAGTTGCGCTTGAACTTCGGGAAACCCGCCGCTTCGCGGCTCACCGATACCTCATGGAACTGGCCATCGGTACCGATCACGCCCCAGGTATTGGTCTGGCCGGGATTGATCAGCGATGCACCGGCAACCTGCGAGAAATCGATGGTCACGCCCTGCGCGGCGGCGGCGGCGATCAATGCGGTATTGGAGACGTCGTAGTTCTGATCGTCGATACCCGCATTGAGGCGGCGATGCGTGCCGCGCACGCCCAGCACCCAGCCGGTCTCCAGCTGCTTGGTGAAACCGAGGATGACTTCGTCCTGGTTCTCGCCCTCGATGTCCTTGACCACTGCAGTGCGCACATCGGCGATGCGGCCGAAGCGCGAGTTGGCCGACACCGCCGACCCCAGCTGCTGCGCCAGGACCGGCGTGCCATCGGCATTGATGCCGCTATAGGTGAAGTAGGTATCGGTGGTGGTGGCCGGGGTGAACAGGCTCACTGCCGACAGCGGCAGGCCAAGGTAATAACGGCCGACGTTGCCGAACACCTTCAGGCTGGAATCGCCGTTGACGTCCCAGCTGAAGCCCAGGCGCGGCGCCCAGGCGTTATCCACTTCGATGTACGGGTCGCCAAACGGGGTGTAGTTGGTGAACTCGTCCTTGCGCAGGCCGATGCTCAACAACAGGTTGTCGGTGACCTGCCACTTGTCTTCGATGTAGTAGGCGCGCTGCTTGGCCTCGTAGGAGTACAGGCTGGTGTTGATGTTGCGCACCACGTAGTAGCCGCTGGACCCATTGACCGGATCGACCAGGCCCGGGCTCGGCGCGCCGATGCCGCCGGCTTCGTTGGCCGACTGGCTGACCAGTCCGCCCGTCCGCACGCCATTGGGATCGTTGGTCTGGCCGTAGGTCCACGCAAAGCCGGGGCCGGACAGCACCGAACCCACATCGATACCTTCGGACTTCTGGTTGTCGATACCGAAGTTGAGCGTGTGGTGGCCGATGCGCCATTCCAGATTCAGGCGCTGATTGTCTTTCTTGTATTCGCGGTCCGGTGAACTGACCGAGGTGACCAGCTGATTGCCGATGCGCGGAGTGCCGCCGGTGTAGGCCGGATTCTGAAGCGCGGCGCTGTTGATGACCGGGCCGCCGGCCGCGTCGTAGTTGAAGGGCGTCAGCTCGTCGGGCGTCTTCATCTTGCCGTACAGCGCGGTCACGGTGAGGTTGTCGCTGAGATAGCCGGTGTACTTGCCGGTGAACAAGGTCGGGCCGGTCTTCCAGGTGGATTCGTCGGTGAAATAGCTGCCGCGCTGGCGATTGACATAGTCGTAGCGGTAGATCGACCCGTTGGTCTCCGCCTCGTCGCTGGCGCCGGTCACCTCGATCAGGTGGTTGTCGGTGATGTTCCAGTCCACCTTGGCGTACCAGCGTTTCTGCTTGTAGTCGTAATCGGTGAGGCCGCCGGTGCGTCCGTTGTCGGTGTCGCGATTGGTGCCGACGCGTACGCCGTCCGAATCCACCTGCTCGGCAGCCAGGAAGAAGAACAGCTTGTCCTGGATGATCGGTCCGCCGACATAGGCGCTGTAGGTGGTCTGGTTGGCTTCGGCCTCGCTGGCCGGCTGGTACAGGCCATTGGCCGCGCGCGCATAGCGATAGGCGGCGTTGTTGATCGTGCTGCCCTGGCTGTCCGGGCGCCAGTAGATATCGCGCTGGTTGGCACGCAGGCCATTGGGTTCCCAGATGACGGCGGCGCCGAACTTCCACTCGTTGGTGCCGCGCTTGCCGATCTGGTTGATCACGCCGCCATTGGCGCGGCCGTACTGCGCGCCATAGCCGCCGGTGAAGATTTCCTGCTGGTCGATGGCGCCGTACGGCAGGGTCAGACCACCCAGGTTGTTGCTGATGGTGGTGGTGTTGAAACCATTGAGGTAATAGGCGTTTTCGCTGGCGGCCGAGCCGCCGAAGCTGGGCAGCGAGCCACCGAGCGGGCCATTATCGAAGCCGCCGCTGTTGACCACCACGCCCGGTGCGAGCAAAGCGATCGCCTCGGCGGTGCGGCCCAGCGGCAGCTGCTGCAGCTGCTCGGCGGTGACCACGGTGCGGGTGTCCACGCTGCTGACGTCGATGGTGGTCAGGCCCGCGGCGGTGACGGTGACGCTGTCCAGGGTCTGCATGCCGCTCCCCGAAGCGGCAGCGAACGAGACGTCGGTGTTGGCGCCGACGGTGATCGCGACGTTTTCGCGGGTTTCCACCACCGCGCCATCGCGCTTGACCGTGACCTTGTAGGTGCCCAGCGGCAGATTGCCGGCGGTGTACCGGCCGCGTGCATCCACCGGCACTTCGCGGCTGAAACCGCTGTTGTTTTCCACCAGCACGCTGGTGCCGCTGCTCTGTCCCACGCTGCCGACGATGCTGCCGCTGGTGGACTGCGCGTGGACGCTCCCCATGGCCACGACCAGCGCCAACGCCAAGGCACGCTTCTGGATACTACGGTTCATGTTTTCTCCCCAAGTCTGGAACTGTCGGCAACGCGACAAAAATGAACGGCGCCAATGGCTACCGGAATCACACTCTCTGAACATCTGCCGCAGCAGACCAATGACCACCGGTCATTTGCTCATGCCAAACCGTCGATACCCTTGCGTTCGATCATAGGCAGCCGGATCGCCCTACCCGTGCGCTCCGACGGGTAGGCAGGCATCTGGTGGGTAGGCGGACGGGGGCCGCAAGCCTGACAATGGCGGATGCGCCGCCCGCAGTCGGGCAGCGCCGCCCCCAATCGGTGCCACTCAAGGATCTGCGCGCATGAACCACACCCGCTCCCACGCCCTGTTCGCCCAGGCGCAGACGCTGCTGCCCGGCGGCGTCAACTCACCGGTGCGTGCATTCAAGTCGGTCGGCGGCGAGCCGTTCTTCGTGGCACGCGCCGATGGCCCGTATCTGTATGACGTGGACGACAACCGCTACATCGATTACGTGGGCTCGTGGGGGCCGATGATTGCCGGCCACAATCACCCCGCGGTACGCGAAGCGGTGGAGCGCGCGATCCGCGATGGCCTGTCGTTCGGCGCGCCGTGTGCGGCCGAGGTCACCATGGCCGAGACGATCCATCGGCTGGTGCCGTCCTGCGAGATGGTGCGCATGGTCAATTCCGGCACCGAAGCCACGCTGTCGGCGGTGCGCCTGGCGCGCGGCGCCACCGGGCGCAGCCGCATCATCAAGTTCGAGGGCTGTTATCACGGCCATGGCGACTCGTTCCTGGTCAAGGCCGGCAGCGGCATGCTGACCCTGGGCGTACCGACCTCGCCGGGCGTGCCGCCCGGCCTGAGCGAGCTGACCGCCACCCTCTCCTTCAACGACTTCGAAGGCGCCACCGCCATGTTCGACGAGATCGGCGCCGACGTGGCCGCGGTGATCATCGAGCCGGTGGTCGGCAACGCCAACTGCATTCCGCCGCAGGCCGGTTACCTGCAGCACCTGCGCACGCTGTGCACGCGGCACGGCGCGCTGCTGATCTTCGACGAGGTGATGACCGGTTTCCGCGTCGCGCTGGGCGGTGCGCAGGCGCACTACGGAGTGACCCCGGACCTGAGCACCTTCGGCAAGATCATCGGCGGCGGCATGCCGGTGGGCGCCTACGGTGGCCGGCGCGACTTGATGGAGCAGATCGCGCCGGCCGGCCCGATCTACCAGGCCGGCACCTTGTCGGGTAACCCGGTGGCGATGGCGGCCGGCCTGGCAATGCTGGAGCTGGTGCAGGAGCCGGGCTTCCACGCCCGCCTGAGCGAGGCCACCAGCGTGTTGTGCGAGGGACTGGAAGATGCCGCGCGCGCCGCCGGCGTTGCCGTCACCACCAACCAGGTCGGCGGCATGTTCGGCTTGTTCTTCACCGACGACATCGTGGAGAGCTACGCGCAAGCCACCGCCTGCGACATCACCACCTTCAACCGTTTCTTCCACGCGATGCTGCAGCGGGGCGTGTATCTGGCGCCGTCGGCGTACGAGGCCGGCTTCATGTCCAGCGCGCACGATGCGGCGGTGATCGATGCCACGCTGGCCGCCGCGCGCGAGGCGTTTGCGGAAGTGGCGCACTGAGGCATCCAGGCGTTGCGTTGCCGGCGACGGGCCCGGCAACGCTGACCTTTGTGGTGCGTTGAAGGCGAGGTGTCATCGCCTGCGTCGCGGTGGCTGCTGGTGACGCTGGCCGCGCAAGACGCCGGGCATCGGTGCGGGCCTGAGACGCCTGTTTAGGCCCGCGCCGACGCTGAACAGACGCGGCGCCGGCGCTGCAGCCGGCTCGATGGCGTCCAGACGGGCCCGGCCGTTCCTAGCAATGGCGCACACCCTGCGCCACCGCAGGCTCCATTCAGGCGGCGGCGTAGCGACAGGCTTTGCTTTTGTCTTGTGGCTGTCATACCTTTCTGAAAGGTGTCCATGGACGGGCATGGGTGGGGACCCTCGAAGCAGCCGATGGACGTTGTCGCCGGTCACGGTGACGCCTGTGCATCGCCGCTGTTTCATCACGATCTGCAGCGTGTCGAGCCGGCGCGCTGCCGACGCTTGCCAGGGCCGCCCTCGCCTCATGCTCAAGCCTGTTGCGTTGCTCACGCCGCGCCCCTCACCGCCGCGCGATTCCGCTGTTCCCGATTGGCTGCTCGCCAGCAAGCTGGAGCCGCCGCTGCCGCGTCCCGGAGCGGTGGTGCGCAGCACCTTGCTGGCGGCGCTGGATCAGGCGCAAGCCCGGCCGCTCACCCTGCTGCTGGCGCCGCCCGGATTCGGCAAGACCACACTGCTGGCGCAGTGGCATGCGCAGCTGCGCGCGCGCGACCACGCCGTGGCCTGGCTGTCGCTGGACGAAGAGGACACCGATGCCGCGCGCTTCCTTGGCCACCTGGCGTTGGCGCTCCAGCACGCAGGCGCCGATCCGGCACTGTGTGCGGCGGTGCTGCACAACCGCGACCAGGATCCGCGCGAGGCGGTGACGGTGCTGCTCCGCGCGCTACGCACGGCGCCCCGGCGCATCAGCATGATCCTCGACGATTACGACCGGCTCGGCAGCGGCATCGTCGACGAGCTGGTGCTGCGCCTGGTCGAACACGGCGGCGGACGTCTGCACCTGTTGCTGGCGACCCGGCGCGTACCGGCACTGCCGCTGGCGCGGCTGGACCTGCAGGCGCAGCTCAGCCGTCTCGGCAGCGCGCAGCTGGCACTGGATGAGCCCGAAGCGCAAGCGTTGCTGGGCCCCCAGGTGCCGGCGCCGGTCGTGGACGAATTGCTGCGCTACACCGAAGGCTGGCCGGTGGCGCTGCATCTGGCGCGCTTGTGGCTGGAAGGCGGTGCGCAGCGTCAACAGGAGGTGGCCGCGCGCTTCTCCGGCCGCAGCGCGCAGATCGCCGCGTATCTGACCGAGCAGGTGGTCAACGACCTGGATGCCGACACGCGCGACCTACTGTTGCGGACCAGCCCCCTGGAGCGCGTCAACGCAGCGCTGGCCGATGCGGTGCGTCAGCGTGACGACAGCGGCCGGTTGCTGGCGCGGCTGGAACATTTCCACGGCCTGCTGGTGCCCATGGATGGCGAGCGCGAGTGGTTCCGCTATCACCCCTTGTTTGCCGACTTCCTGCAGCAACTGCTCGATCGCGAACACCCCGGCCAGGCCGCGCAACTGCATCAACGGGCCGCACGCTGGTTTGGCGATCATCGGTACCTGGCCGACGCGGTGCGGCACGCATCGCGTGCCGATTGCGGCGACCTGGCCGCCAGCTACATCGCGCGCGCCGGTACCTGGCAACTAGTGCTGACCCACGGCACGCACGCGGTACGCGCACTGCTGCGGCATTTCGAACACCGCACCATCCGCGACACCCCGGCGCTGAATCTCACCCAGGCACATCTGCACGCGAAGCTCGGCGAATTCAGCCATGCGCGCCTGCTGCTGGAACGCTTCCGCGACTTTCCGGCTGCGCTGCGCGAGCCCCTGCAACGCGACTACACGGTGGTGGTGGCGCTGTTGCGCGATCGCCTCGACGAGATCTGCGGCAATCCGCATGGTCTGACCCAGATCGCCGCGCAAGCCTCCGCGCTGGACGAGGACGACCACCTGGGCCGCGGCATGCTGCTGTGCATCTGTGCCACCACCGCCATTGCGCAGGGTGCCTTTGCAACTGCCGAACGCTACGCACTGAACGCACGCGATGCGATGCAGCGCGGCGGCAGCGAACCAGGCGCGGGCCAGGCGCTGCTGGCGCTGGGCCAGAGTTTTTTCTATCGCGGACAGCTCGGTGACGCCGAAGCCTGTTACCGGCAGGCCCTGCACTGGTGCGCCCGCTCCCCGCAGCTGGATCGCGTGCTGGAGGCCGCCGGCCAGTGCCTGCTCGCACAACTGCACTACGAACGCGGCCACCACGACGACGCGGCCGACCTGCTGCATCCGGCACTGGAATTGCTGGAACAGCACGACGGCGGCATGGACGTGCTGGCCGCCGCCTACGACACCGCGCTGGGATTGGAGCGTGTGCGCGACCACAGCGGGCGTAGTGCCTTGGCGCTGCTCGAACACGTCGAGCAGATCGCGCACGGGCGCAAGCTGACGCGCCTGTCGGAACTGGCTGCAGCATGGCGTTTGATGCTGTTGCTGGAGCATCCGGGCAATGCCGCCATCGATGTGCTGATCGCACGCACCGGCGGCGAATCCGGATTGGCGCATACGCTGCGATCGCCCCACCGCTGGCGCGATCGCGCGGCGATGGGCTTTGCGCTGGCACGCTGGCATCGGCTGGCCGGACGCAGCAGCGCCGCGCTGACCATCCTGGGCCAGATCGAACAGGCCTGTCTGGCCAACGACAACCTGTGCCACCTCGCGCGCACCCGCGCGCGTATCGCCCTGGTGCTGCAGCAACGCGGCGAACTGGTCGCGGCGCTACCGCACCTGTATAGCGCGCTCGACCATGTGGCACTGACGCAAAGCTGGCAGGCGATCGTCGAACTCGGCCTGCCGGCCAAGGCGATGCTGCGCTCGCTGCGCCAGCACGACCCGCATACCGTCGGCGGCACCACACGCGCACTCACCATCCAGGCCCTGCTCGAACGCCTCAGCGGCGACGAAGACCCGGCCGGCGACATCTTCAGCGAGCGCGAGCTGGAAGTGCTCGCGCAACTGGCACGTGGGTATTCCAACAAGCAGATCGCACGTTGTTTGCATCTGTCGGAAAACACCGTCAAGTTCCATTTGAAGAATCTCTATCGCAAGCTGGATGCTCGCAGCCGCGAAAGCGCGCTGGCGCAGGCCTTGCAACGCGGGTTGTTGCGCGCAGCCGATCCACCAGGCAATTCGGAAACGGTGCCGGGCTGACCTCCAGTGGCGGGCGCCAGCGACGGCGCTGACGCGCGGCAAGACGCCACTTCGGGCGGCCGGAGGCGGTGATGATACCTGCACGCGGCGGCAAGCTGGTCTATCTCGGCATCCAGAAGCGGCCCGGTCACGACAACACATGGAGCCTGCCACAACAGCGCGCCTTCCTTTAAGCGCAGTTCTCCGCGCACCGTCTACGACGGTCGCTGGCGCTGCCGTCCGCTCCGCCCACGATTGCCTGGAGCACGCGGCGTGACCGCGTGCCAGCTCCCTCGCCTATCGCTCCTGCCGCGGCCACGCGCCTGCGGCAGCTGATACCTCACCTGAAACTCAGCGTGCCCTTCATCATCGCCCAGTGGCCGGGGAACGAGCAGAAGAAGGTGTAGTCGCCGCCCTTGCTCAACTTGCTGGTGGCAAAGCTCACCGTGGTGCTCTCGCCGCCGCCGATGACCTTGGTGTGTGCGATCACGCGCGCGTCGGCCTTGGGCAGATAACTGTCGGCGATGGTGGAGCGTACGCCGGCATTGGCCACTGCCTGGAAGTCGGCGGACTTGGTCAGCACCCAGTTGTGGCCCATCACCGTGGCGGCCATCTTGCCGGAGTGCTTGAGCGTCAGGTCCACCTGCGTGCAGTCGGGTGCCAGCTTGATCGCGCTCTGGTCGAACTTCATCTGGTCGTTGCCGGTGATGGTCACCGCGCAGGTGCGCGCCCATGCCGACGGCGCCAGCAGCACCAATCCAATCACGGCAACTGTCGAAAACACTTTCAAAGGAACACTCCTGCAATAAGGGATGCGCGACGCCCAGCGCGCCTGGTCACACCAGCGCATCTGCAAGCGCCGATGTTGCCAGAGTAACGCCTCATGCGTAGCGGAAAAAAGCATCCATCGGATCATGCACATCGGCCGTGGCCTCCGACAGCGGCAGCGGGCCGCGCTTGCCGGCAATCACCTGCACGAAGGCCTGCTTGAAGCGCGCCATCTCCGCATCGGTGCCGACGGTGATCCGCGACCAGGTCGGCCACACCGGCCAGCTGCGTCCGATGAACACGCCATGGGTGGCCATGTCGTCCTTGAAGCCGGCGGCCGGCCGCTTCACGTCGACCATGAAGCAGTTGCTCTCCGAGGTGGTACAGGCATAGCCCTGCTTGGCGAGAAACGCCATCACGTCCTTGCGTGTGGCCGCGGTACGTGCGCGCCGCTGCGGCACCAGTGCGGGATCGCGCAGGCTGGCCAGGCCTGCGGCAGCCGCGGTCACCGGCAGGCTGTTGACGCTGTAGAACATCAGCTTGGCCAGCAGGTCCGGGCGTGCGGCCGCGTAGCCCAGGCGGATGCCGGCCATGCCATAGAGTTTGGAGAAGGTGCGCAGCACCACCACGTCTTCGCCCGCGGCAACCATGTCGACCACGCTGCTGGTGCTCTGCGCAAAGTGGATATAGGCCTCGTCGACCACCAGCACGCTGCCCTTGGGCTTGTGCGCCAGTGCATAGTCCAGGTCCTTGCGCGCGGTGACCGAGCCGGTGGGGTTGTTGGGATTGCAGATGTAGATCACGCCGGGGCTGGCGTCGGCGGCGCACATCGCCTGCACATCGTGCGAAAAGTCCTTGCGCAACGGCACCTTGATCAGTTTTGCGCCATTGCGGCTGGCGGCACGCCAACCGGATTCGTAGGTGGGATCGGCGGTGACGAGCGCGGCGCTGGGCGAGGTGAACGCCAGCATCGTGTAGTCCAGCGGTTCGGTGGAACCGGCATAGGCCATCAGGTGGTTGACCGGCAGCTTGAGCTCGGCGGCCAGGGTCTCCATCAATTCCATCTGCACATCGCGCAGGTAGCGTCCACCTTGCGGCGCGATCTGCGCGATGGCCTTGACCGCAGCAGCCGACGGGCCATCGGGAAACTCGTTGGAGCCGATCATCACCGGCGACAACGCACCGGCCGCTGTCGGCGCGATCGCGGCGGAGCGTTCGGCGGCACCGGCCAGCAGCGGCAGCGCACTCGCACCGGCGGCGCCGGCAAACAGCGCGGAGTCGCGGAGAAACATGCGGCGCGAAAGAGCAGTTTTCATGACAACCTCCAGCAGGACGACAGCACGGATTCAAGGACGAACGGCGACCACTTCGATTTCCACCCGATACAACGGATTGCCGAGCGCGGCGATCTGGAAGGCCGAGCGCGCCGGCAGATTGGGCTGCTCCTTGGTGCCGAAGAACTGGCGGTACCCTTCCATGAAACCGTTGAAATCCATCTTGCCGCCCATGGCCGGATCACCGACCAGAAACACCTGCATCTTCACCACATCGCCCATGCCCAGGCCGAGCGTCGCGAGTTGCTGCTTGATCTGGTTCAACACGCTCACCGTCTGCGCCTTGGTGTCGCCATAGGCGGCGATCGAGTCCTTGGCCGCACTGGCATCCACCACCGCCGGCACCTTGCCACTGACGTAGACGGTGGCCTTGCCGGCGGGAATCTCCACGGCAGCAGCAATGGGAAAATCGCTGTTGGGTATCTTGTGGCGGACCACGTCGGCCGCATGCGCAGCGGCGAGGCCTGCAGACCACAGCAGGGCAGCAGTGAGAACGGTGGTCACTGGACGGAACATGGCAACTCCTTGCATGAGAAAGAAAGGGAGAATCAGTGGCGCAGCAATTTGACGTCGTCGACGGTGACGCGCTCGGCGTGATCGTTGCCGAAGTGCGTGCGCACATAACTCACCACCTCGGCCACCTGGCGGTCGTTGAGCATCGCGCCGAAGCCGGGCATGCCCGCATGGCCGTCGAGCACCATCATGGTGACGTAGGGGCCGGCGGCCAGCTTGGGGTTGCCGGCAAGCGCGGGATATTCGCCCGCGCCCTGCGCACCGCGCCCGCCCGGCATGTGGCAGCCCTGGCAGATCGCCTGATAGACGTCCTGGCCGGATGCCTTGGCAAAGCCCTGCTGCGGAAACAGCTGGGTGGCATCGGAGCTCTGCGCCCGCGCGTCGTATGTGCCTGGCGGCACCAGCAACGCAGCCATCGCAACGACAAAGCTGGCCGCGGCCAACCGTGATAACAGGCTCATGCGCGACCTCCTCCGGCCAGCACTTTGCGATGCAGACGGCCCACGACGTCGTGCGCGGACAAGATCGCGCCTTCCTGCCAGGCCGGGATATAGGAGACGTGTTCACCGGCCAGCGCCAGGCGCCCGTCGATCTGGCACAGCGGCGTGTAGTGTTCGGCACGCGCCTGCTCGCTCCACATGCCGAAGCAGCCGTGCGTGAACGGCACGCGGTGCCAGCCGACCGAAATGCCGTTCTCGAACTCGCGCGGATACTGCGGATGCAGCTGCGTGCCGTATTCGACCGTCTTGCGCACGCGCTGCTCCGGGGACATCGAGGTGAACTGGTAAGCATCCAGTCCCCACACATACGCACCGAGCAGCACGCCCTTGCCGGGGCTGTGATAGTTGGTGCTGGGATAGCTGATCAGGGTGATCGGCAGATCGGTGTAGCTGATGCCGCCGTAGATGGCTTCGTCCTCTTCCCAGAAGCGGCGCTTGAATTGCAGGCCCACTTTCACCGATGCCGCATACGGCACCTGGCCGATCGCGGTGGTCATCGCGTCACTGGCGGTGACCGGAATGCGGCTGAGCACCGACAACGGAATCGTGCAGATGCACCAATCGGCGCTGGCGATGCGTTCTTCGCCGCCGTGTGCCGCGTCCTGCCAGGACACCCGCACACCGTTGCCATCCTGATCGATCCTGGTGACCTTGGCGTTGTAGGTGATGGCATCGCCGAGCCGGGACGCGAATGCCTTGCCGATCTGGTCCATGCCGCCCACCGGCTGGAACATGGTGGTCTGCATTTCGTAGTTGTTGCCGGCCGCCAGCGTGGTCCACAGACGCGAGTGCAGCACGTCCTGCACGCTGAAGGGATCGGAGAACTCCGGCTTGCCCGACAGGCCGCCGCCGGGATACCGCGCGAAACCGCGCCGCTCGCTGCTGTCCTTGCCCTTGACGTAGCCGAACTTCTGGTCGAGCGCGCCCCAGGTGCGCAAGGATTCCAGCAGCACTTCCTGGTCTTCGCGGCTCACGGTGGTGTCCAGCGCCTGCTGCTGGGTGCACTTGGCCAGCAACTCGGACACGTGGCCCTTGTAATCGGCATCGATGGCGCGAAAGCGCTGCGGTTTGCCGCCGAAGCCATGCTGGCTGTGCAACAGCGCGTTGTAGTTGACCTGGTTGAACGCCTCCAGGGCCACACCGAATTGTTTGCAGTAACCCAGCACCGCCTTGTGGTGATGCGGAATGCGCCACGGCCCCGGATTGAGGTACAGCCCGTCGTCGAACTGGCAATGTTGCATCGCCCCGCCGAGTTCGGTGTAACGGTCGCCGCCGCGCAGCGTCCAGTTACGCCCGCCGGGGCGGTCGTTGTATTCCAGCAACTGCACGCGGTACCCCGCCTTGCGCAGTTCGAAGGCCGCCGCCATGCCGGCCAGCCCCGCCCCCAGGATCAGCACCGAGGCGCCCTTCGGGTCGCCATCCAGCTGCAGCGGTCCCTTGAAATCGGATTCGGCCGCCATGCCCAGGCTGCTCATCGCCTGATACATCATCGCGCCGCCAGCGGTCATGCCGATGCGCGCCAGCAGTTGCCGCCGTGTCATCGCCCCAGAGTGATTGCCTTGCATCAACGCATAGTCCTTGCATGTCATGAATCGAGTCCGACGGACACCACCGATGGCGCGGCCGGCAACGCTGCCGGCCGCATCACTGCCTCAGAATTTGTAGGCCAGGCTGGCGAACAGCTGGCGCGGTGCGATCAACTGGTACGAACCGGAACTTTCGTTCGGGAACACCGCGCCGATCGCATCGTCCTTGTCGAACAGGTTGTAGACCGACAACTGCAGCCGCCCACCGGCCAGAAACCCGGCATCCTCGCCCTGATAGCCGACGCTGCCGTTGACGATGAAGGTGGCATCGACCTGGTCGGTATTGAGCGTGTCGCCGTAGCGCTTGCCGGTGTATTTGGTGTCGAGGTTGGCGAAGAAATGCTCGCCTTCCCAACCGCCGTTGAGGCTGAACATCACCTTGGGCGAGTCCGGCACTTCGTTGCCTTCCACCTGCACCAGGCTGCCGCTGACCGGGCCGAAATAGTTGTCCTGGAACTCGGACTTGTTCCAGGTCAGCGATGCCCCCAGCCGCCAGCCCGGTGCCGGCTTCCACATGCCGGACACTTCCGCCCCGTAGGTCTGCACGTCGCCGACGTTGGCGTAGACGGTGGGCGCAACCACCAGCGGGTCCGGATCGGTCAGCGCGATGATGCGGTTCTCGTAATCGATCTTGTAGGCGGCGATGTAGCCGCTCCACTGGCTGGATTCGGCGCGGATGCCGATATCGATATTGGTGGATTCCTCCGGCGCGATATCCGGATTGAATGCACCCGAGGTCAGCGCCAGCCGTGGCGCCGAGCTGAAGTTTTCAGCGTAGTTGGCGAACACCTGCACGCCCTCGGCAAGCTGGAAGCTGGCGCCGACCTGGGGCTGGAACCAGTCGCTGTTCTTGATGGTGACGTCGCGGCGCACGCCGACATTGAAGTCATCGAGATTGGCGATGCCGTTGTAATCGCGTTTGACATCCAGCCCCTTGGCGCCGAATTCCATGGTGAGCCGGTCATCGAGCAGGCGCAGCGTGTCCTTGATGTAAAGCTGCTTCACCTCGGTGGAGAAGTGATTGTCGTAATAGACCACGATCGGCAGCGAGCCCTTCAGCAGCGCGCCGGTGGCCGGGTCCAGGTTGTACAGCGGGCGCACCTGATCGAAGTCGTAGTTTTCGTACCACGCGCCGACTTCGAGCTTGTTGTGCTCGGTCTCCCATGACACTGCACTGGTTACGCCGTAGCGATCGCCGCCCATGATTTCCTCGCGCCGGGTCATCGCACCGACGCGGATGACATTGCCGTTGGCATCGACGATCTGCGGGTCGTTGATGGCGATATCGGTGCGACCCGGCGTGCCGGCGATGGCGTCGTTGTACAGGCCGGTGGCCGTGCTCGGTGGCGTGCCGCCGACGCCATAACCATGCTTGTTTTCGTAGTAGCCGGTGAAGGTGACACCGATCGCATCGTTGAACAGGAAATCGCCGTGCAGGCTGAGCAGCGAATCGCGGCGGCCGTTCTGCCATTCGCTGTAATGCTCGGCATCCACTTCCGGATTGCCGGTGATGCGTTCATGCAGATCCCACGACACCGACCCGTCGGAGTTGTACGACTGCACGTCGTAGTCCTTGCGGTTGTTGTAGATCCAGCCCAGGGTCAGGCTGCCCACGTCCCAGGCCTGGCGGATCTTGGCTTCGAAGTGATCGCTCTTCTGCGTGGCCGGCTCCATGTCCCACACCCCGCCCTGCGTGCGCGAGGCAGACAGATACGCGCTGGGGCCGCCGTCCCACCAATCCGGCGTATCCAGGCGCACGAAGCTGCGCACCAGATCGTCCGAGCCGATGGTCTGGGTGAGGTTGCCGCTCCAGCTGTCGCCGCCCTTCGGTGGCAGGCTGGTGTAACGGATCGCGCCGCCCAGTGCGTGGTACGAAGGCTGGGTGACATCGCCGGAGCCGGCCGACACGGTGACGTCGAGCAGGTTCTCGCTGGACACGTAACGGGTGATCGGGCCGCCTTCGCGGGTGTCGAAGGTTTCGATCGGGATGCCGTCCAGGGTCACGCCGATCTGGTTGGCGGAAAAGCCGCGGATGGTCATCGAGTCGCCGAACTCGTACAGCCCGAACGGATCGGTGGTCTGGACATTCACGCCCGGCAGGCTCGCCAGCAGCTGCTGCGGTGCCACGCCGGGCACCTGTGCCTGGATGTCGTCGACGGAGATGGAGGCGGTGGTGCGCGTGGAGCCGGTGCCGACCACGCTGACCGCGTCCAGCGTGCGTGCTTCCTGTGCCAGGACCGGCAGGCTGTGTGCGCCAGCCAGCACCAAGGTCATCGAAGCCAGCGTGCGACCACGCGTGGCGGTGGTGAGAATGGCGGCAACCGACGCCGCCAGTTGATCGGTGTTCAAGCGCTTGCGCATGCAATCGACCCCCTGGATGGTGTGACGTGCTGAGTGACCGGGCCCGCTCCCCAAGACCGGCTGACACCGCGGATGCGGCATGCATCGACCATACCCAGCACAGTTCCGCTGCACGCGCCGCGCGGAGGGTAGGGGCGGCGCGGGTGGGTAGGTAGCGACCGGATTCAAAGATCTGAATAGGGACTGCCCCACCCACCTGCCGGCATCCGGACATACCAGGTTTTGCGCACTTGCCATGCCGCGCCGAATCGACAACGCTGCGCAGCCGCATCCCGAGTCCACCCATGCCGCCTGCCGCACCGTCCCTGTTACTGCTCGATTTCGACGGCGTGCTGGCCAGCTATTCGCGGCCGCGTCGTCTGGCTGCGCTTGCCAGTGCGGCGGGATGCACGCCGCAACGTGTGCAACAGGTCTTGTTCGAGCAGGGCCTGGAGCGCGCCTACGATGCCGGCGTGATCGACACGTCGGCCTATCTGGCGCAGCTCGGCGAGGGGCTTGGCTGCGTGATCGATCGCGCCACCTGGATCGATGCGCGCGTGGCGGCATGCCGCGCCGAGCCGGCCGTAGTGGCGCAGGCACTGGCGGTGTCGGCAACGACCGCGGTGGCGGTGCTCACCAACAACGGGCCGTTGATGGCGGAAGCGATCGAGCGGATCGTGCCAGCGCTGTTTCCGCTATTGCAGGACCGCGTGCTGTGCAGCGGCGCCCTCGGCGGCCGCAAGCCGGAGCTGCCGGTGTATCAGCGCGCGCTCGCCCGGCTCGATGCGGCCGCGTCACGCACGTTGTTTGTCGACGACCTGTTCGTCAACGTGCGCGGCGCGCGTGCCGCCGGCCTGCATGCGGACACGGTGCGCGATGCGCGCGGCTTGCGGCGGGTGTTGAAGCGGTATGGGCTGGGGTGAAGGGCCGGGATTGGGGATTGGGGATTGGGTATTGGGAATCGGGAATCGGGAATCGGGAATCGGGAATCGTTGAGCATCGCGGAACACCTGTCACTCTCTCGGGGTGACGCAAGACGCTGCTCGCAGCATTGAACGCGTCGGCGTCCACGATCAGGGACAGCGTTGGCGCCTTGAGTCGGTGTCGGGTTAACGACGAACGCAGAAGCGAGCCCCTCTCCCGTCGGGAGAGGGGTTGGGGTGAGGGTACGGTAGAGCGATAAAACTCAAACCTCCATGCCCCCCCGCCGTTATCCAATCGCTGCCGCAAGAGGGCTGCACCGCGCGATACGCAATCCGCATCAGCTACGCACCGCTGTCTTCATGCAGATCCTGCAACAGCCGCGCAGGTACCTGCGGCAACAACGCCACGTGCCCTGACAGGGCCTGGCGCAAATCGGGAAACACAACGACCTGCGCCTCCTCCCCAACCGCGCTCGCCGGCACAGCGCCGGTCGCGATGGCGCAAGGAAGCGCAGAGGTCGATCACTTCTGCGCGGCGTACTCGGCAACGGCCAGGCGCAGGCGCGCCAGGCCATCGGCCAACTCGGCATCGGTCAGATTCAGTGCCGGCACGAAGCGCAGCACATCCGGCCCCGCCTGCAACAGCAACACGCCATGGTTGGCGGCGAAATCCAGGATCGCGCCGGCCTGCCCGGCATGCGCCGGCGCCAGTACCGCGCCCAGCATCAGGCCGCGTCCGCGGATCTGCGTGAACAGGCCGAACTCGGCGTTGAGCGCCTCCAGGCCGGCGCGCAGGGCCGCCGATTGACGCTCCACATTCTCGGCGATCTGCGGCGAAGCCAGCTTGCGCAGCGCCACCCGCGCCACCGCCGCGGCCAGCGGATTACCGCCGAAGGTGGTGCCATGCGCGCCGAACTGCATGATCTCGGCCACCTTCGGGCCGGCCAGCATTGCGCCGATCGGGAAGCCGCCACCCAGCGCCTTGGCCAGCGTCACGATGTCCGGCGTCACCTGCTCCTGCCAATGCGCGAACAGCGTGCCGGTACGGCCCATGCCGCACTGGATCTCGTCCAGCACCAGTAGTGCATCGTGCTGGTCGCACAGCGCGCGCACGCGGCTCAGGAAACCCGGCGCGGCCGGCATCACCCCGCCCTCGCCCTGGATCGGCTCGACCATCACCGCGGCCACATCGCCCGAGGCCATGGCCGCCTCCAGCGCCGCCACGTCGTTGAAGTCCACATAGCGAAACCCGCCGGGCAGCGGCTCGTAGCCTTCCTGGTACTTGGGCTGCGCGGTCGCGGTGACCGCGGCCAGGGTGCGCCCGTGGAAGCTGCCGCGGAAGGTCACGATGACGCGCTTGTCGGCGGGGCGGCCGTGACTGCTGGCCCACTTGCGTACCAGCTTGATCGCCGCCTCGTTGGCCTCGGTCCCCGAGTTGCACAGGAACACCTTGTGCGCGAAGCGCGAAGCGGTCACCAGCTCTTCGGCCAGCTGCAGCGGCGGTGCGCTGAAGAACACGTTGCTGGTGTGCCACAGCTTGCCGGCCTGTTCGGTCAGCGCGGCCATCAGATCCGGATCGTTGTGCCCCAGCCCGTTGACCGCGATGCCGGCGGACAGATCCACATACTCGCGGCCCTGGTCGTCCCACACGCGACTGCCCTGGCCACGCTCCAGCACCACCTGGCGCGGGCGGTACACCGGCAGGTAGTAATGCGCGAGGGACAGGGGCGAATCGGCAGCGGTGCTCATGATGGTGGGTCGCAGAAGCGGAGGGAGAACGCGCATTCTCGCGCATTCGCCGGCCTGCGGCACAATGCGCGGATGCGCCCTTTCTCCGATCCCCAGCTCACTCCCGCCACCGACCACGGCTGGCGCCGGCAATGGTTCGACATCATCTACCGGCACGACACCCGTCCGTCGCGCAATTTCGACCTGATGCTGGTGGTGGCGATCCTCACCAGCGTGATGGTGATCATGATCGACAGCGTGCCGCGCATCCATTCGCATTCGGCGCACTGGCTGGTGCCGCTGGAATGGGCGTTCACGGTCCTGTTCACGGTCGAATACGGGTTGCGCCTGGCGGTGGTGCGGCGCCCGCTGCATTACGCGCTCAGCGTGTGGGGCGTGATCGATCTGCTGTCGATCCTGCCCAGCTACCTGTCGTTCTTCGTGCCGGGTGCGCAGACGCTGCTGGTGGTACGCGTGCTGCGCATCCTGCGCCTGTTCCGCATCCTCAAGCTCACCCGCTACATCGAGGAAAGCGGGCAACTGGTGGACGCGCTCTGGCGCAGCCGGCGCAAGGTGCTGGTATTCCTGTTCAGCGTGCTCACCATCACCGTGATTGCCGGCGCCACGATGTATGTGATCGAAGGCCCGCAACACGGGTTCACCAGCATCCCGACCAGCATGTACTGGGCCATCGTGACCATGGCCACGGTGGGCTTCGGCGACCTGGTGCCGCAGACCACGCTGGGCCGCTTCGTCACCTCGGCCCTGATCCTGATCGGCTACAGCATCATCGCCGTGCCCACCGGCATCTACACCGCCGAACTGGCCAGCACACTGCGCGAAGGCGGCCACGCCGGCAAGCGCGATACCCGCAACTGCCCGCGGTGCGGGCTGGAAGGCCACGCGCCGGATGCACGTTATTGCCGGCAATGTGCCGAGCCGCTGCCGGAGAGTTCCAACGGCTGACGCGGTGCTGCGGACTTGACGCGACGACTGCGGCCACCGATCAGTGGCCGCAGATAGAGCAACTGATACGGCCTAGTAGATCAGCCGTAGCGCCGATGATCTGCGACTTTGCTGCAGGCCCTTGCCCGCCCATCCTCTCGGGACACGCCGCAAGTACGTCCATGTAGGCTCTGGCGCGGCATCCATGCCGCTCAGGGTCCCGCGACGGTGAGCGGGCAAGGACCAGTCGAGACGATCGGTGTGCGGGTGCAAGCAGAGCATGACGTGCGCGTTTTTATAAGAGCACGCCTAATTAGTAATCCAAGACACGCCGAGTAATGAGCAGGCTTTCAATGAAGCAACCTTGAAACTTCCAGGTGCGGTGTCCTCGCCGGTTGCGGGACCGTGTGGCGGCATGGATGCCGCCACCGAGCCCCCAGGGACGGGTTCACGGCGTGTCCCGCAGGCGGTGAGGGCACCGCGCCCTCGACCATTTTTGCTTGAGACCATCTAACGACGCTGAAGGTCAGAATTTCAGCATCTTTGAGGCTGGCACAGTCATCTGTTCGATGCGCTTACGCAACGCGACACAGATGTGTGCGCAGCATCAATGCGACATGCGATTGCTCATGTCGATCAGGTCGTTGTAGCTGGCCAGCACGGCCTGGCGCGTGCCGCCCGGGGGGAGCGAGCCACTTTCCAGCAGCATCTGCTCGCTCTTGTTCAATGGTGTCTTGGTGCGGATACGCTCGACCAGTCGTCCCGACTCGCGCGCCAGCTTGTCGGCGGAACGTTCCATGTGACCCCACATCGCATCGCCCTGGCCGACCTTGGCCTTCTGCGCCTCTTCCAGAATGCCCTGGTAGCGTGCGAGCTGGGCTTGCGCTGCGGCAAGATCCGGCGTGTCGCTGTCGAGCACCTGCACCAGCTGTTTGCCTTCGCCGATGATCTTCAGGTGATACCAGGAGGCACTGCGGCCCTCTTCCTTTTCGATCGCATCGATCTGCGCCTGGCGACGCATGTCTTCGTTGCGTTCGAGTGCGGCATTCATGGCTTCGCCGGCTTCGAAGAACGCGTGATAGGCCTGCATCAACGGCGCGTGCAGCGCCTTCATGCCCTTGCCGTCATCGCGCAGATAATCCTCGCGGTCGTAGTAGCGCACCGCTTCGCCGATACGCTCGTTGAGCGTGGTGAAGCGTTCCTGATAGGTCTTGGCCACCGGATCGAGCTGGGGGTTGGCGGGCGTTTGCGCCAACGCCGCGGTCATCGGCGCCCCGCATTCGTCCACGTGATGCGACAGCACCGTGCCCGGTGCATGGATACCGCTCTCCTTGCCGGTCGGGCCGGCCTCGGGGTCCTGCATCCAGCCGATGTATTGCTGGTAGCTCTCATGGATCGGCTGCTCGACACCGTTGAAGCACGTGATGTAGGCATTGATCTTGTCGGCGCCTTCCACCGCGGCGGCGGGCGCGTCTTTCTGGCAGCCGGCAAGCAGTGCGGCGAACGCGATCGCCGCGGCGAGCGGCGCATAACGAAGTTGATGGGTCATCTGGCGTTCCATTGATAGGTTGAAGAAGGTGGCGCCGCAGCGTGCGGCCGAAAGGCATCCGGCGCAGCCGGTCGCCCGGCACGCGCGCGATGGCTGGAAACAGCAGTGATTACTGACGATTGCTTTGGAACACCAGCGCGTTGTAGGTGTTGAGTAACTTGCGCGGCGAGCCTTCGGGCGCCAGCGAGGGGCTATCCAGCCAGCCCTGCTCCATCTTGCTGTAAGGCGTTTTTTCGACCACACGCTTCACCCGCGCCTTGGCTTGTCTGCGGAAGGTTTCTGCAGCGGTTTCAAAGCTGTTCCAGTCCAGCTTGCCCGGCTCCTGGTCGGCCACCTTGGCGTGCGCTTCATCGGAGAGGCGGTTGAAGCCGTCCAGCAGCGCGTTGGCACGCGTCACGTCGAACTGTTCCTCTTCCAGTGCATCGGCGATCTGCTTGGCGTCGAGCATCATCGCCAGCCGGTAGTACTCGCGCGTGCGGCCTTCGCCCTGCTCCAGCGTCTTGAGTTTTTCGCGTTGCGCCGCGTCGTTTTGCACGTCCAGTTCGGCGCTGAAGGCGGCGCTGGCATCGGCGTAGGTGGACAGTGCCTCCATCAGCTGCGGGTGCAGCTGCTTGCCCTTGGCAAACTGGTCGTCCTCGTAATCCTGGCGGGTGTAGTAATCGGCCACTGCGTGACTGATCGGCTGCAGTGCCTTCAATGCCGCGCGATAGTCGCCTGCTGCCTTGTCCAGCGCCGGCAGCGCTGGCTTCGCCGCAGCGGCCGCGCTGACCGGTGCGTCGCACTGCTGCATGTCGCCATCGTCGATATCGTACGGGCCGGTCATGCCGGACTCGTCACCGGTCGGGCCGGCGAACGGGTCCTGCATCCAGCCGGTGTAGTACCTGGCGCCGGCGTGCACCTTCGCGTTGACGCGGTTGAAGCAGTCGATATAGGCGCCGAGCTTGGCGGTCACGCCTTGCAGGGAATCCAGCTGTCTTCCCGTCGTTTTGGTATCGGCACTGTCGGCACCGGTTGCAGGCTGCTGCGACTTGCCGCCACAGGCGGCCACCAGGGCGGACACGCAGACCGCCAGAACAAGCACACGAAACTTCGGAGACACGCGCGGTACATCCTTGTTGGAAACGTTTTCAACTACACACGATAGCAAACCCGACTGTGAACTGGGTGTGCTCGCCCCAGGTCCGGCCGCAGCCAGGCCTCCACGGCGCGACTGCTGGTGGGCCGCACCCACGCCTTGAAGCGCGGCAGCTGCGCGCGTCGAGGCCCGGTCGCGCTCCGTCTCCCGCCTACGAGCGCGGGCCGCGATGTTGGCCGCGCTCAGTCGAGAAACAGATCCGGCAACAGCGCACGCGACGGGTCGACCGCATAACCACTCAGGTCGGTGATGCCGGCCTGGGCCAGGACATCGTCGTCGATCAGGAACTGGCCATGGAATCCAGCCGCCTTGCGCGTCAGCACCGCATGCGCCGCGTCGGCCATGATCTCCGGCCGGCGACACGCGGCCGCGTCCACGCCGTCGATCATGTTGATCGCATCGGTGGCGATCACGGTGCGCGGCCACAGCGCATTGATCGCCACGCCTTGCGGGCCGAACTCGGCTGCCAGCCCCAGGGTCACCAGGCTCATGCCCATCTTTGCCAGGGTGTAGCCGGTATGCGCGCCCCACCACGCCGGGTTCAAGGACGGTGGCGGCGCCAGCGTGAGGATGTGCGGATTGGGCGCCTGCAACAGATGCGGCAGGCACGCCTGTGCGCACAGAAAACTGCCGCGTGCGTTGACCTGCTGCATCAGATCGAAGCGCTTCATCGGCGTGTCCAACGCACCACGCAACCAGATCGCACTGGCATTGTTGACCAGGATATCGATACCGCCGAAGGCATCGACCGTGGCGGCCACGGCCGCACGCACCTGGTCGTCGTCGCGGATATCGCATTTGAGTGCCAGCGCCTGCCCACCGGCCGCCGTCACCGCCGCGGCCGCGCTATGGATGGTGCCGGGCAACTTGGGGTTGGCCACCGCCGATTTGGCCGCAATCGCCACATTGGCCCCATCCCGCGCCGCCCGCAACGCAATCGCCAAGCCAATCCCGCGCGAGGCACCGGTGATGAAGAGGGTTTTGCCGTTTAGGGTCATGGGATTGGGGATTTGGGATTGGGGATTCGCAAAAGCTTATAACCCGCGCAAGAACGGTGCGGGATTTGAGCTTTCGGATTCGCAACAGCGTGTCGCCTCATCCCTCGCATCGACCAACCCACAGCCCAAGCCATGCGCCGTTGCGAATCCCCAATCCCAACTCCCCAATCCCGGCACTTCAGGGCTTCGGCCCCTGCCCCTCGTTGTCTTCCCAGTGCAGCACGCGGCGGGTCACGAAGCGATAGACCGGTTTGCCGGTGGCGAACCACAGCTTGCGTACCCAGGAGGTGCGCTTGAGCACGCGGCGTTCCACCGGGGTGATCGCAGCCGGGCAATACATGCGCTTGTGCTTGAGCAGGTGGCGCAGGTCTTCGCGGGCAAGCAGGCGCATCCAGCGCGCACGGGGATTGCCGCGTACCGCCAGCTGGAAATCGATCACCGCCGGGCTGCCGTCGTCCTGCACCAGCCAGTTGGCCTCCTTGGCCAGATCGTTATGCGCCACGCCGCGCCGATGCAACTGCTGCAACAACCTGCGCGCGCAGCGGAAGTAGGCCAGATCGCCACGCGGCGGGCGCCGGTACATCGCATCGCCGGCCAGATAGCTGCGATCCAGATGGCGCCCGTCCCAGCGCAACAGCCGCGGCGTGCGTGGCAAGCCATCCAGCTGGCGCAGGGCCAACGCTTCGCGCCGCGCCAGCCACCAGGCCACTCCGCGCAACAGCCACGGCGCCACGCTCAGGTCGCGCCGCACGAACAGGCGGTCGGCCTCGCGGATCAACAGGATGCGCCCGAAGGTATCGGACTTCAGCGGCAGATTGGCGGCGGGATCGTCACTCATCCCCCATTGTAGGCGGGGCGCCCGCATCGCCACAGCGCGCGTTGCCCCTGCGGTCTTGTCCGCTCGCAACCTGAGGTGAAGCGGCCGGGCCGATGTGATGACGGCGAAGTCACCTCGTCGCCATGCCCACCTATAATCGTGGGATGAATTCATGGATCGACGCCACGCTGGAGTGGATCGGACACCACCCCACCCTGGCTGGCGTGGCGATCTTTGCCATTGCATTTTCCGATGCGGTGATCGTGCTCGGCGCCATCGTGCCGGCGCTGCCGTTGCTGTTCGCCATCGGCGTGCTGATCGGGCTGGGCCAGATCAACGGGCCGTATGCGGTGGCCTGCGCCGCCCTTGGCGCCTTCGCCGGCGATACGCTGAGCTTCTGGGTCGGCCACCGGTGGGGTCACCAGTTGCACACCTACTGGCCGTTCCGCCGCTACCCGCAGTTGCTGGAGCGTGGCGAGCTGCTGTTTCGGCGCAATGCCTTCAAGAGCATCCTGATCGCCCGTTACGTGGGCGCGGTGCGGCCGTTCGTGCCGGCCATTGCCGGCATGTCGCACATGCCGTTCAAGCGCTATCTGGTCGCCAGCGGCCTGGCCTGCATCTCGTGGGCGCTGCTGTTCCTGGTGCCCGGCTGGGTGCTGGGCACCGCCTACGACGCGGTGGCCGCGGTGGCCGGCCGCCTGTTCGTGGTGGTTACCTTGCTGGCTGCAGTGATCGGCCTGGCCTGGGCGATGGTGCTGTACTCCTACCGCTGGTCGGCCGGCCATCTGGATGCCCTGCTGGCGCGGTTGCTGGAGTGGTCGCATCGGCATCCGGTCCTGGGTAACTGGTCGGTCAGCGTGTTCGACCCGCGCCGCCGCGAGTCGGTGCCGCTCGCGATGATGGCGTTGATGCTGTTGCTGCTGGGCTGGGGCTGGTTCGTGTTGCTGATGGTGGTGCTGGCGCATGGCGAGCCGCTGCGCGTGGACCTGGCCGTGCACGATCTGATGCTGGCGCTGCGCAACCCGCTGGCCGACTACCCGATGGTGGCGCTGGCCTCGCTGGGCGACTGGCAGGTGCTGCTGCCGGCGATCGCGGCGGCCATGGGCTACCTGGCCTGGCGGCGCCGCTGGATGGCGGTGACGCATTGGGTGATCGCGCTGGCCTTCGGCCTGGCGTTGACCCAGTTGCTGGGCGCCACCGTGCAGGTGGTGCGCCCGCCGGCGGCCAGCAGCGGTTTCGGGTTTCCGTCGGTGGCGGTCACCATGGCCACGATCGGCTTTGGTTTCTTCGCGCTGCTGATCGCGCGGGAGCTGCCGGGCCGCCGCCGGGTGTGGCCGTATCTGGTCAGTGGCGCGATGGTGTCGCTGATCGGCTTCGCGCGCCTGTACCTGGGCGCACACTGGCTCAGCGACGTGGTCGGCGGCATGCTGTTCGGCATCTTCTGGCTGCTGGTGCTGGGCATCGCCTATCGCCGTCGGGCCACCCGTGCGTTCTGGGTCAAGCCGGTCTCGTGGATCTTCTACGGTGTGTTCCTGACCTGCGCGATCGTGTTCGCGCCGCGCAATCTGGACACCAAACTGGCCAAGTTCGAACCGCCGCCGCCGTTGCTGATGGAATTGCCCGCCGATGACTGGTGGAACGGCCAGTGGCGCCTGCTGCCCGCACGCCGCAACGAATTCGACGACGATCAGCGCTGGCCGCTGGACGTGCAGCTAGCCGGCCCGCTGGCACCGCTGCAGCGCCAGCTGGAAGCACGCGGCTGGCGGGTGCAACCGCAGGCCGGCTGGGAACAGGCGCTGCATCTGCTGGATGTCAGCGGCCGCCCGGACGAGGTGCCGATTCTGCCGGCCACGCTGGACACGCAGGTCGAAGCCCTGCTGATGGTGCGTCACGCGGCGCCCGGCCATGTGCATGTGTTGCGCCTGTGGCCGGCGGCCGCGCGCCTGCAGCCCGGCGCTCAGCCGCTATGGGTGGGCAGCACCCAGACCCTGCGCTACAGCCGGCACTTCAGCCTGATCGGCCTGTGGTACCCGCTGCGCGGGGTCGACCCGGCACTGAGCGCGTTGCGCCAGGCACTGGACCCCCTGCCGCATCGCCTGGAACAGCGTCGACGCTCGCAGGTGCCCGTGATCCTGATCGACAGCAGGTCGGAAAATGTGTTGCGGCCGGAGGACAAAGACAACGCTGCACCGCAGGCGGAAAACACCGCATCCCACCCGGCGGCATCGGCGTCGTCACACCAGCGCCGTTGATCGATCGGGCTACAGCGGCGATCGGCCAGCGACCGCGCGCGCAGTACTGGAGATAAGAGCTACTTGCAGGGTGTCCCGCGCTGGTAGGCGGGCAAAGGGCCCCTGCAGCCAAGCCGCAGGTCAGCCGCTCTACAACCGACGCATCCGCACCGTTCGTTTACCTGAAAGCTTGCGCTTCAGCGCCGTTTGGATGCGCACAAGCCGCATTGGTCGAGGCGCGATGCACTCACCACAACACGCCATCCACCGGCTGCATCGGTTCCGGCGCCGGTTCTCCGACTGCCTGCAACGCGTCGATTTCCACCGTGCGGCACATGCTGTCCAGCGGCAGGTCGTGGATGGTATTGGCGAACGGGTCGACCAGTTCGTCGCCGATCTTGAGCACCGCCAGGAACATCAGGCCAGCCACGGTCGACCCCACCGGCGTTGCGTATTGCAGCGTCTCCACCAGGCCGATCGGCAGCAGGACGCAGAACAGCCGGGTAAACAGGTTTGGATAGAACCGGTACTGATACGGTAACGGCGTATTCTTCAGCCGCTCCATGCCGCCCTGCGCGTTGGCGATATCCACCAGGATGCGTTCGACACTGGCTTGTTGAATGCTGTCGATCCAGCCATCGCGACGTGCCTGCTCGACGTTGCGTCCGGTGGCGTCGAGCAGGCCGTTGGCGACATTGGTGCGCGTGATCACCGCGGCCACTTCGTCGGCCTGCAGGCGCGGCTCCAGCGCCATCGCCACCGGGAGCCGCCGTAGCTGGCACCGCAACGCATTGACGTAGGCGATCTGGCGCAACGCAATGCTGCGGCCCAGCGCTGCCGCTTCCGGCGCGGACAGGATGCTGATGCTCAAACGCACCAGATTGCGCGATGCATTGATCATCTGGCCCCACAGCACCCGCCCTTCCCACCAGCGCTGGTAGGTCGAGTTGGCACGAAAGCCCAGGAACAAGGCCAAGGCCGAACCGAAGATGGTCAACGGCAATGCAGGCGCGCGGAACGGCAGCACGTAGTAGATGATCGTGATCAACACGTCCCATACGAACAACACCGCCAGGGTCCGCCAGACCTGACTGAATACATCCGCCACACGCGGTTTGACATCGATGATCAAGGCACACTCCGTGGATCGATAACGAGTGACGCCAATGCGCGCATCCACTGCAGGGATGCCATCGGGAGCGCACTCAAGCGTGGCGAGTGTGCCGTTGCAAGGGTGCAAGCGCGGTGATGGGTCACGCGCGCCGTTGTCTTAGTGTCACGGCATCCAGGCGAGCAACTGGTCCAGGCGCCGGTGCGGATCGTCCTGCTGCAACAGCGACAGACGCTGCTGCTCGGTCAATGGCAGTAGTTCGGCCAGCCGCCAGCCGACCCATGCCGCCTGGTCCAGCAGCTCAGGCCCGGCGGAGGCAAATTCGCCACCGACCTGTTCGAGCAGGCGCTCGAGCACGGTTGCCAGCAGGCCATGCTCGGGGCGCAATTCGTCGTCGCTGTCGGGTTCGCACCAGCTCACCTCGCCGACCACCAGCCCGTTGTCGCGGATGCGCGAACGCCGTACATGAAAGCGACGCGTGCCGCGCAGGCGCAACACCAGCACGCCGTCGGCGCCGACATCGAAATCCTCGATACGCACTTCGGTGCCGAATGCAGCCGGCGTTGCCGGCACGCCGACCTCGGTGCCATCCAGGATCAGGCACACACCGAAGCTGCTGCCCGTGCGGCCGCTCTCGCGCACCAGATCCAGATAGCGGCGCTCGAACACGCGCAGGCCCATCGCCGCACCCGGCAACAGCACGCTGTGCAACGGAAACAATGGCAGGGCGCTGGTGTCGGCGGTGGTCGTGAGGTCGGTCATCGGGGCAATTGCGCCAGAAAGCGACGCGGCGCGCCATCGAAACCGCCATTGGACATGAACACTACATGGTCGCCCGGCTGCGCAATCTCGCCCAGGGTCTGCAGCAGTGCTTCCACGTCATGCGCCACATGCGCATCACCGCGCACCTGCGCGATGATCGGTGCGGCATCCCAGGCCAGTTCGGGCCGATGCAGGAACACCACTGCATCGGCATCGCGCAACGACGGCGCCAACGCCTGCGCATGCGCGCCCGCCCGCATCGAATTGCTGCGCGGCTCCATCGCCACCAGCACGCGCGCCGCGCCGACCTTCGCACGCAGGCCCTGCAAGGTGGTCGCGATCGCGGTGGGGTGATGGGCGAAGTCGTCGTACACGGTGATGTCGCCTGCCTGCCCCAGCAGCTCCAACCGCCGCTTGACGCTCTGAAAGCGCGCCAGCGCCGGCATCACCGTCGCCGGATCCACGCCCACCGCATGCACGGCCGCCAATGCTGCCAACCCATTGAGCACGTTATGCCGCCCGACCAGCGGCCACTGCACCTGGCCGATCTCCACCCCACGCTGCAGCACCGCGAACGCGCTGCCGTCTGCGGCGATCAAGCGTGCGCTCCAGTCGAGCGCCGCATCGAAACCGAAGCGCTCCACCGGCGTCCAGCAGCCCATCGCCAGCACCTCGGCCAGGCGCGCATCCTCGCCGTTGACGATCAGCCGCCCGCGCGCCGGCACCGTGCGCACCAGATGGTGGAACTGGCGCTGGATCGCGGCCACGTCCGGAAAGATATCGGCGTGGTCGTACTCGAGGTTGTTGAGGATCGCCACCAGCGGCCGGTAGTGCACGAACTTGCTGCGCTTGTCGAAAAAGGCGGTGTCGTATTCGTCGGCTTCCACCACGAACTCGCGCCCCTGGCCCAGCCGGGCCGACACGCCGAAGTCTTCGGCCACGCCACCGATCAGAAAACCCGGTGCGCGCCCGGCGGCGTCCAGCAGATAGCTCAGGATGGTGGTGGTGGTGGTCTTGCCGTGGGTGCCGGCAACGGCCAGGGTGTCGCGGCCCGGCAACACCTGCTCGGCCAGCCACTGCGCACCGGAGCTGTAGCGACGGCCCGCGTCGAGCACCGCTTCCACCGCCGGGTTGCCGCGCGACAAGGCATTGCCGATGACGACATCGCTTGCATCTGCCGAGATATTGGACGGCGCGTAGCCTTGTGCCAGCGCGATGCCAAGGGTTTCCAGCTGGGTGGACATCGGCGGATAGATGGCCTGGTCACTGCCCTCTACCTGCCAGCCCAGTTCGCGCGCAAGGGCGGCGACACCGCCCATGAAGGTCCCGGCAATGCCGAGGATATGGAGTTTGGTCATGGGCCGCATTGTCGCCGATCGCCGGAGTTGCGGGCCATTCCACGCAACCGCCGACCGTATTGTCAGGAAACCCCTACCGCATTGTCAGGAATTTCCCGATATGAGAACTGCGTCACATCCATCGCTATGCTGAACGCCAGTCGCAGCACCCCTTTGGTCCTACTCCCCAAGAGGCCAAATCCCCAGGGAGCTCATGCTGTGGGGCTCTGAGCAAGCTCATTACTGGCGTTATTCTGCCCCGGTCGTCTTGTACGCCCGGGGTTTTTCTTTTGCGCAATCAATGGGTTGTGACGCCACGCCGGCGGCCAGCGCGCATCTGTGCGGGCCAGGCGTACTGCCCGGCCCACCCAACCCGGCTCAGCGACCGAGCGCGGTGCCGATACGCTCCAGCACTTCATCCAGCGTGCCCACCCCGTCCACGCGTGCCAGCTTGCCGCGCTGTTCGTAGAAACCGATCACCGGCGCCGTGGAGTCGGTATAGACCTGCAGGCGCTTGCGCACCGACTCGGGATTGTCGTCCTCGCGGCCCTCGGCCTTGGCGCGGCCGGCAATGCGCTCGACCAGCAATTCGCTGGCCACATCCAGCTGCACCACCGCATCCAGCGGCTGACCGATCTTGCCGAGCAGGTCGTCCAGCGCATTGGCCTGCGCCACGTTGCGCGGATAGCCGTCGAGAATGAAGCCCTTGGCGACATCGGCCTGACCGAGCCGCGCCTCCAGCATGCCGAGCAGGATCTCGTCGGAAACCAGATCGCCGCGTGCCATCACTTCCTTGGCCTTCAGACCCAGCGGTGAGCCGGCGGCCACTTCGGCGCGCAGCAGATCGCCGGTGGAAATATGCGGGATCCCAAACTTGTCTTTGAGACGTGTCGCCTGGGTGCCCTTGCCCGAACCGGGCGGTCCCAACAGAACCAATCGCATCAGTGGACTCCACTTTCGAATAAAAACGCGTTGCGGTTGGCGGCGTTAGACTCAGGTCTTCGCCAGCGCTGACCGTATGGTCGTGCAGCTTACCGCATCCGGGGAATGTCCCGGCACTGTCCCCTGCGCCATCTCCCATGTAAGGAGCCCGTCCCCTATGTCCACTGGCAACTTGCTGTACGCCCAATCCGGCGGCGTCACTGCCGTCATCAACGCCACCGCCGCCGGTGTGATCACCGAGGCACGCGCGCGCAAGATCAAGGTACTGGCCGCACGCAACGGCATCCTGGGCGCCTTGCGCGAGGAGCTGATCGACACCTCGAAGGAGTCTGCCGCCACGATCGCCGCACTGGCGCAGACTCCGGGCGGCGCGTTCGGCTCGTGCCGCTACAAGCTCAAGTCGCTGGAAGAAGACAGTGCCAAATACGAGCGCCTGCTCGAGGTGCTGCGCGCGCACGACGTGCGCTGGTTCCTCTACAACGGCGGCAACGACTCGGCCGACACCGCGTGGAAGGTCTCGCAGCTGGCCAAGGCCTATGGTTACCCGCTGCACTGCATCGGCGTGCCCAAGACCATCGACAACGATCTGGCGGTGACCGACACCTGCCCCGGCTTCGGCTCGGCGGCCAAGTACACCGCGGTGTCGGTCCGCGAGGCCGCACTGGATGTCGCCGCCATGGCCGACACCTCCACCAAGGTCTTCATCTATGAGGCGATGGGCCGCCACGCCGGCTGGCTGGCCGCCGCCGCAGGCCTGGCCGGCCAGGGCCCGGACGATGCACCGCAGATCATCCTGCTGCCCGAGCGTGCCTACGACCAGGCCGCCTTCCTGGCCAAGGTCAAGCAGGTGGTGAACAAGGTGGGCTGGTGCGTGGTGGTCGCCAGCGAAGGCATCCAGGACGCGCAGAGCCGTTTCGTCGCCGATGCCGGCGGCGCGACCGACTCGTTCGGCCATGCGCAACTCGGCGGCGTGGCCTCGTTCCTGGCCGCGCAGGTCAAGCAGGAACTCGGCTACAAGGTGCACTGGACGCTGCCCGATTACCTGCAGCGTTCCGCACGCCACCTGGCCTCCAAGACCGACTGGGAACAGGCCCAGGCCGCGGGCAAGGCGGCAGTGCAATACGCCCTCAAGGGCATGAACGCGGTGATCCCGGTGATCGAACGCGTCAGCGACGCGCCGTACCGCTGGAAGATCGTGCCCGCCCCGCTGCACAAGGTGGCCAACCACGAAAAGAAGATGCCGCCCAGCTTCCTGCGCAAGGACGGCTTCGGCATCACCGAGCGCGCCCGCCGCTATTTCGCCCCGCTGATCAAGGGCGAGGCGCCGCTGGCCTACGGCAGCGACGGCCTGCCGAAGTACGTGACGCTGAAGAATGTGGCGGTGGCGAAGAAATTGCCGGTGTGGGAGGGCTGACAGGGGGAGCATAGCCTCCAGCCCGGGCGCCCGCGGCACCGCTGGCGCTTCGGCGGCGCAGGGGTGCAACCGACTCCGGCTGTTGAAGCCAAGGGCGTGTGTGGATTGCCGTCCGATCCGGTTGAGTCCGTGCCGCACCCGCTGCCTACTGACCGGGGCTGGCAAAGGAAAGGGCTACGCAGGCAAATGCCGCGATCGACTGTAGGGATTTTCCTACACAAACGGGCAGAGCAAGCCGGGCCGCGCCCGGACGGCTCCCCCCAGGAGTACAGCCTGACCTCATTAGTAGAATTTTGGTTAAGTGTGTGCCACAGTTCGCACCAAACCTGCCTCATCGCGCATAAGGATCATGGCCCAGCAGGCAATCATCCCCCAACGCCCCAAGGCGGCAGTCCCTGTCGCAGGGCGCTGTGTGCCGAGGAAGCGGCCTCACTCATTCGCAACGAGCCGATCATCTATAAAGCCAGCGCTGTCTGCTGACCAAGTATGCGGCCGTCACCTCTGTCCGCTGCCACTGTTCCCGCTACCCAATCTATACCGAAAAGATCGACGAGACTCGCCATGACCGTACGTTCCCTCCGCCATCCGATTTCCCGCCTTGCCGCCGGCCTGCTGCTCAGCATCGGGCTGTGTGCAGGGTCTGCCAACGCGCAGGTGGTCGTTACCAACCCTACGGGTATGGCAAAGGACCTCAAGGAATATGCGGAACAAGCCAAGCGATGGACCGAGACGATCAAGCAGTATCAACAGCAGCTGCAGCATTACCAGCAGCAGCTCATCAAGTTGCAGCGCCTGCAGTTCAATGAGCCCCAACTGGAAAACAACTTTGTCTTGCGCGATTTGAGTCATGGACTGGACGCTTACTGCCCCGGCGCTTCCGGCATTGCGGGCGTTTTTGAAAAAATGGTGCCGATTTCATTGGGTTCGCTTACTGGCAACGATTTGCAGAAAACGCAAAACGAAATTTGCAAGCAAATTGTGGTAGCACAAAACTCGCAGTACAACGAGGCGATTTTGATGATCCAGCGCCTTGTGGAACGCTCCAGAGACTTCGAACGTGTGCAACGCCAGCGCGATGGAGGGGGAGACAAGCAGGGTGCGCTCGCTGCGAACGACAACGAAGTTCAGCGTTATGCGGCACGCAACGCGATGGAACTCAGCCACTGGGAAGCCAGGATGAAGGCCTATGACATTTACATCGCAGGCCTCAAGAGTGACCAGACTCTGCTGGCCAAGCGGGCGCTAGAAGGTGACAAGGGCGACATCCTCGGACAGGTCATCCAGGCAGCTGCTTTAAAGATTGCGCTGTCCAAGTAAATGAATTAGCAGGCAACCAAAGCCTCATTACGGTACATAGGCAGACAGCAATGAACGTTTTTTTTCAGGGCGGGATGAACTGGTTGCAGCCGCTGGCGGACGCCAACCTCGGCGACTTCGTTTTCTTCAAACTGGTCAGCGATTATTTCAACCAGGAAATCCAGGAGTTCGGCCTCGATTTAATGAAGGAAACCATGAAGTGGGTCAGCACGATCGCGCTGACGGTAACCACGCTCTGGATCCTGATTCTGGGCTATCGTATCGCCACCGGGCAATCGCGCGAGAGTGCGATGGCCACCATGATCAAGGCGGCCAAAGTCGCCATCATCATCAGCGTGGCCTCGGTGGTCGGGGCCAACGGGGCCATGCTGCACCAGACGATGACCCAGAACCTGGACAAGGAAATCCACGGTCTGTTCACCGGTGACGACGACAGCACCGCTGAGGATGCCATCGACGACAACCTGGCCTACACCCAGATCGCCTTGGCGGCGCTGGATGCCGTCCGGGTGGATGCCAGCGAGCCGGAGATGCTGGAGAAAAAAGGCAGGGCCGTGATGCTGGCGGGCTTCGGCACCGCTAGCCCACCGATGGCCGCTGGCGCGATGCTGCTGCTGTTCAAGTTCACCATGGCCTTCTTGATCGGCGTCGGGCCGATCTTCATCCTGGCGCTGGTCTTCGACCAGACCAAGGACCTGTTCAAGAAGTGGCTGTTCTACCTCATCGGCACCTTGTTCTCGATGGCTATGCTGTCGGTGGTCACGGCCATGGTGCTTAAGTTCACCGCGAAGGTGGCCGCGGCCTACTGGGCGGTCAAGTTCATAAAATTCGGCGATGCCGAAGGCTTGTCCAGCCAGGCCCTGCAGCAAGGCGGCATCGGCCTGATCATGACCATGCTCATCGTCACCGTCCCCACCATCGCCGCCGCCCTATGGCAGGGCAATATGGGCACGTTCATGGCCTACTCCGCGTTCAACAACACAGCAGCGCCAGGCCCCCAGGGGCAGCCGGCTGGGTCGTATATACCACAGCAGGTAGCGAAGAGCGAAGAAAGGTCAGCAGCGACTAATTCATCGCTCCACTCTCAGGCGACCAGAGTAACCCAGACGGCACCAGCCCAACTGACGCAACCAGCCGGATCACGCGGACAAGCTGGTCAGGAATGATGATCTGAGTACCTGATCGAATCTCGACATAAAAAATGGCTTTTTTTAATACTTACAGGCGACATTGCCATGAGATTTCTTTTTCCGCTATTTTTTTTCCTCTTATTTCTTCCAACAATCGCTATTGCTCAGGGTTGTCCTCCAGGGCAATATCAAATCGGCGGACAAGGTGCTGTTGGGTGCGCACCGATGCAAGGAAATTCAGTTCAGCAGGAAGCACGTCCTAGCGGGAAATGGATAAAGACATGGGGGGCAATTGCAAGCGACGGAGCAGACGATTTGGGTGTGTCTACAGGGCGACTAAAAAAATCAGAAGCAGAGCAAGAAGCAATCGGAAATTGCCAAAACACCAGCAATAATAAATGTTATATAATTCACTCCTATAAAAACCAATGCGCAGCGGTTGCTGAACCAAGCAGACTAGGCCGCATTGAGCGAGCTTCTTCAAACGGGCCATCCATCGAGATAGCGAGCAGAGATGCGCTAAGTCTCTGCCAAAAAAGAAATTCCGGTGATGATTGCAAGGTCATCTACAAAGAATGTTCGGAGCCTATTTTCAAACAATATTGATTACAGGACGCTACAATAAATAATTGCAATTAAAACATAGCTATTAGGAAAATTTTTGCACCATTTCGCAACCACTCACTTCTGAGTCCAAATGTATGGCGCTCGTTATGAGTGGCCCATACTGCAACAACGATTGTTGCACCTTTTGCATGCGGGAGTATAAATCTATTATTGGCTTCCAGTCGCCATGCACTGATGTATGTACGGCCAGCAAGCCGCCCGAAGAAACCAACCGCTTACTGCATAATAATTGGTGACTGGTGTATCCATGGCTTTGTCGCTTTGCAAGGCATGACCAGTTCGTCTGTAATGCGTTGATCGACGGCTTGGCTTTTGAGCCTCTGCTGACCCTGTCACATCGGATTGGCGCGCTGGCGCGATGCCAGCATTGGCGCGGATCTCCGAATTCGCGTCTAAACTGCGTATCTTCATTGCGCAATGTCCGCATGCAGCAGAAGCATCTCCATGACCCCCAAAATTATCGGCCGCTTTGCTTTCCTCCTCGTGCCCTTCTTTTTTGCAGGATGCAAGCCCATGAATGCCCCCGGCGAACCTTCGTCTCCCTACAACGTCGACACCGATCCGGTCTATCAGAAGAACCCGCATCCAGTGCAGGCGTATCGCATCACCATGATGATTGAAGATGCGCCAGGGCCCTTTGACTGGATCTCAGGCACGGCGTTTTACGAAATGACCAACCGCGATGCCTGCACGCCTTTTGATCGTTCGCTGGGCATGTCGACAAAGCAAAAAGAGGATGCAATTCCCATACACTTCGAGAAGCGTGATGCATCCACCTATGTGGCGACGATCTATGCCGATGGCATGGTCGATGCAGACTACTACGGCAAGGGCATGTGCGTATTTGAACTCAATGGAGTTGGCATCTCATTGAAAGCCACTGGAAAGAAAGAGGAAACACGATTTCAGCCAGTCCTCTTTAAGAGCGAGATTCATAGCTCAGCACCCAAGATCACCTATTTCTGGAAAGGTCGTTACCCCAAGGAAGATATGGAAAACTTCCCGGATGGCGGTCGACTTTCTGTCGATCAATTCAATGATGACGCGCGAAACAACATCTTCAAAGTCACCTTGACTGCAGAGAGGGTTCAGTTATGAGCCTCACAAGCCAGCAATATGCAGCGCTTTCGAAGGATGTTTACGACCGCCCCAAGGAAGTCGGAGCAAACAGCAGCCCAGTAGATATTGGCGGAATTTCTTATCGCCGCCTGGAGTATGCCGATAGCGCATCCGGCTACCAGGGCATCATTTATCAACGGATCGACACAAACGAAATCATCGTTGCTCATCGAGGAACAGAATTCGAGCGTCAACCAAAACAAGATGGTGCCCACGCGGATGGTGGCATGGTTGCAGCACGTCATAACCGCCAGGTGGAGGATGCGCTTGAACTGACACAACACGCGTTCGCTTATGCGCAAAAAATAGGCAAGGATGGAGCGGCCCCGGCAGTCACCGTCACCGGCCACTCGCTTGGCGGCGACTTGGCGCAGGTCACGGCACATCACTACGGCCTAAAGGGCGAGACCTTCAACGCCTACGGCGCCGTCAGCCTAGACCGGCGCATCCCCGAAGGCGGCACCGATGTATTCAATCATGTGATGGCTGGCGATGCAGTCAGTGCTGCAAGCAAGCACTACGGTCAGGTGAGGGTCTATGCCTCGTCCCGAGAGATCGCCTTGCTGGAAAAGGCTGGCTACGAAAATACCCATGGCGTGTTGGATGCGCGAAATCCAGCTGTAGCCATCCCGCTCGGTGACTCACACCGCATCCATAACTTCCTCCCGGTGGATTGCAAAGGCAATCCGGATCGCTCGGTGCTGGAAGATCCCAAATCTCTGCAGTTGGCGCAGCAATATGCGCCGATGATCGACAAGTACCGTGCTGATGTGGCACTGCTGCGGAGCGGCCTGACTCTGGCATCGCGCCACCTGCAGTCCATGAGCGTGGTCGATGGCATCAATCACCTGCGCGGCACGCTGGCCCCCGGTGCCGGTGCAGCGGAGATGGCAGCCGAGCGTTGGAGGGAAACGCAGCAGCGCATGGAGCGCGAAGACAAGCCAGTCTATGTAGCCCCTGGCTGGAAGCTGCCGCTCGGCACTACTCCCGAGCGCTGCGTAGATCCGGGCGCGCCGGCTCTGTCCAATGATCCGTTGTACCGTTCCATCCACAGCAAGTTGCCACAAGGCACGTCCGACGCCGTAGCCCTGCATGCCACTGTGGAAGCCAAGCGCGCAGGCATCGTCAACGTCGACCAGCTGCGCAGCGTGACGGTGCAAGACGGCAATGCCTGGATCGTCGGTAACACGCCGGGCTTCCGGGCCAAGATCGATCTGGCAGCCGAAGTACCACCTGTGCAGGAAAGTTTGCGCCAGTCACAGGCTTTGGATACGCAGCGATCGCAGGAGATTTCCCAGCTCTCGCCTGCGCGTGTACTCTGAGAACTATTGTCCTTGCAGCAGAGCGCACGATGCGTATGCAAGCAACCACTGCAGGTACTGGCTTTAATCCCTGCGCCAGCTCTGAGACAGGCGGCCTGGAGTTGATGAGCCGTGCCATGAAATGGGTCAGCACGATTGCGCTGACGGTAACCACGCTCTGGATCCTGATTCTGGACTACCGCATCGCCACCGGGCAATCGCGCGTCAGCGTTGGTTTCAGCTTGGCAGTTTAACCGATAATCCGGCTCTTGAACTCTTACGAACTTCCAAACTCGTGTTATCGAGCTAGCGTAGCGTCAAAAGTAGCGCCCCCAAATGCGTGTCAAAGCTGCGTATCTTCTATCGCGCAATGTGTGCATCGTCAAAAACTGACGCGACGACCAGCGATCCGGTCTACCGAAAAACCCCGCATCCGACGCAGGCGTATCGCATCACTTTGAAAATGAAGATGCGCCAGGGCCGCTTGACTGGATCTCGGGTACGGCTTTACCAGATGACCAACCACAAGCAATGCACGCCAATCGAGCCCATCGCTGGTGTGGGGAGCAAGCCTGATGAGGACGGCATCCCCATCCACCTTGAGAAGCGCTATGCATCCACATACGTCACGACGATCTACGCCGATGGCATGGATGATGCGGACTACTATGTCAAGGGAGTCTGCCGATGGGAACTCACCAGCATAGATGTTTCGTTAAAGGCTACCGGGAAACACGAAGAAACCAGGTTTCAGCCAGGCTTATACAAAGATAAATTATGGAGCGGCATTCCGGCTACGACCTATTTCTGGTCAGGTGGGTATCCCGAAGATGAGATGAGCAACTACCCCGACTCGGGCCACTCAGACCCAAGTCAATTCAAGGAAGATTTGCGCAAGCAGTTGTTCAAGGTGACTTTGTTAGCCAGAAAGGACGCACCATGAAAATTCACACCAGAAGCAGAATGTAAAACTGTTTATACAGCCTACTCTGAACCAGTTTACAAAGAAATTGGCCTTTGCGCATATTCTTAAATAGTAAGGTAATATTTACATTAATTTCATCCGTGCGTCAGGCCTTGGGAAACGAAAACCCCGTTTCCCGGATGTCGCAGCAGATGACAGGTGCGCACGCCTGCGGCGTCAGCGGCACCTATTAATTGTAAGCGGCTGACAAAAGCGACAGGCATCTGCCAGGTGAATGCGTATGGCGGGTACTGGGCATGCAAGTTATGTATGCGACTCGCGAACACCAGCCGCATCCACCTGACGGCTGTGAAGCAGGCCTCCTCGCAGCGCCTATTGACAGGCCTTGCCTTCCATCGTCTGCTGCGCAGCAAACATCGGCACCTGCGGGATCTTTCCTGCAGCGGCCTGTTGCTTCGCATCCTCCAGGTAGATGCGCGACTGGCCTTGGCCATCGAGCTGCGGCTTGGCCTCCACCGGCTTGCGCCAGACGCGCACCACCGCCTGCTGCGCGGGGCAGGCTGCGCTGGGGACGCGGATCACATCGTTGAAGATCCAGCCAGACGCGACGCTGGGCGCGGCCTTGGCGAAATCCACGAAGCGTGCACGCGGCTGGCAGGTGGGACTGCTGCGCACCACCGACAACGTATACGGCTGCGCGGCATTGCCGGTGAACACGCCTTCCAGGCGCGCGCAGGCCTCGGGAATCTGGCGCAGGGTGTGCACGGCGCCGACCGCTTGCGCGGTGCCGGCTGGACGCTGCTTCAATTCCGGCGTCGGTTCGGCAGCGAGCGCTTGGGCGCTGAGCAAGACTGCAGCGATCGTCACGGCATATTTTGCGGCATGGTTCGACATCGTCACTCCTGGATCGGCTCGATCACGTTGGCCGCAGGCTGTCATGCCGCAACTGAACGACGCGCCAAAGCCGCAGTGGTGGCAGCGGCGCAAGCCGCGGCGCATACTCGCCCGCAATCCGGCCACCTGAACATCGCGACGCGCATTACGGTCCCCATGGCCGTCGAGTCCGTATTCGCCACTCCACTCGCTGCGTGCATCGCCCTTGGTTCGTCCGACCGGACGACATCCATTCTCTGGGAGGGGTCATGCTGGAACACTACGGGTTACTACTTGCGCTGGGCTGTGCAGTCCTGGCAATCGTCTATGGCGGTATGTCGGCACGCTGGGTGATCGCGCAGCCGAGCGGCAATGCACGCATGCAGGAGATCGCCGCCGCAATCCAGGAAGGCGCACGCGCGTATCTCAATCGGCAATACCTCACCATTTCGATTGCCGGCGGCGTGCTGTTCGTCCTGGTCGGGCTGTTTCTAAGCTGGTACACCGCCGTCGGGTTTGCGATCGGCGCGGTGCTGTCGGGGCTGGCCGGCTATATCGGCATGAACGTGTCGGTCCGTGCCAACGTCCGTACGGCCGAGGCCGCGCGGCATGGCATCGGCCCTGCGATGGATGTGGCGTTCCGTGGCGGTGCCATCACCGGCATGCTGGTGGTCGGCCTGGGATTGCTCGGTGTCGCCGGTTACTACGCGCTGTTGCAAGCGGTGGGACTGCCGCTGGAGCGCAACCTGCATGCGCTGGTGGGGCTGGCATTCGGCTCGTCGCTGATTTCGATCTTCGCGCGCCTGGGTGGCGGTATTTTCACCAAGGGTGCGGACGTGGGCGCGGACCTGGTGGGCAAGGTGGAAGCCGGTATCCCCGAGGACGATCCACGCAACCCGGCGGTGATCGCCGACAACGTGGGCGACAATGTCGGCGACTGCGCCGGCATGGCGGCGGATCTGTTCGAAACCTATGCAGTCACCGTGATCGCCACGATGCTGCTGGGCAGCCTGACGCTGGCCGAAACAGGGCCGCAGGCGGTGCTGTACCCGCTGGTGCTGGGTGGTGTCTCCATCATCGCTTCGATCGTGGGCGCCTCGCTCGTCAAGGTCAAAGCAGGCGGCTCGATCATGGGCGCGCTCTACAAGGGCGTGATCGTCTCCGGCGTGCTGGCCGCACTGGCCTACTGGCCGATCACCCAGTCGCTGATGCGCGACAACACGCATGGCGCCACCGCGTTGTATGCGTGCGCCTTGATCGGCCTGGTGCTCACCGGCCTGATCGTCTGGATCACCGAGTACTACACCGGCACCCAGTACAAGCCGGTGCAGCACGTTGCCGCAGCAAGCACCACCGGCCACGGCACCAACATCATTGCCGGGCTTGGCGTCTCGATGAAATCCACTGCGTTGCCGGTCATTGCGGTGTGCGCGGCAATCTGGGGCGCGTTTCATTTTGGCGGCTTGTACGGCATCGCGACCGCAGCGACTGCAATGCTGTCGATGGCCGGCATGATCGTGGCGCTGGATGCGTACGGGCCGATTACCGACAACGCCGGCGGCATCGCCGAAATGGCCGAGTTGCCGCCGGAAGTACGCAACATCACCGATCCGCTGGATGCGGTGGGAAACACCACCAAGGCGGTCACCAAGGGCTATGCGATCGGCTCGGCCGCGCTGGCCGCGCTGGTGCTGTTTGCCGACTACACGCACAACCTGCAGGCGGCCAATCCCGGCCAGGTATTCGCCTTCGACCTGTCCGACCACACCGTGATCATCGGTTTGTTGATCGGCGGCTTGATCCCGTATCTGTTCGGTGCGATGGCGATGGAAGCAGTGGGACGCGCGGCAGGCGCGGTGGTGGAAGAAGTGCGTCGCCAGTTCCGCGAGATCCCCGGGATCATGGCCGGCACCGCCAGGCCCCAATACGACCGCGCGGTCGACATGCTGACCCGCTCGGCGATCCGCGAAATGATCCTGCCCTCGCTACTGCCGGTGGTGGTACCGGTGGTGGTCGGGCTACTGCTGGGGCCACGGGCACTGGGCGGATTGTTGATTGGCACGATCGTGACCGGCCTGTTCCTGGCGATTTCGATGACCACCGGCGGCGGAGCCTGGGACAACGCCAAAAAGTACATCGAAGACGGCCACTTCGGCGGCAAGGGCAGCGAGGCGCACAAGGCCGCCATCACCGGCGACACGGTAGGCGACCCGTACAAGGACACCGCCGGGCCGGCGATCAATCCGCTGATCAAGATCATCAACATCGTGGCCTTGCTGCTGGTACCGCTGCTTTGAGGGCGACGTGCCGCAAGCCGCGGGCTGACCGAAGGTGACGGAGCGGGACCCGGAACGTGCCAACGCACGCCCCGGGTCCCTACGCCACGCCAGGCCCGACGACTGCCTGCGGTGCTTACCTGACCACCGCGGACAAGCCCATTGGCCTGCCGCGTGCGATGTTGGCGTGCTGCATAGCTCGATCGCCAAAGCCGCGCCTGCCCCGGTGCTGCCCGGACGCAGTCACTGCACCAGGCAGCCCGCAGCGCAACAGCCTGCGGTGCGGCATGTACTCAAAGGCAACCGATCAGGCCGTCATAGATCGGCGGCGCGCCGCCGGGCAGTGGCTCGAACAGCGGATTATTCACCGACAGGGTGCGATACATCTCGTCCAGGCGCGTCCCGGCCTTCAGTGGCGCCGTGCAGCGCCAGACCCGGCTGTCCGAGCGCAGATACCCGCTTTGGGGGTCGACGCTGACCTCGCTGGCGCCGAAGGTCCAGATGCAGCTGCGCACCACCCCGCTCACCCGATGCACCGAGCAACGGAAGCGCAGCGGCTGGTAGTCGCTGAATTCGCCGCCGCAAAAGGTATCGCCGCAGATCTGGTCGAAGTCGTGCTCCAGGCGCTGTTCCAGATCGACAAAGGCCTCCCAGCCCTCGCCGTTGGCGGGCCAGTCAACCGCGTCGACGAAGACCGGCGGTGACGCAGGCGTCGCCGCACCAGCGAGCTGGGCGGCACCGCAGAGCAGCAGCACAACAAGCAAACGCACGAGCTTGAACATGGCAGTTCCCGAGCAGTGGAGGAGCCTGCAGCGTGCGCCGCGCCGCGCGCCGCGTGGATCGGAGAGCTCCCCGGGATGAATGCGGGCTATGCCGCATGTGGCGGTCAGAACATTGCCCATTCAGTGTCGCTGCACCGCAACAGCCGAACGCGTAGAATCGCGCTCCACACACTAGATGACGTCTCGGGAGTTACGCGCATGGGTCTTGAACTGGTCACCTCCGGCAAGAATCTGCCGGAAGAAATCAACGTCGTCATCGAAATTCCAAAGGATTCGGAGCCGGTCAAGTACGAAGTGGACAAGGCCAGCGGCGCGATCTTCGTCGACCGCATCCTGTCCACCCCGATGCGTTACCCCTGCAACTACGGCTATGTGCCCAACACCCTGTGTGGCGACGGCGACCCGGCCGACGTGCTGGTGGTGCTGCCGCTGCCGTTGGTGCCCGGCTCGGTGGTGCGTTGCCGTCCGGTCGGCGTGCTGCGCATGAGCGATGAGGCCGGTAGCGACGAGAAGATCCTGGCGGTGCCGATCGAGAAGATCTTCTCCGGCTACGCGCATATCGAGGATATCGACCAGGTGTCCAGCCACTGGATGGAGCGCATCGGTCATTTCTTCGAGCATTACAAGGACTTGGAGAAGGGCAAGTGGGTCAAGCTGGATGGTTGGGGCGGCGCGGCCGAGGCCAAGCGCATCCTGGTGGAGTCGGTGGAACGCTATAATTCCGACGCACCCTGATTCAACGACCGTGATGCAGCCCCGCAACCGCGGGGCGATCGGGATCACGCTTTTGGCGTGATCCCGGTGACCGCCAGCGGCAGATTGGGTACATTGCCGACAGCGTTTGGCCGGTGTCTGCCACCGGTGACTCTTGGGGAAGTGTCTTGCGTATTCTGTTTGTTGGGGACGAAGCCAGTCTTCCGTCCGAACTGAGCGACTACGTCGCTGATCTGGGTGATCAATGGCAGGTGCAGCAGGTGGCCGATGGTAATTCGGCCATTGAAGCGGCTGCGTTGTCGCCGTTCGATGCGGTCATCGTCGCCCCCGTCTTGCCCGATCTTACTTCCGCCACGCTGCTGGGGCAGATCCGTACACTGCGGCCGGACACCATCCGCATCGCCTTGATCGATGCCCGGGATGGCCAGCGCACGCCGCCGGCGCGCATCATTGGCGTGGCGCACCGCTTCCTGCCGATGCCGCTGGCCCCGGAAGTCCTGCTTGAAGCCATCACCAGCCTGGAAGAACTGCGCGATCTGCTCAGCAATCCGCGTCTGCGCGCTGCGATCGGCCGGATCGAAAAACTGCCGTCGCCACCGCACCTGTATCTGAGCCTGATGCATGCCCTGGAAGAGGACGAAGGCACCGATGCGGCCGATATCGCCAAGCTGATCGCCGGCGATCCGGCGATTGCGGCCAAGGTACTGCAGCTGTGCAATTCGGCCTTCTTCTCCGGCGGCCGCAGCATCACCGATCTGCGCACGGCAGTGACCCGCCTGGGCGTGGCCACGCTGCGCGACCTGGTCCTGGCCAGCGAAGTGTTCTCGGTGCAGACCCTGACCCCGGCCGAGCGCAACGCGATGCAGCGCCGCGCCCTGCTCTCTTCGCGCCTGGCGGCCAAGGTGTTGCCGCCGACCAGCGCAGAACTCGGCTCCACCGCCGCGCTGCTGGCTGACATCGGCCTACTGCTGCCCGGTGTGCGCGACGAGCGCGAACCGGCGCTGGAAGGCGGTGACGATCGCCTGGGCCACACCGAGGCCGGCGCGTACCTGCTCGGCCTGTGGGGCCTGCCGATGCCGATCATCGAAGCGGTGGCCTTCCATCGCCACCCGCAGCGCTCCAGCCTGCGCAGTTTCTGGGTGACCGGCGCGGTGCATGTGGCGACCGCATTGGCCAGCGGCGAAACCGTGGACGAAGAGTACCTGTCCAAGGTCGGCGTGCTCACCCGCCTGCCGGCCTGGCGCGAACAGGCCGATACCTTGCTGGGGCTTGCCGAGGCCTGAGAGCAGCACCAGGTTGATGCAACAGGAAAGGCGCGACGTGGTCGCGCCTTTTTCTTTGGCGTTTGCGAAACGCCCACGCAGACATGGCGCAATGCGATTTGTCTGCGCACGCATCGCGGCGCTTGCGATCTGCACAGATATCGCAACATGACGCGCGCGGCGACGTGCAGCAAACCATCAAGCACGCTTGTCATCCCAGCGCGCGCAGCAGCTGATCAGGCAAGCAGGGACACAACGCACATGGCAGCAATAATGTTTGCCAGGCCTTGTTCCTTACTCGATCTCCGGAAACAAAAAAAACGGGCCTTTCGGCCCGTTTTTTCTTTACGACACTTCGATGATCAGAAGCGCTGGTTGTACTGCACAAACAGGAAGCGGTCGTAGTCGAGCATCGGATCGATCGCAGCGGTGCTGCTGTTGGTGATCGAGTAGGTGATCGGCGGCTGCTTGTTCCAGATGTTGCGGGCACCAACGGTCACGCTGCCATCCCACGGAGCCTGCCAGGTAACCGAGACGTCCTGGTAGGAGATCGAGCCCTTCTTGTTGGAACCGGTGCCACCGGCCCAGCCCGGATTCGGCGTCTGGTAGTTCGGGTTGTTGCACTCGATGCCTGCGGCTGCATCCCAGCAGTAATCACGGAAACCGCCGTAGTAGCGCAGGTTCCAGTTGGCCGACAATGCACCCAGCGACCAGTCCAGACCCAAGGTGGCACGCACGCGCGGGAAGTTCCAGTAGCCAGCCGAGTTGGCCCATTCGGCGCCTGCTTCGGCCTGCGACTTGTAGGTCGCCAGGTAGTTGGTGTCCAGGTTGACGGCGAACTTGCCGTAGGCGGTTTCGGGCATGCGGTAACGCACGCCGAAGTTGTAGCCTTCGGTTTCCAGACGACCCAGGTTGACGTTGCCGCGGCTCAGCGTGGTGACCTGGCCGGTGACCGCATCGCGGCCGTAGTCGGCACAGTAGCTGGCCAGGCTATTGAGGTAGCAGTTGTTCAACACATCATTGGCCGTCAGCGACGTAATGATGTTGGAGATCGAAATGCGGTACCAGTCAAGCGAGAAGTCCAGGCCCTGCACCCAATGCGGGCTGTACACCATGCCCACGGTGCGGGTGATGCTGTATTCCGGCTCGAGCTCGTCGTTACCCACGCCCGAGTTGAACGGCGCGTTGCCCTGCACGTCGCGACGCGTCACCGGGTTGCCCGCGGTATCGGTCTGACGGAAACCTGCCGGCAGGCCTTCCCCGGCGCAGCGTGCTGCCACGCCTGCATTGCCCAGCGAGCCGAAGGTCGCATCGCACGGATCGGTGAAGGTATCGAACGTCTGCGAACCGCCGCCGAAGGTGTCCGACAGCGTCGGCGCACGGAAACCGGTGCCGTAGGTACCACGCACCAGCAGGTCGTCGATCGGCTTCCAGGTGAAGCTGAACTTGCTGTTGGTGGTGTTGCCGAAGCGGCTGTAGTTGCTGTAACGCGCGGCCACGTCGAACGACAGTTCCTTGGCGCCCGGCAGATCCTTCAACACCGGGATCAGCAGCTCCAGGTAGGCTTCGTTGGTCTGGTAGCGACCTTCGGTTGCCTGTGCAGCCAGGTCGGTGGTGTAACCGGCGCTGGACAGCTGATCCGGATAGTCGTAACCGCTGATTTCGCGGTGTTCGACGCCTGCGGCGAAGCCCAGTTCACCAGCCGGCAGGTCGAACAGGCCGCCGGTGACGTTGGCGGTCCACTGCTTGCTCAGGCTCTGCTGCGTGGACTGACCCAGCGCATTGATGTACTGCAGCGCGTTGGGCGTGGAGGCCGACGGGCCGCCCAGGATGTTGAACGGGGTGCACTGGCCCAGCGCATTGCTGGTACCCAGCGCGATCGGGGCCGCTGCGGTACCGCACTGCACCTGACCCTGCGCATTGAGGAACGACGGGCCCAGTGCCTTCTGCAGCGCCAGCAGGTTGATGTTGCCGCGCGAAACCTGCGTCACATCGTACTTGTTGTAGTTGAAGCCCACGTCCCAGTTCCAGCCGTGGCTGCCAACGTCGAACACGCCTTCCAGCGCCGCATCGAAGTGCAGGGTCTTGACGTTGCTTTCGGTGGTGCGCGGCAGTTCAACCGTACGACGGAACCAGCTGTTGATGTCCTGGCCGATCGGGTTGTAGTAGCTGGCACCGCTGATCGCCACCGGGAACTGCGGCTGCGAAGAAGCCTGCAGCGGGTAGCCGGCAATCTGACGGTTCGAGTCGCGCTCGGAGTACATCGCCGTAGACTTGAAGGTGATGCTGTCGGTGATGTTGTAGCTGCCGGTGGTGAAGATCGACTTGTTGCGGCTGGACTGCTGCAACATCATCTGGTCGACGGAGTTGTAGTAGTCGTCGGTGGTGATGTCGTTGTGGTAGTTGGCGATGTTGCGCGAATCGGCGCCCACGCCACGGCCGTCGAACGAACCGGTGTGGTTGAGGATGTAGGTGTCGCCATTAGCGGTGAAGCGGCCCCACGGACCGGTCGCGCTCAGGCTGTCTTCGATATGGTTCGGGCCGGCCGAGTAACGGGTCAGCGCGCGATCCTTGGCCCACACCGGATCTTCGTTGGTGTAGTTGGCACCGAACACCAGCGAGGAGCGGTCGGTGGTGGTGCCGGCGGTGAAGGAGTACTGCTCCTTGGAACCGTCGCCACGGCCGTTCTGGCCGAAGTAGGCCGACGCTTCGGCACCGTCGTAGTTCTGGCGCAGGATAATGTTGACCACACCGGCCACGGCGTCGGAGCCGTAGATCGCCGAGGCGCCGTCCTTGAGGACTTCGATGCGCTCGATCAGCGAGCTGGGAATGGTGGACATGTCGGTCAGGCCGTTCAGGCTGCTGGTCCAACGCTTGCCGTTCACCAATACCAGGGTGCGGTTTTCATTCAGGTTGTACAGATTGACGTACTGGCCGCCCTGCTCCGAATCGGACGTCAGCACTGCAGCCTTGCTGTAGGACTGCGTACCGGCAATCGACAGGTTCTGCAGGATGTCACCAACGCTGACCAGGCCCGACTTCTGGATGTCCTGCTGGGAGACGGTGAACACCGGCTGTGCGGTTTCGACGTCGACCGAGCGGATGCGCGAGCCGGTGATTTCGATGCGGTCCAACGTCGTGGTCGACGGGGCGGACTGCTCTTGTGCATTGGCGGCAAAAGCCGGCGTCAACGCGATCGCAATACCGGCGGGCAACAGGCCCAGCCGCACTGCGGAGGTGCGAAGGTTCATCAATCTCTCCAGGGTTCGTTAGTGGCGCGTTAAGCGCCCCTGTGCAAATTACGATTGCGTGAACATCGTCGCTTTGCGCGTCACGTTCCGTGGCTTTGCCGAATCTGGCGGATTTGTCGTTTGGTCCCGGTAATGCGATGCGGAGACTCCGAAACGCGCACGAAACGCACGCGCGAAGCTGCAGCAATTGTCGAAGCCGCTTGCGGCTGCAACCTCACCGATCATCATCGAGGTATCGCGCAGCAGATCGGAGGCGCGCTCCAGGCGCAGACGTGCCGACAGGGCCTGCGGGCTTTCCTCGTACAGGCTCTGGAACGTCTTGGACACATACCAGCTGGAGAAGTTGGTCAGCTGCGCCAGCTCGGCGATGCGCACCACGCGGTCACTGTTGCCTTCCAGATACAGCCGGGCGCGTTGCATGCGACCGAACACCTGACGGCGACGGCTGCGCGAACGGCCCGGGCAGCGCTGCTCCTGCGCGATGAAGTCGCGCTGCATCGCGGCCAGATGCAGCAACAGGGGGCGTGCCGACGCACTGCCGCTTTGTGCGGCCGCGTTGCGCCACAAGCGCAGTGCAATCCGCAGATCGCCACGCGACAGCTGGCTGCGCCCCGGATACAACGTGGCGTCGGTCAGTTCGGCCAGGGATTGCAGGCTGTCGCCATCGAGGCTGACGCCGACACAGAGCGCACTGCGGTCGGCCTGCACGGTGGGATGCGATTCCTTGTCGAAGGCGATCCAGTCGCCGGCGCGCAGACGGAAACGCCCTTCCTTGGACTCCACCCAGGCGCGGCCGCGCAACTGCACCCACAGCGTAAAGGTGGCGGCGGCAGTACGGATACTGCCCAGGCGCGAGACGGCCAGACAGGTCGTCGACGTCGGCTCGCTGGTGCCGTCCAGTGAGAGTGCGAGCCCGCGATCTGCGGTGATGACCTGTTGCATGGTGGCAGCCCCCTGTGCAAAAGAGGGCGTAGTGTTTTGCCGAATCTGGCGTGAGTCAGGAAGTTCCGACGAAGGTCTGCCGAAATTGCGACGAAGTCTTTCCGAAGAACTTACGAGGCGATTTTTCTCAGCACGATCAACAGGTTGGATACCACACCCAGGGGCGTTGCCAGGCGTTCCGGCAACGGCATGAAGGCGATCGAACTGCCATCTTCTTCCGCCAATGCCACATACAGCGCGCCGCTGCGCTGATCCACGCTGAAGCCGTTGATGGTGGTGTACTTGGCCGCATCCAGGCACCGCCCGGCACCGGCGCGCAGGTCGCTGTCGTGGGTGGCACAGGTGTCGGTGGACGACAGGTAATGCAACTGGCCTCGCGCACCGGGCGCCCAGCTGCGATAACGCCAGCGCGATGGCTGCTGCGGATCGACTTGCTGCAAGGTGTCGGCCGCCAGCGACGGGGCGACCTGCCATAACCCGCCGCCGGTCAGGCGCGTCAGCAATACCTGGCCACTGACGCGATCCAGCCGCAGCTGCGAGACGTCCTGCAGCGACGCCAGCGCGCGCCAGGGAGAGCTGCGTCTGTCGTAGAGCGTGGCGAAGGTGCGCCCGTCATCCGCTGCAGCCACGACCAGCAACCGGTCGGGATCGGGAAGATGGATCGCCTGCAACGGTCGCGCCTGCGGCACCGGCAGCCGCAGCACCCTGCCCGTGCCTGGGGTCACTTCGAACAAGGCCGCATGCCCTTGCGCATCGCTGCCGCTGACCAGCACGCGTTGCGAATCGGCCGACCAGTCGGCGGCCTGGCGCGCATCCGGCCGCAGGCCTTCGATCAGGCGCACCGAGCCAGGTTTGCCGACATCGCCCCACCACAGGCCGTACGCACCGGAGCGGTTGGAGGCAAAGATCAGCTGGTGCCCGTCCGGCGCGATCATCGGCTGGTCGTCGCGCCCGCTGGAGGGAAACAGCCGGCGGCGGATGTAGCCGCCATTCATGGGGTCGTGAATGACCTGATACACGCCAAATTGAGGTTTACGCTGCACGAACACCAGATGGCCCTGCGCCACATCCGGCGCCTGCGCATCGTCCACACCAAGGTCATGCAGGCTGCGGTCGACCAGATCGAGCCGGTAGAGCCGCGCCTCGCTGTCCACACGACGCCCGAAGATCAGGCCGCTGCCGTCGGGCAACCAGCTCCAGCCGCGGACATCCGCGTTGTCATGGGTCAGCCGTTCGGCGGTTCCGCCGCTTGCCGGAATGCGCCACAGGTCGCCAAGCTGCGGATTGCGCAGAAACACGATCCAGTGGCCGTCCGGCGAGTAGCGCGGCGTGTAGTCGAAGTCGCTCGGCTGCGCGCTGTAGCTCAGCGGCTGCCATTGACCCGTTTCCAGATCCAGCCGCCGCATGTGCGGCGCCCCGTGCGCGCCGGTCATGCTGCCGAACAGCAACGCACGGCCGTCTGGCGACCAGCTGAAACTCAGCATGTCCGCGCCGTCGCAGCGCGCCACCTCGCGTGCGGCAGCCGGGCCGCTGGCGGCGGCAATCATGACGCGGCAGCCACCATCGGGCGCCTGCCGCGAGAAGGCGATCTCGCGCCCGTCCGGCGACCAGGCCGGCAGCCGATCGGAGATGCCGGCCGCCGGCGTATCGAGCACGCGCGGATAGGCGTTGTTGGTGGTCTTGACCAGGATCGAGGTGCCTGCCCGATCGCTGGTCAGCGAGGCGTAGGCCACCATCGCCCCGTCCGGCGACAGGCTGGGCGTGAGATCGAAACCGCCGCCTGCAGTGATGATCTGATACGGGCGCTTGGGGCTGCCCAGCACTGCCGAGGCCGCCGCGGTGTCGCTGGCTGGCGCACGCATCCACAGCGTCCGTGCCGCCAGCACCAGCACCACCAGCAAGGTCACGCCGGCCACCGCCAGTGCGATCCAGCGGCGCCGCTGCGCGGCCGCCGGTGCGGACCGAACCAACGGCAGCGGCTGCCGGTTTGCCGCGTCACGCTCCAGGGCGGCAGCGGCCGCGATGCCGGCCGTGGGATCGCGTTCCTCAAGTGTCGTGCTCGATACCGTTGCCACCGATGGGCCCGCGACGGCATCGGCGGAGCTGTCCGAGCGCTGCTCCCATGCCACCGGCGCCAGCAGGCGATAGCCGGTCTTGGCGATGGTCTCGATATGCTCGAAGCGCTGGCTGCCGTTGCTGGCCAACGCCTTGCGCAGTTGCGTGACCGCCTGGGTCACCACGTCGTTGGTCGGCAAGGTGTCGGGCCAGACCTCGGCCAACAACTGCTCGCGGGTCACCACCTGGCCCGGCTGCCGCGCCAGCGTCAGCAACACCGCCAGGGATTTCGGTGCCAGACGCGCGGCGCGCCGGGCGCCGGGCGCATGCACTTCGCGCGAGGCAACATCGACCACGCACTGGCCGACACGCAACCGGCCCGATGGCATCGCATTAGCGGGAGGAACACTCATCGGCAAGAACACGCACCGGCATGCAAGGACTACAAAGAACGCATCACGCACTTCGCGCGAAGCGCCAAATTCAGCAAAGGACCACAACCAACTGTGTCATGCATCCATTTGGTGCAAATTTTACTCTATGCCCCGTTGCTTCCCTACGACAGGTGGCGACGTCAGGCTCTCTCTCTCTCGCCGACGAATTCAAATAATTACGATGTCCCCTTCGCGCCTCTGGCGCGATTTTTTTATCTGCGATTCAGAAAAATGCGCTGAAATGCTTGCCGGCTGTAACCGCTTGCAGCGCAGTCGCAGCGCGGCACTTGCGCACCACGCTGCGATCTGCCTAAGCCGAAGCTGAATTTTTCTTAAGCGAACTATCGGCCCGCTGCAACGCAACATTGCTGGCGCGTGTCAGGTGGCGCGATACACCTGCGCACCCTGCGCCAGGAACTGCGCCGACTTTTCCTCCATTCCCGCCGACAAGGCATGCGCTTCGCCCATACCGTGCTCGGCTGCGTAATCGCGCACGTCCTGGGTGATCTTCATCGAGCAGAAATGCGGCCCGCACATCGAGCAGAAGTGCGCCAGCTTGTGCGCGTCCTTGGGCAGGGTTGCGTCGTGGAACTCCTTGGCCTTTTCCGGATCCAGCCCGAGATGGAACTGGTCATCCCAACGGAATTCGAAACGCGCCTTGCTCAAGGCGTTGTCGCGCACCTGCGCACCGGGATGGCCCTTGGCCAGGTCCGCGGCATGCGCGGCGATCTTGTAGGCCATGATGCCGTCACGTACGTCCTGCCGGTTGGGCAGGCCCAGATGCTCCTTGGGCGTGACATAGCAAAGCATGGCGGTGCCGAACCAGCCGATCATCGCCGCGCCGATCGCGCTGGTGATGTGGTCGTAGCCGGGCGCGATATCGGTGGTCAGCGGCCCCAGCGTGTAGAACGGCGCCTCGCCGCATTCGCGCAGCTGCTTGTCCATGTTTTCCTTGATCAACTGCATCGGCACATGCCCCGGGCCTTCGATCATGGTCTGCACATCGTGCTTCCAGGCGATCCTGGTCAGCTCGCCCAGCGTTTCCAGCTCGCCGAACTGTGCTGCGTCGTTGGCATCGGCAATGCAGCCCGGGCGTAAGCCATCGCCCAGCGAAAACGCCACGTCGTAGGCCTTCATGATCTGGCAGATGTCTTCGAAATGCGTGTAGAGAAAGTTTTCCTTGTGGTGGGCCAGGCACCACTTGGCCAGGATCGACCCGCCGCGCGAGACGATGCCGGTAACCCGTTTGGCAGTCAGCGGCACATAGCGCAGCAGCACACCGGCATGAATGGTGAAGTAGTCCACGCCCTGCTCGGCCTGCTCGATCAAGGTGTCGCGGAAGATCTCCCAGGTCAGCTCTTCTGCGCGCCCGTCGACCTTTTCCAGCGCCTGATAGATCGGCACCGTGCCGATCGGCACCGGCGAGTTGCGGATGATCCATTCGCGGGTCTCGTGGATGTGCTTGCCGGTGGACAGGTCCATCACCGTGTCGCCGCCCCAGCGGATCGACCACACCAGCTTTTCGACCTCTTCTGCAATACCGGACGACACCGCGCTGTTGCCAATGTTGGCGTTGATCTTGGTCAGGAAATTGCGACCGATGATCATCGGCTCGCTTTCCGGGTGATTGATGTTGTTGGGCAGGATCGCGCGGCCGCGGGCGATTTCCTCGCGGACGAATTCCGGCGTGATGCGGTGCTGGATCGCAGCGCCGAAGGCCTCGCCCGGATGCCGCTTGCACAGGATCGCGTCGGTCACCGCTTCCAGGCGCTGGTTTTCGCGGATCGCCACGAACTCCATTTCCGGGGTGATGATGCCGCGCCGCGCGTAATGCATCTGGGTGACATTGGCACCGTCGCGTGCCACGCGCGGCAGGCGCCGCGCAGGAAAACGCACGGCATCCAGGCGCGCATCGTGCTCGCGGCCGCGGCCGAAGCTGGAACTCAGGCCGTCCAGCGCCACGGTGTCGTCGCGCTCGGCAATCCAGCGCGCGCGCAGCGGCGCCAGACCGGCGGCAAGATCGATCGCCGCGTGCGGGTCGGTATATGGCCCGGAGGTGTCATAGACACTGAGCGGCGCATTGTCCTCACCGCCGAACAAGGTGGGGGTGCGGGTCAATGCGATCTCGCGCATCGGCACCTGCAGATCGGCGCGCGAGCCCTGCACGAAGATCTTGCGGGACCCTGGAATCGGCTGGGTCACAGCCTCGGACAGCGACTGGGCTTGTTGCTGCAAAACGGTAGGCGCGGCATTCATGGCGTTCGTCCTGTGTGCTGGAAAACCAGCACCCACGGCGCTGGCTCTGCGAAGAAGTCGCAGGCGGACGAAGCGGCGGCGCTCAATGGCGATGCGCCCGTGCACGGCACGGACCATCGCATCTAACGAAGCTTCCCTACGCCGGTATCAGCCGGATCAGGTTCGAAGGGACTATCTCAACCGCAGCGCACTGCGGTACCCCCACTTCGGCGGCGATTAAACCACATCGCACCCTGCGCGGCTAAAAAATGTCGCCAGCTGTCGGCACCGCGCTCGGCGAAGAGATGCACGCCTGGTGCAGGCCGTTGCGTGCAGCGGCCGCGCTCGCCTGGCGATGACCAACGCAGTGTTGTCACCTTCGGCAGCGACCGTTGTCCGTGTATGGCAGCGCAGGTCGGCAGCACACGCGCAGCGTCGCTGCGGCGCTACAAGAGCGCCCTCGCACTGCACGCCTCGCACTGCAACACAACGCGCATTCGCGAACAGCGCGTCTGCCAACGCGTTCGATTCGGCCTGGGCCATCCCGGGACGCTGCAGCCACACGTAGACGCCCAGCGCTTCTGATCGCACCCATGAGCCGCCGGTCCGTTGCCTGGACACGCCGGTTGTCACAACGACCACTTTGGGGAAGTCGTTGTCCACGTGCCAGGACTGCCACGTCACCGGCCGCCTGGCACGCAGCAGCGCGGTGGTGCCATGCACGGACATTTCCACGGCACATCACACCGCTAGCCTGCAGTCACCACAACAAGAAACCTGCTCTCTCTCCCTGCCGCCGATCTTCGGCGGCTTTTTTTTGATCCACTTGCCACAGCTATCGCCGGTTCGTTATCTTTCTGTGAAACAAGGGAATGGACGACGCAGATGCAAGGGATGCACCGGTTTGGCTGGGCAGCGATGCTGCTGATGGGGTTTTTTTCAGGGACTGCGCAGGCCGCGTCCCCGCCGCCTGTAGAGGCCTTCGTCGAATCCGGCCCGATCTCCTCGCCGGCGATGTCGCCCGATGGGAAGCATCTGGCGGTCAGCGCGGACCTGGGCGATGGCAACTACGCGCTGGTGGTCTACCGCATTGCCGGCATGCAGTCCACCACGATGCTGCGCCTGCCGCGCTATGAATTGCCGGTGCGCATTGCCTGGGTCAACGACCGCCGGCTGGTGATCGGCAAGGGGCGCAAACTCGGCTCGCTGGAAGAGCCCATGCCGATGGGCGAGATCATCGCCACCGATCTGGATGGCAGCAATCAGCGCTATGTGTACGGCTACCTGCAAAGCACCCGCAACGCGGGGCTGGAGCGCGGGTTCGGCTATATCGAGGGCCTGCCGAGTCGCCGCAACGGGCACTTCTACATGCGACGCCTGTCGCTGGACTCGCGCCACTCGATGCTCTACGACGTCGACGCCAGCACCACTACCCATCGCCTGATGGCAGACGTCGACGTTCCCGATCTGCGCTTCGTGCTCGACCACGATGGTGTGGCGCAATACGCGTACGGCACCGACGACAACGATAACCCGTTGCTGTTCCGCCGATCGGGCAATGGCTGGTCGCCGATGTCCCAGGTCCAGGCCAACTGGCGACCGATCGCATTTGCACGGCAGCCTGGCCGCGTCTACGGCTGGTACAGCGAGGCCGGTGGCCCTGCAGTCCTGGTGGCCAGCGATCCCGACGGCCAGCAGCGCAGCGTGCTCGCGTCGGACCCGTTCTACAGCGTGGACGATCTGCAGTGGGGTCCGGCGCCGCAGACGCCATTTGCTGCACGACTTGGGCCAGGGCGGCCGACGCTGCGCTATTTCGAGCAGGACACTACCGAAGCGCAACTGCACCGGAGCCTGAGCCAGACCCTGGCCGGCCAGTACGTGGACTTCGTCAATTTCACCGAGGACGGCAGCGGCCTGCTGCTACGGGCCTATAGCGACCGCGATGCAGGTGCCTGGTACATCTTCGACCGGCCGAGCAACACGCTGAAACTTGTCATCAAGGCACGCAGTGCATTGCCGGCGGCGCAGATGAACGAGCGGCGCATGGTGACGTTTCAGGCCAGCGACGGGTTGATCCTGGACGGCGTGCTCACCGTCCCCGGCACCGCTGCACGCGGTGAACGGCTGCCGATGATCCTGCTGCCGCATGGTGGCCCGCATGCAGATGGCGATGGCTGGGCCTTCGATACCGACGCCCAGTTCCTGGCCAGCCGCGGCTATTTGGTGCTGCAGGTCAACTATCGCGGCGGCCTGGGGCGTGGCAACCGGTTCGAGCGCGCCGGGTATCGCCAATGGGGCGAGCGTATCCAGGACGATCTGGTCGACGGCGTTCGCTGGGCAGTGGGCCAGGGACTCGCCGATCAGACGCGCATCTGCAGCTATGGCGCCAGCTTCGGCGCGTATGCCGCCATGATGGTGCAGGTCAAGGCGCCGGAGTTGTTCCGCTGCGCGGTGGGCGTGGCCGGCATCTACGACCTGCAGATGATGTACAGCAAGGGCGACATCAATCGCAGCGACTACGGCCTGAATTATCTGGAGCGCGCCATTGGCCGTGATACGGCTGAACTGGCGGCGCACTCCCCGGTGATGCTGGCTGAGCGCATCAAGGTGCCGGTGCTGCTCGTGCACGGCGAAGAGGACGAGCGAGCTCCCTTCGCACAGGCCAAGAGCCTGCGCGCGGCATTGACGCGCAGCGGCAACGCGCCGCAATGGATGTCCGTTCCCAAGGAGGGACACGGTTTCTACAAGGAGGCCAACCAGATCACGTTCTATCGCACCCTGGAACGTTTTCTTGCCGAGCAGTTGGGTGGCAACACTGCGACGGCGACGTCCAGTGCCGTATCCGCCGCGCCGCAGTGACGCGGCGCGCTAGTCCAGCGTGTAGCCCACCCGCAAACCGCCCCAGTGCCTGCGGCCGACGTAGATCGGCACCGACAGGTCGAACATGATCTGGCCGGTGTCGCGGCGGTAGACCTGCAGGCGGTACGGGTCGGTGTGCGCGCCCACGCTGCGGCCGACACGGTCGGTGAACTTGCGCTTGGTGCGGTTGCCGACCAGATCGCGCTTGGGATCGCCGGTCAGCGGCTGGGTGAAGCGAAGGTTGTGCGTGGGCACATAACCATCGGGATTGGCGCAGATCGCGAACACGATCCAGGGATGCGCATCCAGCAGCGGCTCCTGCAAGGCAGGCAACACCGCGTCGCAAAGCGCATCGAAGTCGGTGCTGAACTTGGCGGGCTCCACGCCGGCAATCGGCGTGTAGGTGCGTGCGAACAGCGCCGCTTCGTCGATCTGGCCGCGTGCGATGGCCTGCGCCAGGGCGGTGCCGATGCGAGCGGCGGCGGCCACGGCGAGTTCCTTGACGCGCGCGTGGCGGGGAACTGCCAGCGGATCGGCCGGCAGACGGAACAGGCCCACGCAGTCGCGCAGCGTCTCGGTGCCGCGCTCCAGCGCCTCGCTGCGTTCGGCCACATGCGCGGCATGCTGCAGGTTGCTGCGCCCCAGCGCCACCACGCCATCGACGGCACGCTCGATGCCGCGAATCTCGCCGTCCTGCGCCTGGATCCGCCCGGCCACCGTGGTCATCGCGCTGCTGGCCTGGCCGAGCACGCGGGTGATGCCATCGAGCACCGCTTCGGTGCCGCGCGCCGAGGCCGCGCCCTCGCCCACCGCGGCGCTGGTTTCGGCCAGGATCGCGCGCACGTCGCGCGCTGCCGCTGCGGCCCGTTCAGCCAGGCGGCGGATCTCGGTGGCGACCACCGCAAAGCCGCGCCCGGCATCGCCAGCGTGCGCCGCTTCGATGCTGGCGTTGATCGACAGGATGTTGGTCTGGAACGCCACCGAGTCGATGACTTCGATGACCTCGCCGGCACGCGCCGCGCGACGTTCCACCTCGTGCATGGCCTGGCCCAGCGCATGTGCGGCAGCGACGCCCTGGCGTGCGCTGTCGTCGGCGCTGGCGGCCAGCGCAATCACCTGCGCCAGATCGGCGTTGACGTCATGCAGGCTCGCAGCAAGGCGCTCCACCGCGGTGCGCGCGCCATCCAGCGCGTCGGTCTGTGCCTGCGACTGACGCACCATCTCGTCGTTTTCGGCCACCAGCGGCGGCACTTCGGCAGCGATCTGCACCGACAACGCCACTGCCTGGCGGATCGCTTCGGCCAGATTGCCGAAGCCGGCCTGCAGCCGGCGCCCCATGTCGGTCTCGGACAGACCGGGCGGCAGCAACAGCTCCAGCTCGCAGCTAGCCAGTGCCTGGGCGGTGCGCTCGAGTACGGTGCGGTCTTCATGTTCGGCCTGCAGGCGCGCCACCAATGGCTGCAGCAGCGGCGAGATCGGCACCGGCCGGCTGTCTTCGGCCAGGCGGGTGGCTTCGCGCAGCAGGATCGCGGTTTCCACATGCGGCAGCGACAGCATCCAGCCCCCGTACTCGCGGTCGCGCACATAGCGCACGCGCCGGGCCGGGTCGTCGCCGGGGGCGGCCCATACGCCGTCTTCGCCGGCCAGATCGGCTGCACTCAATCCCCACACCACCGACACCGGCGCGCCCTGCAGCTCGCTGGCGGTCTTGCCCAGGACGTCCAGGCCGGCGCGGTTGCAGGCCACCACGCAGGCCTCGGCCGATAGCCGCAGCAGCGCGACCGGTGCATCGGGGAGCAGCGCCGCCTGCGTTTGCGACGGCGGACCGGGCTGTTGCATCGAGCTCATGGGCGTTCCTAATCCATCACCATCATTAGCGGCGCGCCGCGGCTGCAGTTGAGCGGCGCCATGCATCCGCAGGCGCCTGCTCAGTAACCGGCGGCCTGCCCGTCCTTGCGGCTTTCCGAAGCGCCGTAATACACCCCGCTGGCCGGATCACGCGCGATCGCCTGATATCCGCCATACGGGCCATCGGCAAAGATCACCCGGTGGCCCTTGCGCATCAGCGCGCGAATGGTGTCGTAGGAGAAGCCGGTTTCCAGATTGACCTCGCCGCCATCGCTCATCGCGGTGGCCTGGCCGGTCGGCTCGGTGGAGCCTTCGTGCTGGATGCGCGGCGCGTCACCGGCTTCCTGCAGATTCATGTGGAAGTCCACCAGGTTCATCACGATCTGCACGTGACCCTGCGGCTGCATCGCCCCGCCCATCACCCCGAAGCTCAGCCACGGCTTGCCGTCCTTGGTGACGAAAGCGGGAATGATGGTCTGGAACGGCCGCTTGCCCGGCGCGTAGCCGTTGGGGTGATCCTTCTTCAGCACGAACATCTCGCCACGGTCCTGCAGGATGAAGCCCAGCCCCGGCGGGGCCATGCCGCTGCCCATGCCGCGGTAATTGGACTGGATCAACGACACCATCATGCCGTCGGCATCGGCCACGGTCATGTAGATCGTGTCGCCCTCTTCCAGCTGCTTGGGCGTGCCCGGCTGCACCTCCTTGAGCGCCTTGTCCATGGAGATCAGCGCGCGACGCTGCGCGGCGTAGTCCTTGGAAATCAGCCTGGCCAGCGGTGCCGGCTGGAACGCCGGGTCGGCATAGAAACGCGCGCGGTCGGCGAAGGCCAGCTTCTTGGCTTCGGTGAACAGGTGCACGTGTTCGGCCGAGCCGTACGGGATCTTGGAGAAATCGTAGCCCTCCAGGATGTTGAGCATCTGCAGCGCGGCAATGCCCTGGCTGTTGGGCGGCAACTCCCAGACATCAACGCCACGGTAGTTGGTGGACACCGGCTCCACCCACTCGCCGGTGTGGCTGGCCAGATCCTCGTAGCTCAGGTAGCCGCCATTGGCCTTGAAATAGGCGCCGATGGTGCGGGCGATATCGCCCTTGTAGAACGCGTCGCGGCCGCCGTCGGCGATCAGCTGCAAGGTGTTGGCCAGGTTGGGGTTCTTCCACAGCTCGCCCTTGCGCGGGGCATGGCCGTCGATGGTGAACTGCTCCTTGAAGCCGGGGTATTGCGACAGGCGCGGCACCGAGCGGTCCCAGTAATAGGCGATGGTTTCGGCCACCGGATGGCCTTCGCGGGCATAACGGATGGCCGGGGCCAGGTTCTGCGCCATCGGCTTGCGCCCGAAGCGCTCATGCAACGCGAACCAGCCATCCACCGCGCCCGGCACCGACACCGGCAACGGGCCGGTCGGCGGAATGTCCTTCAACCCGCGGCGCTGGAACTCGGCCAGGGTCAGCGACTTCGGCGAGCGGCCCGAGCCGTTGTAGCCGTAGAGCTTGCTGGTCCTGGGGTCCCAGACGATGGCGAACAGATCCCCACCCACGCCGTTGCCGGTCGGCTCCATCAGCCCCAGCGCGGCATTGGCGGCGATCGCCGCATCCACCGCCGAGCCGCCGCCCTTCATCACATCCAGCGCGATCTGGGTGGCCAACGGCTGCGAGGTCGCCGCCATTGCGTGCGGGGCGATGACTTCCGAGCGGGTGGCAAACGGCTGCCCGGTGATCCGGTCGGCAGCACTCAGAGGTGGCGCAAGCAGCGCCAAGGCAGACACCAACAACACAGGTACGCGACGCATGACAGACGATCCCCGAAACACCACATGTGAGTGGTCAACCATACCAGCGGGTCAGGCCACATCGTTCGGCACGCACTGCCTGTCAGCACAAATGCCGCGCATTTAGTGACGCGTAGCGCCTGCCGCTGGCCCGTACCGATCCGGTTTCAACAGCAACCATGCTGCTGCCACGCGGTTTTGCGCGACACAGCGCCCATTGACGCGGCCGTTTCACGCGCAAGGGTTGACACCCCACCAGCAGCGATGGTTATCTCGGTCTCATGCCGCACCGCCACACCACCTCGAACGCCCCAGTGTCCGCACCCATCGGTGCGTCGGCAGCGTCGCTTCTCGTGCTCGTACTTATTACCTCGCCAACCGGTGCGGGACGGGACTTCGTGTAGGCAACAGACACACAAGGCTTCGATCAGACCCCGCACCGGCAACGGCGCGGGGTTTCGCGTTTCAGGGACCACCAAAAGTTTCGAATGACATGAACGACATCACTGACATCGCCGCAATGCCCATCACGCGTGCCCACCGGCGCGCTGGTGATTGCGCGTGCATGCGCAGTGCCATCGTCCATCCCCACTTTGCCTGGCCGGCCAGTGTCTGCACCGCCGGCTGATTTCTTTCCCACTGCCAAACCCCGCAAGGACTACTCCATGAGCAACGACACCCAACCGAAAATCGCGATCATCGGCTACGGCAGCCAGGGCCGCGCGCATGCGCTGAACCTGCGCGATTCCGGCTTCGACGTCACCGTCGGCCTGCGTGCCGGTGGCCCGACCGAATCCAAGGCCCAGGCCGACGGCTTCACCGTGGTGGCGCCGGCCGAGGCGGTGAAGAGTGCCGACCTGGTCGCGATCCTGACCCCGGACATGGTGCAGAAGAAGCTCTACGAGGAAGTCATCGCCCCGAACATGAAACAGGGCGCCTGCCTGCTGTTCGCGCATGGCCTGAACGTACATTTCGACATGATCACCCCGCGCGCCGACCTGGACGTGGTGCTGGTCGCGCCGAAGGGCCCGGGCGCGCTGGTACGTCGCGAGTATGAAATCGGTCGCGGCGTGCCGTGCATCTACGCGGTCTACCAGGACACCAGCGGCAAGGCCGAGCAGTTCGCGCTGACCTATGCCGGCGGCCTGGGCGGGGCGCGTGCCAACATCATCAAGACCACCTTCAAGGAAGAGACCGAAACCGATCTGTTCGGCGAGCAGGCGGTGCTGTGCGGCGGCGCCTCCTCGCTGGTGCAGGCCGGTTTCGAGGTATTGGTGGAAGCCGGTTACCAGCCGGAGATCGCGTATTACGAAGTGCTGCACGAACTGAAGTTGATCGTGGACCTGTTTTACGAAGGCGGCATTACCCGCATGCTGGAATTCGTGTCCGAAACCGCGCAATACGGCGACTATGTCAGCGGCCCGCGCGTGATCGACGCCAGCACCAAGGCGCGAATGAAGGACGTGCTGACCGACATCCAGAACGGCACCTTCACCAAGAACTGGGTGGCCGAATACGAAGCCGGCCTGCCGAACTACACCAAGTTCAAGCAGGCCGATCTGGAGCACCCGATCGAGGAAGTGGGCAAGAAGCTGCGCGCCAAGATGGTGTGGCTCAACGGGCAGCAACAAGCCGCCGCCGCACCCGCGAATCAACAAGCGGCGTAATGCCGCCGCACCCCCACCGCTAACACCGAAGGTCCGCAACGCATGAACACCTCCGCACACAGCACGCCCCGCAACGGCGCGCGCTGGCTGACGCAGGCCCTGGAAGCCGAGGGCGTGGAAACGCTGTTCGGTTATCCGGGCGGCACCATCATGCCGTTCTACGACGCCCTGGTGGATTCCAGGCTGAAGCACATCCTGGTCCGTCACGAACAGGGCGCCGCCCTGGCCGCCAACGGCTACGCCCGTGCCAGCGGCCGGGTCGGCGTGTGCGTGGCCACCTCCGGCCCGGGCGCGTCCAATCTGGTCACCGGCATCGCCGATGCGATGCTCGATTCGGTCCCGATGGTGTGCCTGACCGGCCAGGTCGCCACGCCGCTGCTGGGCACCGATGCGTTCCAGGAACTGGATGTGTTCGGCATGACCATGCCGATCGTCAAGCACAGCTTCCTGGTGCGGCGCGTGGAGGATCTTCCGGGCATGGTGCGCGAAGCGTTCCGCATCGCGCGCGAGGGGCGTCCCGGGCCGGTCCTGATCGACCTGCCCAAGGACGTGCAGATTGCCGACGCGTCGCATCTGCCCGATCACGTGCCGGCGGCGGTGTTGCCGCCCCCGGCGCCGGAAGATGCAAAACTGGCGCAGGCCCTGGCGGCCATCGCCAGTGCCGAACGCCCGGTGGTTTATGGCGGTGGCGGGATCGCGCTGGCCGGCGCGGTGGAGGCGTTCCGGCGCTTTGTCGAAGCCACCGGCATCCCCACCGCGCTGACCTTGCGCGGCCTGGGCGCGTTGCCGCATGCGCATCCGGATTATCTGGGGATGCTGGGCATGCATGGCACGCGTGCGGCCAACATGGCGATCCAGGAATGCGATCTGTTGGTCGTTGTCGGCGCGCGCTTCGACGACCGTGCCACCGGCAAGCTGAGCGAATTCGCACCCTTCGCACGCGTCATCCACCTGGATGCCGACGCCTATGAAATTTCCAAGCTGCGCACGGCCGACATCGCCGTGCCCGGCGATGTGGCGGTCAGTCTGAAGGCATTGAGCGCAGCACGTGGCAATTGCCAGGCATGGCGTACGCGCTGCTTTGCCAACCGCGAGAAATTCGGCGCGCGCTACGACGCACCCGGTACCGATATCTACGCGCCGGCATTGCTCAAGCGCCTGAGCGAAGTGGCCCCGGCCGACACCATCATCGCCTGCGATGTGGGCCAGCATCAGATGTGGGTAGCCCAGCATTGCCGCTTCAACGATCCGCGCAACCACCTCACCAGCGGCGCGCTCGGCACGATGGGCTTCGGCCTGCCGGCGGCGATGGGCGCGCAGTTCGCCTGCCCCGACCGCACCGTGGTGCTGGTGTCCGGCGACGGCAGCTTCATGATGAACGTGCAGGAACTGGTGACGATTGCACGCTGCAAGCTGCCGGTGAAGATCGTGCTGCTGGACAACAGTTCGCTGGGCATGGTGCGGCAGTGGCAGGAGCTGTTCTTTGCCGAGCGCTACAGCGAGATCGACCTGTCCGACAATCCGGATTTTGCGGCGCTGGCGCAGGTCTTCGGCATCCCCGCCAAGCGCATCATCGCGCGCGGCGACGTGGACGCGGCGCTGGCCGAGCTGCTGGCACAACCCGGCCCCGGCCTGCTGCACGTGGCCATCGACGCACGCGCCAACGTGTGGCCACTGGTGCCGCCCAACAACGCCAACAGCACCATGCTGGACAGCAATCCCGCACACGCGGCCAAGGAGACATCGCATGCGTTACCGGCTTGATCTGGTGCTGACGCCGGCCGAAGGCGCCCTGGTGCGCGTGCTCGGCATGACCGAGCGACGCGGCTTTCGCCCCTGTGCCATCCAGGGCGCCTGCGCACCGGACGATGCCGGCCGCTGGCATCTGCAACTGGACGTGGACAGCACGCGCCCGCCGGAGACGCTGCGCCTGCAGCTGGAAAAAGTGTACGACTGCGAGTCGGTGGTGATCACCGCGCTGGACTCGGTCGAGGTTGCGGCATGAACGCCCAGACCTCGCGCGACCAGCAAATCGCCATCCGGAGGTGTCTTCTTCCGGATCGGCCGTGCGCGTGCCGCAATGCCTGATTCCGGCCGCCCCTCCCCGCAGGAGCCAGACGTAGGCGACGTGGCCGTCAGCGTGGCCGACGTGCTGGCCGCACAGGCACGTCTGCGCAAGTACCTGTCGCCGACGCCGCTGCATTACGCCGAGCGCTTCGGTGTGTGGTTGAAGCTGGAAAACCTGCAGCGCACCGGCTCCTACAAGGTGCGCGGCGCATTGAACGCGTTGCTGGCAGGCCTGGAACGCGGCGACGAGCGCCCGGTGATCTGCGCATCGGCCGGCAACCATGCGCAAGGCGTGGCTTGGTCGGCGTACCGGCTGGGCGTGCAGGCCATCACCGTGATGCCCTACGGCGCGCCGCAGACCAAGATTGCCGGCGTCGCGCACTGGGGTGCCACCGTCCGCCAGCATGGCAACAGCTATGACGAAGCGTTTGCGTTCGCGCGTGAGCTGGCCGAGCAGAACGGCTACCGTTTTCTGTCCGCCTTCGACGACCCGGACGTGATCGCCGGGCAAGGCACGGTCGGCATCGAACTGGCTGCGCATGCCCCTGACGTGGTGATCGTGCCGATTGGCGGCGGCGGGCTGGCCTCCGGTGTGGCGCTGGCACTGAAATCGCAAGGCGTGCGCATCGTCGGCGCGCAGGTGGAGGGCGTCGATTCGATGGCCCGTGCCGTGCGCGGCGACTTCCGCGAAATCACTCCGGTCCCCACGCTGGCCGATGGCGTGAAGGTCAAGATTCCCGGTTTTCTGACCCGCCGCCTGTGCTCGAGCCTGCTTGACGATGTGGTGATCGTGCGCGAGGCCGAATTGCGCGAAACCCTTGTGCGCCTGGCGCTGGAGGAACACGTCATCGCCGAGGGCGCTGGCGCGCTGGCACTGGCTGCCGGTCGTCGCGTTTCAGGCAAACGCAAGTGCGCGGTGGTCTCTGGCGGTAATATCGACGCAACTGTTCTGGCCACACTTTTGTCCGAGGTGCGGCCGCGGCCGCCACGCAAGCCGCGTCGTCGCAATACCGAGCGGCTGCGCAACGAACGCAGCGCCAAGTCACTTCCCGAAACACCCGTTCTTTCCCGCCCATCCGCAGTCGCTTCAACGCCTGTCAACGCCATCGCCGTAGAGGAGTCATCCTGGTGAACACGACCGTATCCAACCAGACCCCGCGTATCCGAATTTTCGACACCACCCTGCGCGACGGCGAGCAATCCCCCGGTTGCAGCATGACGCCCCAGCAAAAGCTGGTGATGGCGCGCGCGCTGGACGAGCTCGGCGTGGACATCATCGAAACCGGTTTCCCGGCCAGTTCGCATTCCGACCGCGAGGCGGTGGCGATGATCGGCCGCGAATTGCGTCGCCCCACGCTGGCGGTGCTGTCGCGCTGCCTGCAGGCCGATATCGAAACTTCCGCACGTGCACTGGAAGCGGCTGCCAATCCGCGCCTGCATGTCTTCCTGTCCACCAGCCCGCTGCATCGCGAGCACAAGCTGCGCATGAGCCGCGAGCAGGTGCTGGAATCGGTGCACAGGCATGTGACGCTGGCGCGCGGCTATATCGACGATGTCGAGTTCTCCGCCGAGGACGCCACCCGCACCGAAGAGGATTTCCTGGCCGAGGTCGCGCGCGTGGCGATCGCCGCCGGTGCCACCACGATCAATCTGCCGGACACCGTGGGCTTTACCACGCCGGAGGAAATCCGCGGCATGTTCTCGCGCCTGATCGCCAGCGTGGAAGGTGCCGACAGGGTCATCTTCAGTGCGCACTGCCACAACGATCTGGGTCTGGCGGTGGCCAATTCGCTGGCGGCGATCGAAGGCGGTGCACGCCAGGTCGAATGCACCATCAACGGCATCGGCGAGCGCGCCGGCAATTGTGCACTGGAAGAAATCACCATGGCACTGAAGGTGCGCGGTGCGTTCTACAACATCGATACCGACATCAACACCCCACGCATCGTCTCCACCTCGCAGTTGCTGCAACGCCTGGTCGGCATGCCGGTGCAGCGCAACAAGGCGGTGGTGGGCGGCAATGCGTTCGCGCACGAGTCGGGCATCCACCAGCACGGCATGCTGCGCCATCGCGGCACCTACGAAATCATGCGTCCGGAAGACGTGGGCTGGGAGTCCTCGCAGATGGTCCTGGGCCGCCACAGCGGCCGCGCGGCAGTGGAGCAGCGCCTGCGTGCCCTGGGATATCTGTTGGAGGAAGAAGAGGTCAAACTGGTCTTCGAGCAGTTCAAGGCATTGTGCGAAAAGCAGCGCGTGGTCACCGACGCGGACCTGCAGGCATTGATGCAGGACGCCACCGTGCAGGAAGGCTACCGCCTGGCGTCGATGACCATCAGCGATGTCGGCAGCCGTGCCAATGCGCTGGTGGAATTGTCCGATCCGGAAGGCAACCGCGTGGCCGAAACCGCGCAGGGCAATGGTCCGGTGGACGCGCTATTCGGCGCGTTGGCCTCGGCCACCGGTGTGAAGCTGGAGCTGGACAGCTACCAGGTGCACAGCGTGGGCATCGGCGCGGACGCACGTGGCGAAGCCAGCCTGAGCGTGCGCCACGACGGCGTGGAATACGAAGGCACCGGCACCAGCAAGGACATCATCGAAGCCAGCGCACTGGCCTGGCTGGACGTGGCCAACCGCCTGTTGCGTCAGCGCGAGCGCGGCGTGGTCGCGGGTAAGACGGCTGCGGTGGCGTAATAACGGTAGTTTGCTAGACGATAAGACCTGACGGCCGGCAGCGTGATCTGCTGGCCGTTTTGGTTTTGGTGTTCCAACTTTCTTGCAAGTGCGTCGGGCTGCTGCGGGCGCGTGCACTCGTACCGACACAAAACAACCTCGCACACGAGATCTGCCGGTTTTGTGCGAATGCTTCGGTCTGCTGCGGGCGCTTGCACGTGTACCGGTGTGGGACACGCCGCAAGTACGTCCATGTAGGCTCTGGCGCGGCATCCATGCCGCTCAAGGTCCCACACCGGCACCCGCGCAAGCACCACCAATTGCTATCGGTTGCGGAAAGAAATGCAGAGGGCATGCTGAGCTGGAGGTCCTTCGGAGCGTCCATCCTGGCGACGTGAGCAGATAGATGGCTTGCCGATTACATCGGCTGGGAAGTCTGCAGGCATCAACACGTGCTTGAAGCATTGCTTGCCGATCAGCGATAGCAATGGTGGAAGCGTGGTGTCGCTTCCGGGGGCGGGACCGTGTGGCGGCATGGATGCCGCCACCGAGCCTCCAGGGACGGATTCACGGCGTGTCCCGACACTGGATGCGGCACCGCGCTGCCGACCAGCTCCGCTTACCGATCAATCTTGCGCACGACACCTGGCGTTCCACGCGAACTTAAAAGCATTGCTTGCCGATCAGAGGCGGCAATATTGGGAGCGTGGTGTCGCGTCCGGGTGCGGGACCGTGTGGCGGCATGGATGCCGCCACCGAGCCTCCAGGGACGGATTTACGGCGTGTCCCGACACCGGATGCGGCGCCGCGCCGCCGACCAACTCCGCACACCGACCGGCCTTGTGTACGACATCTGGCGTTCCATGAGAGTGCTCCGGTCTCCTGCGGGCGCTTGCACGCGTACCGGCGTGGGACACGCCGCAAGTACGTCCGTGTAGGCTCTGGCGCGGCATCCATGCCGCTCAAGGTCCCACGCCGGCACGCGCGCAAGCACCACCAATTGCTGTCGCCAGGTGAGGACAGGGATGCGGCATCGCGCTACCGACCAACACCCGCATGCCGGCCACTCCTGCGCACCACAACGCTTCAGGAATGCGGGCGCTGTTACAGCGCTGCCACCACTGCATCCCCCATTGCCACGGTGCCGACCTTGGTCGTGCCTTCCGACCAGATGTCGGCGGTGCGCAGGCCCTGGTCGAGCACCTTGCCGACAGCCTGATCGATGGCATCCGCTGCAGCCGATTGCGCGAAGGTGTAGCGCAACATCATTGCCACCGACAGGATGGTAGCCAACGGATTGGCAATGCCCTTGCCTGCGATGTCCGGCGCCGAGCCATGACATGGCTCGTACATGCCCTTGTTGTTGGCATCCAGCGAGGCCGAAGGCAGCATGCCGATCGAGCCGGTGAGCATCGACGCCTGGTCGGACAGGATGTCGCCGAACATGTTGTCGGTCACGATCACATCGAACTGCTTGGGCGCACGCACCAACTGCATCGCCGCGTTGTCCACGTACATGTGCGACAGCGCAATGTCCGGATAGTCCTTGGCCACCTCTTCGACGACCGCGCGCCACAGCTGGCTCGATGCCAGTACGTTGGCCTTGTCGACCGAGCACAGCTTCTTGCCGCGCAGGCGTGCCATCTCGAAGCCGGCCTTGGCGATGCGGCGGATCTCGCTTTCGCTGTAGGGCAGCGTGTCGTAGGCCTGACGCTCGCCATTTTCCAGCGTGCGCGTGCCACGCGGCTGACCGAAATAGATGCCGCCGGTGAGCTCGCGCAGGATCAACAGATCCAGCCCCGACACCACCTCAGGCTTGAGCGTGGAGGCATCGGCCAGCTGCGGATACAGCAGCGCCGGACGCAGGTTGGCGAACAACCCGAGCTGCGAGCGGATCTTGAGCAGGCCGCGCTCCGGGCGCAGCGATGGATCGATGGTGTCCCATTGCGGGCCACCCACCGCACCCAGCAGCACCGCGTCGGCGGCGCGTGCGCGCTCCAGCGTTTCGTCGGCCAGCGGGCTGCCGTACTTGTCGTAGGCCGCACCGCCCAGTTCGTCATACACCAGGCTGACACCCAGCCCATGCTGCGCATCGATGCGCGTCAGCACCTTGACCGCTTCGGCCATGATCTCCGGGCCAATGCCGTCGCCGGGAAGAATCAGAATCTGCTTGCTCATGCAATCCTCGTCAGTGAAATCAACACAGCGCAGCACGTACTGACGCAACCAGGGCGTGGGTACGTGCCGGCGGAATTACTGCAGCGCGCCGAACAGCCACGGTTGACGCGCGCGATGCCCTTGCTCGAAGCGGCCGATCGCATCGGCGTCCTGCAGGGTCAGACCGATGTCGTCCAGCCCGTTGAGCAGGCAGTGCTTGCGGAACGCATCGATCTCGAAGCCGTATTCCACGCCATCGGGGCGGCGCACGCGCTGTGCGGCCAGATCCACGGTGAGTCGGTAGCCCTCGGTGGCCAGGCATTGCGCGAACAGGGCGTCCACTTCTGCTTCGGCCAGCACGATCGGCAGCAGGCCGTTCTTGAAACTGTTGTTGAAGAAGATGTCGGCAAAGCTGGGCGCGATCACCGCGCGGAAGCCGTATTCGTCCAGCGCCCACGGCGCGTGTTCGCGCGAGGAACCGCAGCCGAAGTTCTCGCGTGCCAGCAGGACGCTGGCGCCCTGGTAGCGCGGGAAATTGAGCACGAACTCCGGGTTGAGCGGGCGCTGGCTGTTGTCGCGGCCAGGCTCGCCGACGTCCAGGTAGCGCCATTCGTCGAACAGGTTCGGCCCGAAGCCGGTGCGCTTGATCGACTTGAGGAATTGCTTGGGAATGATCTGGTCGGTATCGACATTGGCGCGATCCAGCGGCGCCACCAGTCCGGTGTGTTGGGTGAAAGGGGTCATTGAGAGAGGCCGGGATTGGGGATTGGGGATTCGAAAAGGCTGGGGATGGCGGAGCGCTTTTTACGAATCCCGAATCCCTATTCCCGAATCCCCGAGGTCACGCACATCAACAAAATGCCCGCTGACCGCCGCTGCTGCGGCCATGGCCGGGCTGACCAGATGAGTGCGGCCGCCGGCGCCCTGGCGGCCTTCGAAGTTGCGGTTGGAGGTGGAGGCGCAGTGTTCGCCGCTGCCCAGCTTGTCCGGGTTCATCGCCAGACACATCGAGCACCCCGGCTCGCGCCATTCGAAGCCGGCGTCCAGGAACACCTTGTCCAGGCCTTCGGCCTCGGCCTGCGCCTTGACCAGACCCGAGCCCGGGACCACCAACGCCTGCTTGATGGTGGAGGCAACCTTGCGCCCCCGGGCGACCGCTGCGGCCGCGCGCAGATCCTCGATGCGTGAGTTGGTGCACGAGCCGATGAACACGCGATCCAGGCGGATCTCGGTGATCGGCTGGTTTGCCCGCAAACCCATGTATTTCAGCGCGCGCTCGATCGAGTCGCGCCGGGTCGGATCCTGTTCGGTTGCCGGGTCCGGCACCTGCTGGTCGACCGCCAGCACCATTTCCGGCGAGGTGCCCCAGCTGACCTGCGGCTTGATGTCTTCGGCACGCAGCTCCACCACGGTGTCGAAGTGCGCGTCCGCATCGGAAACCAGCGTGCGCCACAGTGCGACGGCGGCCTCCCAGTCGGCGCCCCTTGGCGCGAACGGGCGGCCCTGCACGTAGGCAATGGTCTTTTCGTCCACCGCGACCATGCCCACGCGCGCACCGGCTTCGATGGACATGTTGCAGATGGTCATGCGCCCTTCCATCGACAGGGCGCGGATCGCGCTACCGGCAAATTCCAGCGCATGGCCATTACCGCCGGCGGTGCCGATCCTGCCGATCACCGCCAGCACGATGTCCTTGGCGGTCACCCCGAACGGCAGCGTGCCCTCCACCCGCACCTGCATGTTCTTCATCTTCTTGGCGATCAGGCATTGCGTGGCCAGCACATGCTCGACCTCGGAGGTGCCGATGCCGTGCGCCAGCGCGCCGAACGCGCCATGGGTGGAGGTATGCGAATCGCCGCAGACCACGGTCATGCCCGGCAGGGTGGCGCCCTGCTCCGGGCCGACCACATGCACGATGCCCTGGCGCGCATCGTTCATCTTGAACTCGAGGATACCGAAGTCGTCGCAGTTCTCATCCAGCGTCTGCACCTGCAGCCGCGAGACTTCGTCGGAGATCGACTCCAGCCCGCCCTGGCGCTCGGCCCGCGTGGTCGGCACGTTGTGGTCGGGCGTGGCGATGTTGGCGTCGATGCGCCACGGCTTGCGCCCGGCCAGGCGCAGGCCTTCGAACGCTTGCGGCGAGGTCACTTCGTGCAGGATGTGGCGGTCGATGTAGATCAGCGACGAACCATCGTCGCGGCGCGTGACCTCGTGCAGGTCCCACAGCTTGTCGTACAGCGTCTTGGCAGTCATTGCGGCGATCCGGTTGGCGGATGGTGGGAGTGCCCACCTGGCTGCGTTCGATGCTAGGAGCTTGCCTTCGATAACGCAAATTCATATTGTTTATTCAACAAATGAAATTTGGGAATGGCAATGGACCTGGCAAGCCTCAGCGCCTTCGTGGCGATTGCCGAAAGCGGCAGCTTTTCGGCCGCCGGCGAGGCCCTGCACCTCACCCAGCCGGCGGTGAGCAAGCGGATCGCCTTGCTGGAAGCACAACTGTCGGCGCGGCTGTTCGACCGCCTGGGCCGCCAGGTGGTGCTGACCGAGGCCGGCCAGGCCTTGCTGCCGCGTGCGCAACGCATCCTGGCCGAGCTGCAGGACACCCGCCGCGTGCTGGAGCATCTTGGCGCGGCGGTCGGCGGGCGGCTGAGCCTGGCCACCAGCCATCATGTCGGCCTGCATCGCCTGCCCGCCCTGCTGCGCCGCTTCGCCGCGGAGCATCCTCACGCAGCGCTGGACATCCAGTTCCTGGATTCGGAGCTGGCCTATGCCGCGGTGCTGCGCGGCGAGGTGGAGCTGGCGGTCACCACGCTGGCACCGGACACGCGTGCGCCGCTGCGCGCGCAACCGATCTGGCATGACCGCCTGCAGTTCGTGGTGGCGCCCGATCACCCGCTTGCCGCGTTGCGCGCGGTGTCGCTGGAGGATGTGGTGGCGCATCCGGCGGTGCTACCGGATCCGGGCACGTTCACCCATCGCATCGTCGCCGGTCTGTTCGCCGGGCATGGGCTGGTGCCGAGCCTGCGCATGACCACCAACTATCTGGAGACGATCAAGATGCTGGTGTCGGTCGGCCTAGCGTGGAGCGTATTGCCGGAACGCATGATCGATCACCAGATCGTGGCGCTGCCGCTGGCCGATGTGACGCTGTCGCGCGAGCTGGGCTGCGTGACCCATGGCGGGCGCACCCTGTCGCGCGCCGCGCAGGCGTTTGTCGCCTTGTTGAACGCGCAGGCGGACCAGTTGCAGGAGTAAGCGCGGCAGCGCCATGCCCCTGGCAACGCGACAGGCTTACTGATCCACCAAGCGGTCGCGCCCCAGCCGCTTGGCCTGGTACAGGCGGCGGTCTGCCAGTGCCAGCAGTTCGCGGCGGCTCGGTGCTTCATCGCTCATCGCCATGCCCATGCTGGCGGTGCAGCGCACCGTCGTGCCCTGCGTCTCGATGCCGATCGCCGCCAGCCGCTGGCGCATGCGCTCGAACAGCGCGCGTGCCTGTGCAACGTCCACCCCCACTGCCGCGAGCAGAAACTCTTCGCCACCGTGGCGCGCGGCGAAGCACTGCGCCTGATCCTGCTCGTTAAATGCTTCGCCGATCGCGCGCAGCACCGCATCGCCGACCTCATGGCCGTACTCGTCGTTGATGCGCTTGAAATGGTCGATATCCATCAGCACCAACGCCAGCGAGGGACCACCGGCGCGCGCATCATCGAACCATTGCTGCAGGACGCGCTCGGCCTCGCGCCGATTCGGCAAGGCGGTCAGCACGTCGTGGCTGGCGCGGTATTCGAGCTGGCGCATCAGGGCTTCGCGCTCCTGGCTGGCCTGCTGCAGCGCGAGGTTCTTGTCGCTCAACTCGCGGGTGCGTGCGTCGATCACCGTATTGAGTTGGCGCTGACGACGGCGGTAGCTGGCGGTGCGCCACAGATAGAGCCCGTAGATCAGGCTGCCCAGTCCGAGGATGCCCAGGGCGATCACTTCGCCACGCCGCCACCACGGCGGCGCCAGTGCGATCACCAGGCTGGATTCGCCCACCAGCGCGGTCTGCCGCCAGTCCACCGGCAGCGACATCGCCTGGACGCGGAAACGAAAACGGCCCGGCGGCAGATTGGTGTAGACCGCTTCGCTGGCGCTGTCGGCGTCCACCCAGTCCGGGTCGAAGCCTTCCAGCCGGTAGCGGTAGCGCACCTTGTCCGGGCCACGATAATTCAGCCCCGCATAGACAATGGCGATGCGCCGGGTCTCCGCGCCGAAGCGATGCAAGCCATTGAGCGGCTGCACCGTGCCGTCGACCAGCAGCCGCTCGAACACGATCGGCACGCGATGGCCTTGCAAGGTGCCCACGCGCGCCGGATCGATCACGCCCAGGCCCGCAGCGGTGGGAAACAGCAATTGCCCGGACTGGGTCATCCAGCCTGCCGGCGCGCTGCTGCCATTGCCCTGATTGCCGGGCATGCCGTCGCTGCGATCCACCACCTCCACACTCAACTGCTCGCGCGTGCCGGCATCGAGCTGGTCGAAGTCGCTGCGCGCGATGCGGAACACGCCGTGGTTGCTCGACAACCAGAAATAACCGCGGCCGTCGTCGATCACCCGGAACACCTTGTCGCGCGGCAGCCCGACCCGGTGGTCGTAGACGCGGAAGGTCTCTCCACTCAGGCGCAGCAGGCCGCGATCGCTGGCGATCCACAGGTCGCCATTGGTATCGCGCAGGAAGTCGAACGCGTTCTGCCCGGGGAAATCCTGCTCGCCCAGCCATGCGCGTGTACTGCCATTTGCCGACAGCGCAGTCATGCCACGATCGGTGCCGATCCACACATTGCCCTGCGTATCGCGATACAGCACCTGCACCGAGCCATCGGGTACGCCGTCGGCGGCGGTGAAGCGGCGTGCCTTGCCATCGCGCCAGCGCACCAGCCCGGCGGTGGTGCCGATCCACAGCGTCTGGCCATCGGGCAACACCGCGCGTACCGACAGCGACGGCAGGCCGTCGGCCGCACCAATGCGCGCCAGCACGCGCCCTTGCGCATCCAGGCGCACCACACCCTGGCTGTACGTGCCGGCCCAGACGCCGCCATCGCCGGCATCGGCCAGGGCCAGCACCGATTGCTCCAGCACGCGGCCGCCCTCGTTCGGCACCACCGACACGCGGCTGATCCGGTCGTTGTGCCAGCGGTCCAGGCCCACCGCGCTGCCCACCCACACGGTGCCGTTGCCGGTCTGCAGCACCGTGCGCACGTAGTCCGAGGCCAGGCCGTCTTCGTGGGTGACGCCATGCGCGGCGCCTTCGGCAATGCGGAACAGGCCGTGCGTGCTGCCGACCCAGATCAGGCCCTCGGCGTCTTCCAGCAACGCCGGGCTGGCGACGCCCGAAATGGCGATCTGTTCGTCCGGCGTACCCGCGCCGCCATGCACCACCAGCGTGCCCGACGGCAGGCTCATCCACAGATGTCCGCGCCGATCCAGCAGCAATGCATCCACCCGCTGGCCTTGCCGGAAACGCTGCAGTCCGCCACCGCGGCTCCACCACCACACGCCGTCGTCGCCAGCGACCAGCAGGCCGCCCTGACGATCGCTGGCCAGCCGTCGCACCGGTGCGGCGCGCATGCCATGTGCCTTGCCCCAGGCCTCGGCCACAATGCCATCGCGGGGCAGACGATAGAGCCCCACTTCGGTGCCCACCCACAAATCGCCATCGGCATCGGCCGCCAGCGCGGTGATGCGCGCGCGCGGCAGGCCGGCCTGGCGCCCGACGTCCACCACCCGCCCGTCCGGCTCGATGCGGTACAGCGTCTGCGGCGTGCCCACCCACAATGCGCCATCGGCGCAGCGCAGCAGTGCACTGACTGCCAGGTGCCGTGCCGAAGCATCGCCCAGCTGCTGCCAGTGGCCGTCCTGGTAGTGGTAGACCCCATCGAAGGCGGTGCCGAACAACATCCCGCCGGCGCTGTCGCGTGTCACCACGAACACGCCCCCCAGCTCGACGCCCGGTGTGTTCTGACGGTCATACACGGTGAAGTCACGGCCGTTGAAGCGCGCCACACCTTCCCAGGTGCCCAGCCAGATCAGGCCATCGGCGCCCTGTGCCACCGCATGCACCAGATTGTGCGGCAGGCCGTCGTCCATGCTCCAGCGCGTGACGGTGTGGTACGCGGTATGGGTCGGCGGCTGGGCGCCGGCCGGCCAGACGCCGAACAGCACGCAGGCCAGCAATGCCCATCGCCACAGCAGCCCGGTCCGCCGCACGCATGTGCTGCGGACGCAGCCCGTCTGCGCATGCGCCCCGACCCTGTCCACGCTCCCCATCCCCTCATTGTGCTGGCCAAAGGGGCTGCCGACGTGCGCCGACAGACCGTTAGCCAATCTATCACCGGGGGTTTTTCAACGCGCTAGGTGGATTCCCCACACCGATGGGATGCACCATGACACCGGGAGGCATTCAGCCGAAACAATTACCGGCCATAACCAAGCTGGTGCGCAGCTAACGCCTGGGCGCGGCCGTTCCTGAGCGCTTGCCTGCATTCCACCGGCAGCGAGTATAAATATAGAACCCGATGGTCTAGTATTGGCAGCATGTCCAGCTCGCCCCCCCTCAAGTCCAAGGCCAGGAGCAACGGCCCCGGACGGCCCAAGGATCTTGGGAAACGCGCCGCCATTCTTGGCGCTGCCCGCACCATGTTCATGGAGCAGGGGTATGCCGGGGTAAGCATGGATGGCATTGCCGCCCAGGCGGGCGTGTCCAAGCTCACCGTCTATAGCCATTTTGGCGACAAGGAGAGCCTGTTTTCCGAGGCGATCCGTGCGCAATGCCAGCATATGATGCCGGACGACCTGTTCGATCATGCTCCCGAGGGCGCGCTGCGCGATCAGCTGATCGAAATCGCCGATGCCTTCTTCGCCATGGTCAGCACCGAGTCGGCCATTGCCACCCACCGCATGATGATGGCGCCCGGTACCGGCGACGTGCATGTACGCGAGATGTTCTGGGATGCCGGCCCCAAGCGAACCCAACGGGCGCTGGCCGATTTCCTGTCCGCACGCGTGGCCGATGGGCAGCTGAAGATCGACGATGTGGCACGCGCCGCGTCCCAGTTCTTCTGCCTGCTCAAGGGCGAGCTGTATGCGCTGATGATGTGCGGCCTGCACGGCCAGCCCACCCGCGCGCAGGTGGACGAGCACTTGCAGGCCAGCGTGGATTTCTTCTTGAGGGCGTATGCGCCGCGCTGACCGCCCCCGGCCTTTGGTGGCGATGACTTCCGGCACTGCGTCGTTTGCCGGCGCGCAGCGATGCTAGATGCGCCAGTTGCCCCGTGCACCGGTAAAATGCCTGCCCCACCGCGTTGGATAACCGCACCATGACGATCGATTTCTCCCAGGCCCGCGAAAAGATGGTCGAACAGCAGATCCGGCCGTGGGACGTGCTGGACCTGCGTGTGCTCGACGTGCTGGCGCGCCTGCCGCGCGAGGCCTTCGTGCCCGAGGCCTACAAGACCCTGGCCTATGTCGATGTGGAAATCCCGCTGTCGGCCGGCCACAAGATGATGAAGCCGGTGGTGGAAGGCCGCATGTTGCAGGCACTGGACCTGCAGCCGGGCGAAGACGTGCTGGAAATCGGCACCGGCAGCGGGTTTTCCACCGCCTGCCTGGCCGCGCTCGCCCGCGAAGTGCTGAGCCTGGAGATCGATCCGGCCCTGGCCGCCGCTGCCCGCGCCAATCTGGACAGCAGCGGCCTGGGCAGCAACGTGCGGATTGAAACCGCCGACGTGTTCGGCTGGCAGAGCGAGCGCCGCTTCGATGCCATCTGCGTGACCGGCGCGGTCGATACGCTGCCGACGCAATGGCTGCAATGGCTGCGGCCGAACGGGCGCCTGTTCGTGGTCCGCGGTCACGAACCGGTGATGGAAGCGGTCCTGGTCCGTGGCGACGTCAACGCTCCGCGCATCGAATCGTTGTTCGAAACCGACCTCGCCTATCTCCAGGGCGCCGCACCGACGCCCCGATTCCAATTCTGATTCTGATTCCCAAGGAAGCTTCCCCGATGATCCGCCGATCCCTCGTCCTGGCGCTGGCCGCCGCCCTGTCTCCGATGGCCGCGAACGCCACCGATCTGCTGCAGGTCTACGAAATGGCCCGCAACGGCGATCCGCAGCTGGCAGTGGCCGAGTCCACCCGGCTGGTCAATCGGGAGGGCGAAGTGCAGGCGCGTGCGGCGCTGTTGCCGCAGTTGGACGGCACTGCCGGGTACACCCAGTCGCACCGCGAGTTGGAAGGTGTGGATGGGCGCTCGACCACCAAGCAGCGTCAGTACGCGATCCAGGGCAGCCAGACCATCTTCAACTGGGCGCAGTTCGCCAATCTGCGTGCGCAGCGCGAAGTGGCCAAGGCAGCCGACTTCACATTGGAATCGGCCAACAACGACCTGATCACCCGCACCTCGGCGGCATATTTCCAGGTCCTGGTCGGCATCGAATCGCTGGCGGCGGCAGAGACCAACGAAGCGGCCGCCAAGAAGCAGTTCGATTACGCCGACAAGCGGCTGGAAGTGGGCCTGGCCCCGATCACCGACGTGCATGAAGCGCGTGCCCAGTACGACCAGGCGCGTGCCGACACGATCAACGCGCGCAACACCTTGAAGGATTACTACCAGGCCTTGACCGAACTCACCGGCCAGCCGGTCACGTCCTTGCGCGCACTTCCCGAAGACTTCCGCCCCGAAGTCCCGGCGGCGTACAGCAATGTCGATCAATTGGTGGCCACTGCCATCGCCGACAACCCGGCGCTGAAGTCGCAGCAGTTGCAGGTCAGCGCGGCTGAGGCACAGGTCAATGCCGCACGTGCGGGCCATTACCCGACTTTGAACCTTGGTGCCAATGTCGGCCGCAGCAACAGCTGGGGAGGCGCAGGCACCATCGATCAGGCCGCAGGCAACTTCACCACGCAGGGTCGCGATATCGACACCGATTCGATCGGCCTTACGCTGTCGATTCCGATCTTTGCCGGCGGCGCCACCCAGTCGGCCGTGCGCCAGGCGTTGTCACGCCGCGATATCCAGCAGGACACCTACGAGCAGCAGAAGCGCGCGCTGGATCGCAATACGCGCAATGCCTACCAGACCGTGGTTGCCGGCATCAGCGAAGTGGAAGCCCGTCGCCTGGCCGTGGTTTCCGCGCAGGCCGCATACGACGCCTCGCAGGTCGGCCTGGAAGTCGGCACGCGCACCGTGCTGGACGTGGTACAGAACCAGCGCACCCTGTTCCAGGCGCAGCTGAACTATGCACAGTCGCGCTACACCTTCCTGCAGAACCGCCTGCTGCTGGGCCAGGCGATCGGCAAGCTCAACATCACCGACCTGCAGGATGTGAACCGGCTGCTGTCGCAGGATGCCGAGTCCAAGCTGCAGGGCAGTGGCTCGCTGCAATAAGAAGATCTCGGCATGACTGAAGAGGCGGGCACAGGCCCGCCTTTTTTGTGCGTGATGCGATGTGATGCGATCGCGTGTCGGCCGATCATCCGCGGATTGGCTGCGGAGCCTTGCCCGCCCATCATCACGGAACACGCCGGAAGTCCGTGGCGGCATCCATGCCGCACAAGGCCTTGCGACGCTGGCTGACAAGGATCATCAAGGATGGTTGGCGTGCCTGCTCCAGGGGCACTGCACACTGCGACGCAGCCGCAGTGACATCCTCAGGACGCGGCACCCTCGCTCACCACCGGCGGCAGGTGCGGCGCGATCTGCACCAGCGTCCTCGCCACTGCGCCCTTGCCGTTGGCGACCAGTGCCAGCCCTGCCGCGGCCATCGCTTCACGCTGGACAGGGTCGCCGAGCAGGCGCGCCAGATCGTGGTACACGCTGTCGGCATCTTCGCAGATGGTCACCGCCTCGGCCTCGCGCATGCGCCGCGAAATCTCCGAGAAATTGTGCAGATGCGGGCCGGTGACGGCCGGCGTGCCGACTGCCGCCGGCTCGAGCAGGTTGTGCCCGCCGATCGGCTGCAGACTGCCGCCGACGAAGGCGACCTGTGCACAGGCGTAGAAACTCATCAGCTCGCCCAGGGTATCTATGACAAACACTTTGTCGCGCGCCTGCGGCCATTGCTGGCTTTTACGCGTGGACACGGCCCAGCCACGCTCGCGCGCCACGGCCTCGACCTTGGGAAAGCGCTCGGGGTGGCGCGGCGCCCATAACATCAGCAGATCCGGAAACTGCAGCAGCAGGCGCGCATGGATGTCGGCCACGGCCGCCTCCTCGCCTTCGTGCGTGCTGGCGGCAATCCACACCGGCCGCGAGGCCGGCACGTGCGTGTGGAACTGCGTGACCAGGGCCTGCAGCTGTGCAGGCGCGGCGATATCGAATTTGAGATTGCCCAGCGCGATCACCTGGTCGGGCCGCGCACCCAGCGTGACGAAGCGTTCGGCATCGTCGTGCGACTGCGCCGCCACGCAGGTGACGGTGCGCAGCGCGCGGCTGATCAACGGTGCCAGCAGGCGATAGCCACGCAGCGAGCGCGCCGACAGCCGCGCGTTGAGGATGTACACCGGAATCCCGCGGTCGCGGCAGCCGAACAACATGTTCGGCCACAGCTCGGTTTCCAGGATCAACGCCAGGCGCGGGCGGAAATGCTCCAGGAAGCGACCGACGCTGCCGGGCACGTCGTAGGGCAGATACACGTGGTCCACTGCATCGCCCCAGACCGCGCGCACGCGCTCGGAGCCGGTGGGGGTAATGGTGGTGATGACCCAACGGATATCCGGGCGCTGCGCACGCAGGGCGTTGACCAGCGGCGCGGCGGCATTGACCTCGCCCACCGACACCGCATGCACCCACACGCGCGGGCGACCGCAGGCGTGCGTGTAGGAGGCATAGCGCTCGTTCCAGCGGTTGAAGTATTCGCGGACGCGAAAACCGCGCCACACCAGGTGGTACACCGTCACCGGCAGCAACAGGTACAACAGCGCCGAGTACAGTCCGCGCAACAGCCATTCGATCGGGTCTTTCCGCATCGGTGCAGGATACGGGAGCGTTGCGGCGTGCGCATGTGCACGCTGCCGCGCGCGCATGATCCCTTAGAATTGCCCCATGTCCGAGCCCGCCAACGTCGCTGTCCGCCCTTCCCTGCGCAACCCCAGGCACTGGCCGATGTACCTGGCCCTTGTCGTCATGGTGATCGCCGGACGCCTGCCCTGGATGCTGCAGCGTGCGCTGGGGCGTGGCGTGGGCTGGATCGCGATGCGCCTGGCCGGCACGCGTCGGCGCGCTGCCGAGGTCAACCTCAAGCTGTGTTTTCCCGAACAGGACGATGCCTGGCGGGCGCGGCTGTTGCGCGACAGTTTCGATGCGCTGGGCGTGGGCCTGTTCGAATTCGCGCGCGCCTGGTGGGGCAGCATTGATGCGATCCGCCCGGGCGTGCAGGTCGAAGGGCTGGAACACCTGCAGCGCCTGCAGGAACAAAAACGCGGCGTGTTGCTGGTGTCCGGCCACTTCATGACGCTGGAGATGTGCGGGCGGCTGCTATGCGATTACGTGCCGCTGGCCGGCATGTACCGCAAGCATCGCAACCCGGTGTTCGAGTGGGCGGTCAAGCGCGGGCGGCTGCGCTATGCCACGCACATGTTCGCCAACGAGGATCTGCGCGCCACCATCAAGCACCTCAAGCGCGGCGGTTTCCTGTGGTACGCGCCGGATCAGGACATGCGCGGCAAGGACACCGTGTTCGTGCCGTTCTTCGGGCATCCGGCCTCCACCATCACCGCCACCCATCAGCTGGCGCGGCTGACCGGTTGCGCGGTGGTGCCGTACTTCCATCGGCGCGAAGGTGGCCGCTACCTCCTCAAGATCGCACCGCCGCTGGCAGACATCCCCTCCGACGATGTGATCGCCGATACCACGCAGGTCAATGCGGCGATCGAGGACATGGTGCGCGAGGCGCCGGACCAGTACCTGTGGATCCATCGGCGCTTCAAACGCCAGCCGGGTGGGCGCAGCGATTTTTATCGTTGATATCGCGTATCTGGATGCAGGCGGCGCGTGCAGCCGCAGCACCGCAAAGGATCCTCAGCGCGGCGGCGGCTGATCTGCGTCGTCGTTGAGCAAGGCACCGGCATACAGGCCGGCCAGCATCAGGCTCAGCCCGCCCCAGAAGCTGGAATAGAACGCCAGATGCGTGTTGAGCGGGAACACCGTGGCCACCAGCGCGATCATCGCCGGGCGTGCCTGCTCGCGCGCGGCCAGGCTGGAATAGCGCCACGCGCGCCAGGCCTGCGCCGCACCGGCCAGCCACAGCAGCAACCCGATCACCCCGGTTTCGGCCAGGATTTCCAGCACGATCTGGTGCGCATGGAAGGCCGGCCCATCGCCCCAGGCCGGCGCCTGCGCGGGTGCCGGATTGCAGGCCGGATACGCCTGCCGGAAGCCGCGGGCGCCCACCCCATTGAGTGGATGCGCGTGGATCATGCACAGCGCTGCGCCCCAGATCTGCGCACGCCCGGACAAGGCCTGGTCGACGCCCTGCTGGTCATCGCTGAAGGCCAGCGCGGTGCGCTGGATCCGCTCGCGCGCCTGCGGCGCCACCGCCACCACGCCGGCCGCCAGCAGTGCGCCGACCACCGCCACCGCAAGCAGGCGGCGGCCACCCAGCAACTGCCAGCCGGACAGCAGCACGATCACGCCGTAGGTGATCCACGAGGCCCGCGACCCCGCCAGCACCAGCACCACGCCGACCGCCGCCGCAGCGCCCGCCCAGGCCCAGGCATTGCGCCGCCCCAGTGCCAGCAGCAGGAAGGGCGACAGGCTCGCAAGCGTCTGACCGAACTTGAGATTGCACGGCCCCAGCACGCCGCTGAGGCGGTCGACCAGGGCCAGCTCCTGCGGCGTGCACAGACCATGCCCGCTGATCAGCTGCTTGATCTGATCCAGGCCGAAGAACAACGGGCTGCTGCCGAACACGGCCTGCAGCAGCGCATCCAGTGTCCACACCCCGCCGATCACCGCCAGGCCGGTGAAGGTGCGCCGACGCCGCTGCGCATTGGCCACCGCGATCGCGCACAACCACATGAACGGCAGATAGCGCAGATCGGTGGCCGACTTGCGCAGCGCGCGCCCCACGTCCACCGCATCGAACGCCGACAGCATCTGCGGCAACCAGTACGCGAAGAACAGCACGCTGGTCAGCGCCCAGGCCGCACCACTGAGCAGCCGGGTGCCGCCACGGAACCGCGCATGCAGCAGGCGGTAGGCCGCAAACAGCGCGCCCAGCGACAACACCGTCTCGGCCAGCCCGGGCGTGGGCCATAGCGCCACGAACAGGAGCACCCACAGCGGCGCCCAGCGACCGGCGTCGGGGGTCAGCGCGGACGCGGGTGGGATGGCCTCAGCGGCGGAGTTCGTCATAGACCTTCAGGGTGGCCGCTTGCATGGCCTGCAACGTATAGGGGAGCACGGCGGGCGGTGTCGGCGCCTGCCGCAGCAACTGCAGCGCCTGGGTGCGCAAGGCATGGGCATCGAAGGCCGGCACGGCGCCGCCGGGTTGTAACTCGGCCAGCAGCTCGCCGACGCCGCCGTGCGCCCAACCCAGCACTGGCCGGCCCACCGACAGGGCCTCAACCACGGTGCGGCCGAAGGCCTCGGGCTTGCGCGACAGCTGCAGCACCAGATCGCTGGCGGCATAGGCCTCGGCGATGCGTGCGGTGGGTTCGGTGAAGGCCACCGCCTCGGCCACGCCCAGTCTGGCGGCCTCGGCTTCCAGCTCGCGCAGATAGGCATCACGGCCCGGCTCGCGCGCGCCTGGCAGCCACAACCAGGCCGGCACGCCGGCAGCGCGCACGTCGGCGAGCAATTGCAGGCCGTCGGCGTGCCCTTTCAGGCGCGTGCCGCGTCCGGGCAGCAGCAGCAGCGGCGCATCGGCCGGCAAGCCGGGCAGCACGGTCTGTGCCCAGCTGCGCGCACGGCGGTCCGGCTGCGGGCGACGCGGAAATTGGGCGATGTCGACGCCGCGCGGGATCGTGCGCAGGCGCGCGGTGTCGGTCTGCGGATAGTGCGTGCAGACGTACTCGCGCACCGTCTGCGAGACGCAGATCACCCGCTCGCCATAGGTCATCACCGCGCTGTAGCGGCTGGGCGAGTTGAGCCCGTGCACGGTAGTGACGAAGCGCGGCCGGGTGGCCTGCGGCATGCCGCGCAACGCGTACCAGCCCAGCCAGGCCGGCAGGCGCGAACGTGCATGCACGATGTCGGCGCCCAGTTCGGCGAACAGCCGGCGCAGGCCGACCACGTGACGCAAGGTCAGCAACGACTTGCGCCCGATGTCCAGCGTGAGATGTTCGCCGCCCGCCTCCAGCAGCGGCTGGACCAGGCGACCGCCGGCCGAGACCACCACCGCGCGGTGGCCGGCGCGCACCAGCGCAGCGGCGATTTCCAGGGTGGAGCGCTCGACGCCGCCGGACTGCAGCGCCGGCAGCAGTTGCACCACGGTCAGGCGGTGCATCCGGCCAGGATCAGTCGGCGAGCACGAACAGCGCGCCGCAATACGGGCACTTGGCTTCGCAGTTGGGCTCGTCCTCGATCGGCAGATACACGCGCGGATGCGAGTTCCACAACGCCATCTGCGGCGTCGGGCAGCTCAGCGGCAGATCGCCGCGATGCACGGTGTAGCGCGATTCGGCATTGGCGGGCGCGGTGGCGGTCTGGCTCATGGCGGCACGATCGTAGAGACAAGGCAGAGCGCGGATTCTAGCAGCCTGCGTGGTGATCGGCCCATTGACCGGCCACACCGGTTCGGGTGGTGATGCTCTCAACAGCCGCCCGGGCGCTGCCAGCGTCGGGGAGCGATGCGGCAGCCCTGGCTGGCCTGGCCTTGCTGGCCCAGCAGCGCCAGGCAGCCACACCCGGACATCGCGCTTATCATCGCCGGACAATGGCGCACCGCCCCGGCGTGCGCGTGCCCGGCTCGCATGCCTCGGCAGGCCGGACCTGCCCTGCGGCATCGCACCCAAGGAGACATCGCCACGTGACCTCGTCTGTTGTGTTGCTGCATCCGCGTGACCTGTGGTTCCGGCTGGTCGTTGCCCTGGGCGTCGCTGCGCCGTTGTCGGTGAGTGCGGCGACCGGGTTGTCGACCTCGTTTGAAGCCGGCCAGCCGTTGCCGGTGAGCGCGGCGGCGGGCGATGTGCAGATTGCCATCGGCACCGGTCCGGCGGCGCCGTATGCGGCCAAGCCGAACGCCGGCTACAGCGGTGCGCATGCCCTGCGGTACGACAGTCGTGGCGCAGGTGGGCGGCGCACCTTGTTGACCGGCGAGATCCCGATCGGTGCCGATACCACGCTGTCCTGGCTGGTATTGCCCGAGAGCGTGGGCGGCGAGCATGTGGCATCGACCTATGTGTCGCTGGACCTGCTGCTGGACGACGGCACACGCGTGTCGGCCAGTGCTGCGCGGGATCAACATGGCGTCGCGCTCGGTGCGCGGGCGCAAGGCGAGTCGAAGACGCTGTATCCGCAGCAATGGGCGCGCAAGGCGGTGCGGCTGGGTGACGTGGCCGGTCTGCGTGGGCGCCATGTGCGTGCGATCGAGCTGGAAGTTGCACCGCCGGCAGGCGCGCCCGGTGCCGGCTGGATCGACGATATCGCCATTGCCGTGGTACCGCTCACGCCGGCAACGCGTCCGTCGGATTGGGTGCTGACCACGCGCGGCACGCAGTCCAATGGCACGTTCTCGCGCGGCAACAATTTCCCGGCAACCGCGGTGCCGCATGGCTTCAACTTCTGGACGCCGGTGACCGATGCGGGCACGCTGACCTGGCTGTATCGCTGGAACGAACACAACGATGCGGACAATCGCCCGCGCCTGCAGGCGTTGTCGCTCAGCCATCAGCCCAGCCCGTGGATGGGCGACCGCCAGACCTTTCAGGTGATGCCGTCGCTGGCGGCCGGCGTGCCGCCAGCCGATCGCAAACAGCGTGCACTGGCGTTTTCGCACACCAATGAAACTGCGCGCCCTTATCGCTACGCGGTGCAGCTGGACAACGGGATCCAGGCCGAGATCGCGCCGACCGACCATGCCGCGTTGTTCCGTTTTCGCTTCCCGGCGCAGGGCGATGCCAATCTGGTGTTCGACAATGTGGACGCGCGTGGCGGGCTGCGGCTGGATGCGGCGACACAGACACTCTCCGGCCATACCGATGTGCGTAGCGGGCTGTCGACCGGCGCCACGCGCATGTATGTCCATGCCAGCTTCGATACGCCGTGGGAAACCAGCGGCCTGAGCGACACCGGCCGGCCCACCGGCTGGATCAAGTTCGCTGCCGGCAGCACCCGGCAAGTGCAGATGCGCATTGCCACCTCGCTGATCTCGCTCGAGCAGGCCAGGCACAACCTGGCACTGGAAATCGCACCGCAGACAACATTCGAGCAGGTCGCCGCGCGGGCGCAGGACGCCTGGGATGCGTTGCTGGGGCGCCTGGAAGCGCCCGACGCCACCGCCGAGCAGAAGACCACGCTGTACTCCAACCTGTACCGGCTGCACCTGTATCCCAACTCCGGCCATGAGAATGTCGGCAGCGCCGGTGCCCCGGACTGGCGTTATGCCAGCCAGAGCAGCTGGTCGGACGACAACATCGACGGCAGCGCGGTGCGCAGTTTCGCGCCGATCCGCGATGGCCGGGTCTACGTCAACAACGGCTTGTGGGACACCTTCCGCACTGCGTGGCCGGCGTATGCCTTGTTCGCCCCCGACGCTGCCGGCGCGCTGGTGCAAGGCTTTCTGGAGCAGTCGCGCGCGGGCGGCTGGGTGGCGCGCTGGTCGTCACCGGGGTATGCCGATCTAATGGTCGGCACCAGTTCCGACGTGGCGTTTGCCGATGCCTGGCGCAAGGGCGTGCAGGGCTTCGATCCGGCCGAGGCATACGTTGCCGCGCGCAAGAACGCCACCGTGGTGGCGCCCGACAGGCACGTCGGCCGCAAGGGCATGGCGCGTTCGACCTTTCGCGGTTATGCCGATACCGACACGCACGAAGGCATGTCGTGGTCGATGGAGGGCGCGCTCAACGATTTCGGTATCGCCAACATGGCCGATGCGCTGGCCGGGCAGGCAAAGACGGCCACGGCGCGCGAGCGTTACACGACCGAGGCACTTTATTTTCGTCAGCGCGCGGCGGGCTATTCGGCGTTGTTCGATCCGGCGATCGGTTTTTTCCAGGGCCGCACACCGGACGGCCACTGGCGCGTGGACGCGGCACGGTACGACCCGCGCGTGTGGGGCCACGATTACACCGAGTCCAGCGGCTGGACGTTTGCGTTCACCGCACCGCACGACGGTGAAGGCCTGGCGGTGTTGTATGGAGGACGCGCGGGCCTGGCAGCGAAACTGGATATGTTCTTTGCCACCCCCGAGACCGCCGAGGCCAGGTTCGCCGGCTCCTACGGCACCACCATTCACGAGATGACCGAAGCGCGCGATGTGCGGATGGGCATGTATGCGCACAGCAACCAGACCGCCCACCATATCCCGTGGATGTATCTGTACGCCGGGCAGCCGTGGAAGACGCAACGCATCACCCGCCAGATCCTGGCACGCCTGTACCTGGGCAGCGAGATCGGCCAGGGCTATCCCGGTGATGAGGACAACGGCGAAATGTCGGCGTGGTATCTGTTCGCGGCACTGGGCCTGTATCCGTTGCGCATGGGCGCGCCGGAATACGTGATCGGCTCACCGCTGTTCAAGCATGCCAGCGTGCGGTTGCCCGATGGCGGGACGCTGACGGTCAATGCGCCGCAGAATTCGCCGCAGAACGTGTACGTGCAATCGCTCAAGGTCAACGGAAAGCCCTGGCGCAAGACCTGGTTGCCGCATGCGGACATCGCCAGGGGCGCGACGCTGGACTTCGTGATGGGGCCTGCACCCTCGTGCTGGGGCACCGGGCCGAACGATGCGCCACCGTCGCTGACCGCTGCGGGCAAGCGCCCTGCCCCGTTACGTGATGTGCTCGGAGACACGGCGCGCATCACGCTGGCCGATGGTGGCGAGGTCGCTGCCCTGCATGACGACGATGCGGGAACCGTCGCTGCAGTTGCATCGACATCGACGCTGACGCTCAGTGGCATGGCGCGCGGCACGCCCACGCTCTACACACTGACCAACGGCAACGCGGCCATTGCGGCCAGTGGCTGGACGTTGGAAGCGCGTGCGGCCGATGGTGCGTGGACGGTGGTCGATCAGCGCCATGAGGAAGCGTTCGACTGGCCGTTGCAGACGCGGCCGTTTCGTATTGCCACGCCTGGTGCCTATGCCGAGTATCGGCTGCGATTCAGTGCGCCTGCGAAAGTGCAGCTGGCGGAGATCGAGTTGCTGGGGACTGAGCCTGCGGTGCGTTGAGGCGCCGGTCTCGCAGCGCTGATTGCGCTGCTTTCTGCAGGCAGGCGACTGCAGGATGCAGGCACCCGCTCACGCAATCGACGGATTCGCACGGGTGCTTCCGGAGCGAGGTCCCACCGCAATGTCGGCAGCGCTGGTGAACCGTACCCTCACCCACCCCCCGCTCCGCGCCCCGGCCCGCGCTTGCGGCGCGGGCGCTTCAAGGCACGCGTGCCAGTGGCGCGCAAGCAGTGCCTTGTCGCCCCGGGAGGAGAGGGGCTTGGCGCGGTGCGTCTGGTGCCGCTCGCGGATCGGTCTTTGATGTCTTCCCGGTGGGAGGATCTCAACCGCTATTTTTTTCGCTGGCGTTCTTCTCGGCATCGCGCTGCCGGCGGATCTGCGCATCCACCGCCGCGATCGCGGTCATGTTCATCACCCGGCGCGAGGTGGCGCTGGTGGTGAGGATGTGCACCGGCTTGGAGATGCCCATCAGGATCGGGCCGATCGCCACGCCGTCGGTGAACACGCGCACCAGGTTGTAGGCGATGTTGGCCGCCTCCAGGTTCGGCAGCACGAACAGGTTGGCGCGACCCTTCAAGGTGCTGTTGGGCATGATCTGCTTGCGCAGTGCTTCGTCCCAGGCGGTGTCGCCCTGCATTTCGCCGTCGATGTTGAGCTCGGGCTTGCGCTTGAGCAGGGCCTCGCGCACCTGGCGCATCTTCAGCGCATCGCGCGAGTCGTGGCTGCCGAAGTTGGAGTGCGACAGCAGCGCGATGTTGGGTTCGATGCCGAACAGCTTCAGGCGGTACGCGGCCTGCAGCGTCGCTTCGACCACCTGCTCCACGGTCGGGTCCTCCTGCACATGCGTGTCCAGGAAGAAGAACACGCCCAGCTGGTTGATCACGCCGGTCATCGCCGAGGTGGAGCTCACCCGCGGCTCCAGCGGAATCACGCTGCGTGCGTAGCCCAGCTTCTTGTGGAAGCGGCCGACCACGCCGGACAGCATTGCATCGGCTTCACCACGCGCCACCATCACCGCGGCGATCAGGGTCGGACGCGAGCGCATCAGCTCCTTGGCGGCAGTGACGGTCACGCCGCGACGCTCGGTGAGCGCGTGGTAGTACTGCCAGTACTCGTTGAAGCGGGGATCGTCGAGGATGTTGGTGATCTCGAAATCCACCCCGGCGGTCAGGCGCAGGCCCATGCGCTCGATGCGCGCCTCGATCACGTCGGGGCGGCCGATCAGGATCGGGAAGGCCAGGCCTTCGTCGACCACGTTCTGCACCGCGCGCAGCACCACTTCCTCTTCGCCTTCGGCATACACCACGCGCTGCTTGTCGGCGCGCGCACGGTCGTAGACCGGCTTCATCATCAGGCTGGTGCGGTAGACGAACTGGCCGAGCTTGTCGCGGTAGGCCTCCATGTCGGCGATCGGCCGCGTGGCCACGCCCGAATCCATCGCCGCCTGCGCAACGGCGGAAGACAGCTCCACCAGCAGGCGCGGGTCCAGCGGACGCGGAATCAGGTATTCCGGGCCGAAGCTCGGGGTCTCGCCGCCATAGGCCGCGCCCAGGTCGGAGGCCTCGCGCCGTGCCATCGCGGCGATCGCCTTGACGCAGGCGATCTTCATTTCTTCGTTGATGCCGGTGGCGCCCACGTCCAGCGCACCGCGGAACAGGTACGGGAAGCACAGCACGTTGTTGATCTGGTTCGGGTAGTCGGACCGGCCAGTGCCGATGATGCAGTCCGGGCGCACCGCCTTGGCCGCTTCCGGGGTGATTTCCGGGTTGGGATTGGCCAGCGCGAAGATCACCGGCTGGCGCGCCATCGTGGCGACCATTTCCGGCTTGAGGATGCCGGCCGCCGACAGGCCCAGGAAGATGTCCGCGCCCTCGACGATTTCGGCCAGGGTGCGCTTGTCGGTGTCGCGCGCGTAGCGCTGCTTGTCCGGGTCCAGGTCGGTACGGCCGGTGTGGATCACGCCATCGCGGTCCAGCGCCAGGATGTTCTCCGGCTTCAGGCCCAGCGAGACCAGCATGTTGACGCAGGAGATGCCGGCCGCGCCCATGCCGGTGGTAGCCAGCTTGACCTCTTCGATCTTCTTGCCGGTGACCACCAGCGCGTTGAGCACGGCGGCGCCGACGATGATCGCGGTGCCGTGCTGGTCGTCATGGAACACCGGGATGTTCATGCGCTCGCGCAGCTTGCGCTCGACGATGAAGCACTCCGGCGCCTTGATGTCTTCCAGGTTGATGCCGCCGAAGGTCGGCTCCAGGCTGGCGATGATGTCGACCAGCTTGTCCGGGTCGTTCTCGTTGATCTCGATGTCGAACACGTCGATGCCGGCGAACTTCTGGAACAGCACGCCCTTGCCTTCCATCACCGGCTTGGACGCCAGCGGGCCGATGTTGCCCAGGCCCAGCACGGCGGTGCCGTTGGTGATCACCGCCACCAGGTTGCCGCGCGCGGTCAGCTCGCTGGCCTGGGTGGGTTCTTCGACGATCGCCTCGCAGGCGAAGGCCACGCCCGGCGAATACGCCAGCGACAGGTCGCGCTGGGTCAGCATCGGCTTGGTCGCGGTGACCTTGATCTTGCCGGCCGGCTGCTGGCGGTGGTAGTCGAGGGCGGCCTGTTTGAAGTCGTCGTTGGACATCGGCGTTGTGGGTCTCGAAGGCGCAGGAGGGCTGAATTCTACCCCCCTGCCTGAACATGGGCCTGTCGCGCAGCTGTCGCGGCGGCAGGAAGATCGCATGCCACAACGCGGCATACATTGCGGCCAGTGCTGGCTGGATGTGGAAACGGCCCTGCATCCCGCCGGCAGCGCCGACGGAATGCAGGGCCGTAGGAAGCATCAGCGCGCGCTGATCGGGGCGACGACGTCGGTCGAGGCCACCGGTGCCTGCAGCGGCGGCGAGCCGCCATCCAGCACCAGCTTGAGCTGATCGCGGTCCAGCGCATTTTCCCAGCGCGACACCACCACCGTGGCGACCGCGTTGCCGATGAAGTTGGTCAGCGAGCGGCACTCGCTCATGAAGCGGTCCACGCCCAGGATCAGCGCCATGCCGGCCACCGGCACGTCCGGCACCACCGACAGCGTGGCGGCCAGGGTGATGAAGCCGGCGCCGGTCACGCCGGCCGCGCCCTTGGAGCTGAGCATCGCCACCGCCAGCAGGGTGATCTGCTGGCCCAGGGTCAGGTCCACGTTGGTGGCCTGGGCGATGAACAAGGCGGCCAGGGTCATGTAGATGTTGGTGCCATCGAGGTTGAACGAGTAGCCGGTCGGCACCACCAGGCCCACCACCGACTTCTCGCAGCCGGCCTTTTCCATCTTCTCCATCAGCGAGGGCAGCGCCGACTCCGATGAGGAGGTGCCCAGCACCAGCAGCAACTCGGCCTTGAGATAGCGGATCAGCTTGAGCACCGAAAAGCCGCACAGACGGCAGACGATGCCCAGGATCACCAGCACGAAGAACAGCGATGTCAGGTAAAACGAGCCCACCAGCCAGGCCAGGTTGACCAGCGATTCCACCCCGTACTTGCCGATGGTGAAGGCGATCGCACCGAATGCACCGATCGGCGCGGCCTTCATCAGCATGTGCACCAGGCGGAACACCGGCGCGGTCAGCGCTTCCAGGAAGCTCAGCACCGGCTGGCCACGCTCGCCGACCAGGGCCAGCGCGATCCCGAACAGCACCGCCACGAACAGCACCTGCAGGATGTTGCCATCGACGAACGCGCTGACCAGCGTGGCCGGGATGATGTCCATCAGGAAGCCGACCAGGCTCAGCTCGTGGGACTTCTGCACGTAGGTGTTGACCGCGCTCTGGTCCAGCTCGGCCGGATTGATGTTCATGCCGGCGCCGGGCTGCACCACGTGCGCCACGATCATGCCCACGATCAACGCCAGCGTGGAGAAGAACAGGAAGTAGGTCATCGACTTGGCGAAGACCCGGCCCACCGTCTTGAGGTGGGTCATGCCGGCGATGCCGGTGACGATGGTCAGGAAGATCACCGGGGCGATGATCATCTTCACCAGCTTGATGAAGGCATCGCCCAGCGGCTTGAGGCTTTCGGCGAAGGCCGGCTCGAAGTGGCCCAGCAGGGCACCCAGGACGATCGCCACCACCACCTGGAAATACAGCTGACGGTAAAAGGGGACGGGCGCCGGCAAGGGGCCGGCAGGCTTGCTGATGTGCATGACGCCACTCCGAGGGAACATAGAGGGGGCCTGAGCAGGCACCCGGTGCGGGCATTCTGGCCGTACGTCGCAGCCCGGGCCGATAGCCCATTGGTACTACGCACTGTCGCCGGGCTGAACGTCGCCTTACACTTCAGCGGCGTCGCCACCGGCCGTTAATTCCGTTTAACGCAGACACCGATTGTTGTGTCGTTGGCCGTCCGGAACCTGCGCGCTTGCTGAAGCTGTTCAGTGCGACCGCCATGGCAGGACGCCCGGCCCTTTCTCCTTGCCGAAGACCACACCTATGCGCCTCAATCCGCTCGTTCTCGCGTTGGCCATCGCCGCCGCGCCCGCAGCCGCCAATGCGGCCACCTCGCTGGAAAACTGGCCCACCAAGTACACCTTCGGTGATGGCACCGAGCTCGGCCTGACCGGCAACTACGCCTACGACGACAACAACTTCTCCGGCGACGACCGCCTGGAAGACCGCACCGACTTCCGCCGCAAGGAGTTCGGCGCCACCCTCAAGAAGAAGGGCGTCTACGACGCCATGGTGTATTTCGACTTCGAAGCCAAGCTGTGGCTGGACGTGTTCTTCCGCGTCGAGACCAAGGCCGTGTTCGGCCAGGATTACGGTCGCGTGCGGCTGGGCTACATGAAGGTGCCGGTGGGCCTGGAAGCGGTGCAGAGCTCGCGTGCGGGCAGTTTCATGGAACTGGGCCTGCCGGTCCAGGCGGTGTTCCAGGGCCGTCGTACCGGCGTGGAATGGACGCTGGAGCGCCAGCAGTACCTGCTGCAGGCCGGCGCGTACGGCGGCAAGGATCTGCAGGGCGACAACCCGGGCACCACCCAGGCCGTGCATGCCGCCTGGACCCCGTTCAAGGCCGAAGGCAATGTGCTGCACCTGGGCCTGGCCGGCTCGGTGGAGAACCCGCGTGGCTTCAGCGACGGCCGCGGCGTGTCGTTCAGCCCGCGCGTGCGCCTGCGTGCCCGCCCGGAGGCCGGCCTGACCGACGTGCGCCTGATCGACACCGGCACCATTCTCGACGTGGACCACGTGATCCGCGCCGGCGTGGAAGCGGTGTGGATCCACGGCCCGTTCTCGCTGCAGAGCGAAGCGCTGCGCGCCGAGGTGGCACGTAACGACAACCAGCCGCATTACATCGCGCAGGGCCAGTACCTCTATGGCACCTGGACGCTGACCGGCGAGTCGCGCAGCTATGCCGGCGGCGTACCGGGCAACATCAAGCCGGCGCACGACTACGGCGCGGTCGAGCTGACCGCCCGCTACAGCCGCCTGGACCTGGAAGACAACCGCGTCAGCGGCGGCCGCCAGCACGACACCACCATCGGCGCCAACTGGTACCTCACCAGCCACTTCAAGTTCCAGGCCAACTACAGCTGGGTGGATGCCACGCGCAACGGCGTGCATGAAACCCCGCACGTGATGGAGCTGCGCGCGCAGGTGCAGTTCTAAGCGTGATGGCGCACAGCTAACCCGGGCCTGGTCGGCCGCGCGCTGCCTTCGCTTCAACGCGCCAAGGCGGCAACCCACACCAGCGCACGTGCCCCTGCGGCCCCCTCCTTTCGGGGATGCGGCCGCATGCGTTTGTGGCTGCGGCGGTGTCGGCGCCTGGCGCAGGCCCGGTGCCGATAGCTGCACGATGCAGCGGCGCACCGCCATACTTGCCGGCATGTACGCCTCGCAACGCCGCCGTCTGCTGCTGACCCTGACCATCGTGCTGGGCGGCATGCTGGTGGCCATGCTGGCGGCCGGGCACTTCGTCGAACAGAACGCCCTGCACGAGGAAAGCGCCACCGTGCGGCGTCAGCTGCGCCTGTACGCGCAGGCCCTGCAGCAACGCGTCGATCGCTATCGCACCCTGCCGCAGATCCTGGCGCTGGACCCGGAACTGCGCGCGGCCGTCTCCGGGCCGTTATCGGCCGCGCAGGTGGAACGGCTCAATCGCAAACTCGAGCGCGCCAACAACGTCACCCAGTCCTCCACGCTGACGCTCATCAACCGCGACGGCCTGGCATTGGCTGCCAGCAACTGGCGCGGGGCGCGCAGCAACGTGGGCGTGGACTACGCCTTCCGCCCGTATTACCAGCAGGCATTGTCCAACGGCAGCGGCAGTTTCTACGGCATCGGCATGACCACCAGCGAGCCGGGTTACTTCCTGTCGCAGGCCATCGTCGACGCCGGCGGCCAGGTGCAGGGCGTGGTGGTGATCAAGATCGCGCTGGCCGCGCTGGAACGCGAGTGGCTGCAGACCCCGGACATCGTGCTGGCCTCCGACGCGCACCAGGTGGTGTTCCTGGCCAGCCGCCCGCAGTGGCGCTACCGCATGCTGGCACCGCTGAGCCTGCGCGACCGCAGCGAATTGCGCAGCACCCGCCAATACGCCGACCAGGGCCTGCTGCCGCTGCGGCGCCGGCTGATCGAGCAGACCGGCAACGGTGGCGTGCTGGCCGAGGTCAGCGACCCACCGCTCGCCGGCCCGGTGCTGTGGCAGACCCTGGAGGTGCCCGAAAGCGGCTGGCGCCTGCATCTGCTGCACGACACCCGCGCCAGCGCGGCGGCCGGCCGCGCCGCTGCGATCGCCGCCGCCGGTGCATGGTTGGCGCTGGCCTTGCTGTGGTTGTTCGTGCAGCAGCGGCGGCGCCTGTCCGCCCTGCGCCAGCGCAGCCGGCACGAGCTGGAAACGCTGCTGCAACAACATGCCGAAGAGCTGCGCACCGCGCAGGATGGCGTGGTCACTGCCGCGCAACAGGCCAATGCCGGCCTGAGCCGCAGCCTGGAACACCTGCCGCAGGGCGTGGTGGTGATCGACGAGGCGCTCAAGCTGGTGGCGTGGAATTCGCGCTATGTGGAACTGTTCCGCTTCCCGCCGGAACTGCTCAAGATCGGCCGCCCGATCGAAGACCTGTTCCGCTTCAACGCACGCCGCGGCCTGCTCGGACCGGGGCCGATCGAAGCGGCGATCGAGCGCCGCCTGAACCATTTGCGCAGCGGCAAGCCGCATATGCGCGAGAGCGAGAAGGAAGACGGCACGGTGCTGGAAATCCGCGGCAATCCGTTGCCCGATGGCGGATTCGTCACCAGCTATGCCGACATCACCAGCTACAAGAACGCCGCGCGCGAACTGCGCTCGCTGGCCGATGCGCTGGAACACCGCGTGGCCGAACGGACCCGCGACCTGGCCGCGGCCAAGCGCGAGGCCGAGAGCGCCAACCGCTACAAGACCCGCTTCGTCGCCTCGGCCGTGCACGACCTGCTGCAACCGCTCAACGCCGCACGCATGTTCGTCTCGGTGCTGCGCGGGCAGGTGCGCGAGGCCGGCAGCGCGCGCGTGGTCGACAACATCGAGGGCGCGCTCGCCGCGCAGGACGCCATCCTCAACAGCCTGCTGGACATCTCGCGGCTGGAGGCCGGCAGCCTGAAGACCCGGGTGCGCGACTTCGCCATCGCCCCGCTGCTGGAAACCCTGGCCCGCGAGTTCGGCATCCTTGCCGAAGACCGCGGCCTGGTGCTGGACTGGGTGCCCACCTCGGCGGTGGTGTTGAGCGACGAGAACCTGCTGCGGCGCATCCTGCAGAACTTCCTGTCCAACGCCATCCGCTACACGCCGCGTGGGCGCGTGCTGATCGGCTGCCGTCGTCGCGGCGGCTGGCTGCGCATCGAAGTGCATGACCAGGGGCCCGGCATTCCCGAGGCCTTGCAGGACGAGATCTTCGAAGAATTCCGGCGCCTGGACGACGGCGTGGCCAACGACCGCGGCGCCGGTCTGGGCCTGGCCATCGTCGAGCGCATCGGCCGCCTGCTCGGCCACCGCATCAGCCTGCGTTCCACCCTGGGCAGCGGCAGTGTGTTTTCGGTGACCGTGCCGCTGGGCGAGCGCGCCTCCATCGCCAGGCAGTTGCCACCGCCCATCGCCAGCGCTGAAACCGCCAATGACCCGATCCTGCACGGCTGCCGCGTGTGGTGCGTGGACGACGACCCGCGCGTGTGCGAGGCCAGCCGCGCCCTGCTGCAGCGCTGGGAATGCCGCGTGGACTTTGCCGGCGGCCCCGACGAGGCATTGGCCGCCGCCAACGCCGACGAGGTGCCGGAGCTGCTGTTGCTGGACGTGCGCATGGGTGAGCACTACGGCCCGATATTGCTGCCGCAACTAGTGGCGCGCTGGCAACGCGAACCGCGCGTCATCCTGGTCACCGCCGAACCCGACCCGGCGCTGCGTGAACATGCGCTCGACCTGGGCTGGGGGTTCCTGGCCAAGCCGGTGCGGCCGCCGGCGCTGCGTGCCCTGATGACGCAGATGCTGTTGCGGCGCGGGTGAGCTGCGCCGTCGCGCAGCATCGACAGGCAACAACGGGCTGCGCTGGGCGTGTCGCGACGCTTCCGGCCTGCTTGCCGCCGAAAGGCCGCATGATGGCGCGCCGTGCTGCACGCCTCCCATGCCGCGATTTCCTGGCCCTGCAGGGTCTGGCGAGTTTCGCCGGATCGTTTCAGCGTACCGAAGTGCGTGCTGCCTCAAGCGCGCGTTGGCGATGGCGCTACAGTGCGTGTGTCCATTGCTGCCCACGTCTGCATCGTGCACAGCTCACCTGCCGATGTTTCTCCCCCGGAAACTTGTGGAGCCCTCATGTTCAGGCCTGCCTCCGTGATGTTGACCGCGTTGCTCGCCGCAGGTTGCGCGGCGGAGATGCCCGTGCAGGCGTCCACGCCATCGGCGACCGTGCCGCCCTCCGGCCCGGTGCGCGCTGACATGGACCCGTACACCTTGCAGACCCTGGACCGCGTGCTGCACCAGGCATCCACGCAGCGCGGCGTGAGTCCGGGGCATCTGATCAAGCTGCTCTCGGCGGAATTTCTCGGCACGCCGTATCAGGCCAACATGCTGCAGGGCTCGGCCACCGTGCCGGAGCGGCTGATCATCGACTTCAGGGGCCTGGATTGCTTCACCTATCTGGACTATGTCGAAGCGGCGCGCCACGCCCATTCGCAGCAGGATTTCGTCGATCGCGTGGTCCTCACCCGCTACGTCGATGGCGTCATCGGCTTCACCTCGCGCAAGCACTTCTTTTCGGACTGGGTCGCACGTGCCTACCCGCTTGCCGACGACATCACCGCAACGCTCAGCCCCAGGGCCGTGCGCGTGGACAAGACACTCAACCTCAAGGCCGACGGCAGCAACTATCTGCCCGGATTGCCGCTGGTGCAGCGGTCCATCACCTACATCCCCGCCGCCGATGTGGACAGCACGGTGGTCCGGCAGCTGCGCACCGGCGACTATGTGGGCAGGTACTCGCCGGCGCCCGGGCTGGATGTCAGCCATGTCGGCATCTTCGTCATGACCGACCGGGGCCCGGTGTTACGCAATGCCTCATCGCGCCCGGAAAACGGAAAGGTCGTGGACTCGCCGTTCATGGAGTACGTCGCCCGCACGCAGGGCATCGTCATCTACAGGGCCAGGCCCTGATCCCGGTCGCGATGCGGGCAACCGCCAGTCCGGCGGCAGGCATCGTCTCGATCCGCTCCGCCGGTGCATTGCCGGCGCCACACCGTGTCGGTGGGCGTGGGCGCCCATCTCCCGCTGCAGCGCGCACTGGGTGAACGTGTGATGCCAACGCAGCGTGCGGATCTGCACGATCGCCGCTGAGCATCGCATGGAGGTCGGCGCGACGCCGGCACTCGCGCACCAGCCGGTAGCGTGCCCGGCACCCGGGCGACTGCACCTGCTACACTATCGAGAACGATTCCCATTTGACTTTGCCTAGCGGAGCATGCCGCGTGCTCCGTCAGCGCCCTGGAGTTCTTACTCGATGAAGCTTTCCGCCCATGGATCGGCCGGCATGCCGTTCGTTGCCACCCTCTGCCTGTTCGCCTCCGCCACCGCTTCGGCCCAATCGGACGTCACCGACACGCTCGACACCGTGGTGGTGGCCGCCTCGCGCTCCAACATGACCGTGGCCGAGTCGCCGCAGACGGTGCTGATCATCGACAAGGCGCAGATCCAGCAGCAGTTGACGATCTCCAGCAATTCGTCCGACGTGCTCGCCAACCTGATTCCCTCGTACACGCCCAGCCGCGGCAAGATGAACGGCAGCGGCGAAACCCTGCGCGGGCGCACGCCGTTGATCCTGATCGACGGCGTGCCGCAGTCCAACCCGATCCGCCCCACCGGGCGCGAAGCGCACACCATCGACTATGCGATGGTCGAGCGCATCGAAGTCATCCAGGGCGCCAATGCCATCAACGGGCTGGGTGCCACCGGCGGCACCATCAACATCATCACCCGGCGCCCGCAGGACGGCTCGCTGAATCAGCACATCGACGTGCAGGCCACCGCGCCCACCTCGGAAACGCGTGCGGAAACCACCAGCGGCGAGACGCGTTACCGTGTGGATGGCCGCGCGGACAAGCTCGATTACCTGTTCTCGGCCAGCTACAGCGACCAGGGCCTGTATGTGGACGGACTGGGCCGGCCGATCGGCGCCGACAACACCCAGGGCGACCTGATGACGTCCAAGAGCTACGACGTGCTGGCCAAGCTCGGCTACGCGCTCACCGACACGCAGCGCCTGAGCGTCAGCGTCAACCGCTACCGCATCAAGAACGACAACGACTACATCGGCATCGCCGGCAACCGTGCGCAGGGCCTGCCCACCACCTCGGTGCGCGGCACCCCGCAAGGCACCGCGCCCTGGAACGATGTGCTGACCTCCAGCCTGTCGTACACCCATGACGACCTTGCCGGCATGCAGCTGAGCGCGATGGTGTTCAACCAGGAGTTCGAAGGGCTGTTCGGCGCCGACAACTCGTCCACGTTCCAGGATCCGCGCATTGCACCGGTCGGCACGCTGTACGACCAATCGCGTTCGGTCGCCTCCAAGTGGGGCAGCAAGATCAGCCTGACCAGGGACGACCTGCTCGACAACCGGCTCAAGCTCACCGGCGGCGTCGACCTGCTGGCCGACACCGGCAAGCAGGATCTCTACGGCACCGGGCGTACCTATGTGCCCGAATCGGACTACCGCAACCTGTCGCTGTTCGTGCAGGGCGAATACAAGCTGCTGCCCGAGCTGACCTTGCATGCCGGCGTGCGCCGCGAAGAAGCCGAGTTGAAGATCGACAGCTACCAGACGCTGTGGCGCTACAACCGCGTCGCTGTCGAAGGCGGCACGCTCGACTTCAACCAGACCCTCTACAACGCCGGCCTGGTCTACACGCCGGTCGAGGGTGTGAGCTTTTTCACCAGCTATTCCGAAGGCTTCGGCATGCCGGACGTGGGCCGCGTGCTGCGCGCGATCAACACGCCGGGCACACGCGTTGCCAGCCTGAGCACGCTGGAGCCGATCCTGACCAAGAGCGTGGAAGCGGGCACCCGCCTCACGCGTGGCGCCTTCGATGCGGACCTGAGCTACTTCCAGTCCAACTCGGACCTGGGCACGCGCGTGGTGCCGATCAACGGCGCCTTCATGATGAGCCGCGAAAAGACCCGCGTGCAGGGCGTGGACGCCAGCCTGGGCTATCGCCTGGATGCGGCGCATCGGCTGCGCCTGTCCTACGCCTACACCCGTGGCCGCTACGACAGCGACAACGACGGGCAGCTGGACGCACGCCTGGACGGGCTCAACGTGGCGCCCAACCGCGTGATTGGATCGTGGTCGGCGCAGTGGACGCCGAAGCTCTCCTCGTTCGTGCAGGCCCAGCACGCCTTCAGCCAGTCCTTCGACGAGGCCGACAAGCGCTTCAGCGGCTACACGCTGGTGGATGCGACGTTCAATTACGCGTTGCCGCGTGGCGCAGTGCGCATGGGCGTGTCCAACCTGTTCGACAAGCAGTACATCACTTACTACTCGCAAGCAGCCCTGGTCGAACCGCTGCGCTACTTCGCCGGGCGTGGCCGCACCATTACGCTGGGGTATTCGCTGGATTTCTGATGGCGTGGCGTGATTGCCGGCAGCGCGCGACCGATACGCCCGCGCAAGCGTGCTGCTGCGCCTGGATGTCGAGCCGTAGCGCCGTTTAGATACAGTCAGCAGCCACTGCCCTCGCCGCCCTAGACAGTTGGTCGGCTGCTTTACTGAAACCATGCGCACCGACCGTCTCGACTGGTCCTTGCCCGCTCACCGTCGCGGGACCCTGAGCGGCATGGATGCCGCGCCGGAGCCTACAGGGACGTACTTGCGGCGTGTCCCGCGATGGTGGGCGGGCAAGGGCCCTGCAGCCAACTGACAGCGTCGAGGGCGCGGTGCCCTCAACGGTTGCGGGACACGCCGTGAATCCATCCATGGAGGCTCGGTGGCGGCATCCATGCCGCCACACGGTCCCGCGACCGGCGAGGACGCCGCACCAGATAGGTTGCTGGCTGCTTTATTGAAAACCATGCACACCGACCATCTCGACTGGTCCTTGCCCGCTCACCGTCGCGGGACCTTGAGCGGCATGGATGCCGCGCCAGAGCCTACACGGACGTACTTGCGGCGTGTCCCGCGATGGTGGGCGGGCAAGGGCCCTGCAGCAAACTCACAGGGTCGAGTGCGCGGTGCCCTCAACGGTTGCGTGACACGCCGTGAATCCATCCATGGAGGCTCGGTGGCGGCATCCATGCCGCCACACGGTCCGCGACCGGCGAGGACGCCGCACCAGATAGGTTGCTGGCTGCTTTATTGAAAACCATGCACACCGACCATCTCGACTGGTCCTTGCCCGCTCACCGTCGCGGGACCCTGAGCGGCATGGATGCCGCGCCAGAGCCTACACGGACGTACTTGCGGCGTGTCCCGCGAGGGTGGGCGGGCAAGGGCCCTGCAGCGCAGCCGCGGATATCAGCATCTTGCTCGCTCAGTCGCCACCCCGGAAAGGCGCATCTGCGCCCGCTACGCGCGTGTTCGTTGGCGCCCTGCAATCGACGCGGCAGCGCCCCACGCACATCGCATCGAACGCTGCGATGCATGCATGCGGCTGCGGCTGCGTGACGATGCTGCGTTGACGATCCGGAGGATCGGGCAAGGATGCCGGATCACCAGGCTCACACCGACCCGGCGGCCCGCGGCACAGTGCATTGCACGACGCACAACGCCACTATCGGGAGACACACCGCATGACTCAGACACTGTCGCTGGACCACTATCGCCTGCTTGGCCGCTCCGGGCTGCGCGTCTCGCCGCTGTCGCTGGGCACCATGACCTTCGGCGAAGCCTGGGGCTGGGGCGCGGATGCGGGCGAAGCCAGGCGCATCTTCGATGCCTATGCAGACCGCGGCGGCAATTTCATCGATACCGCGGTCAACTACACCAACGGCGGCGCCGAGCGCATCCTCGGCACGCTGATCAAGGACCGCCGCGAGCGCTTCGTGCTGGCGACCAAGTTCACCATGGCGCGCGATGCGGACAACATCAATTCCGGCGGCAATCATCGCCTCAACCTGATCCGCTCGGTCGAGACCAGCCTGCGCCAGCTCGACACCGACCGCATCGACCTGCTGTATCTGCACGCCTGGGATTTCACCACCTCGCCGGAGGAAGTGATGCGCGGGCTGGAGCATCTGGTGCAGTCGGGCAAGGTGCTCTACCTCGGCATCTGCAACACCCCGGCCTGGCGCGTGGCGCAGTTGCAGACATTGGCCGATCTGCGTGGCTGGTCGCCGCTGGTGGCGCTGCAGATCGAATACAGCCTGGTCGAACGCAGCGTCGAACACGAATTGCTGCCGATGGCACGCGAACTGGGCCTGGGCGTATTGCCCTGGTCGCCGCTGGGCGGCGGCATCCTGACCGGCAAATACAGCCGCGCCGATCTCTCCGACGACAACGCGGCAGAGGTCTCGACCAGCCGCAAGGGCGTGATCGCCTCGACCGGGCATCTCAACGCACGCTCGCTGGAGATCGCCGATGTGGTCGGTGCGGTCGCCGAGGAACTGGGCGCCTCGCGCGCGCAAGTTGCGCTGGCCTGGACCTTGCGCAACCCGGCGGTGGTCTCGCCGGTGATGGGCGCACGCACGCTGCAGCAGGCCGAGGACAACTTCGGCGCGCTGGAGATCGTGTTCAGCGACGACCAGCTGGCGCGGCTGGATCAGGTCAGCGGCCTGTCGCCGATCTTCCCGGAGCGCTTCATCGGCCGGCCGATGGCGCAGCAGCTCATCTACGGCAGGCACACGCTACAGCTGCGCAACTGAGCAAACGGCAGGCGCAGGGGCACAGTCACCACCGTCGTCGCTGCAATGCGCCTGGTCGCTGCAAACCCGCGCCGACCGCGATCCCGCAGCGCCGCTGTCCGGCAGCGATCAGCCCTCGCCTTCCGGCTCCAGCGCCTTGACCAGCACCGCCGCCTGCGTGCGGCTGTAGCAGTCCAGCTTCTTCAGGATCGCGGTGACATGCACCTTGACGGTGTTCTCGGCCAGCCCCAGTTCGTGCGCGATCTGCTTGTTGAGCAGGCCGTCGGCCAGGCTCAGCAGCACGCGGAATTGTTGCGGGGTGAGCTGGGCCAGCTTGGAGGCCAGTTGCGCGTCGGCCTCCGAGCGCTCGGCGGTCATCGGCGGGAACCAGGTGCCGCCCTCCAGCACGCTGGCCACCGCAGTGCCGATCGATTCGGCCGGAGTGGATTTGGGAATGAAGCCGGCCGCGCCGAACTGCTGCGCGCGCCGGATCACGCGTGGGTGATCGTTGGAGGAGATCACCACCACCGGGATGTCCGGATGCTCGCCCCGCACATGCAACAGCGCCGAGAAGCCGCGCGCGCCCGGCATCGCCAGGTCCAGCAGCACCAGCTCGGCCTGTGGGTGCGAGCGCAGCATCGCGCTCAGCGTGGCGGCGCTGGAGGCCTCCACCACATCGGCCTGCGGCAGGGTCTGCTGCAGCACATGGATCACGGCGGCACGGAACAGCGGGTGGTCGTCGGCGACGAGGATGGTGAGATCGGCCATCCACCAAGTCTGGCACATGGCCGTGTCGGTTTCCCGCGCCCGGGCGTCCACCGCCACTGCGTTGCGCAGGCGTCAGGCCTGTCGGCAGCCAGCGTGTGCGTTGTGAGCGCCGCTGCCACGTCCCGCAGACGCAAGGCACGTAGCGCGCGCCGCGCTGGCGCGCAGCCGTGCTCGCGGGTCGTCAGCGCCCGCCCTGGCGCGGCGGCTGCGTGCTGGCGCGCCAGGCGTCCAGAAACTGCCGGCGCTTGAGCTTGTCCAGATACACCAGCAGGCCCGGGCCCAGCGGGATCGGGCGGAACGGCGGCTGCGCCGAGCCGCCACGCCCGCCGGCGGCCGGCAGGATCGGCATCAAGCGCGCCTCGCGCGAAAGCACCTGCTGGCCGCGCGGCGACAGCAGGTAGTCCAGGAACCGGCGCGCCTCCGGCGCATGCGGCGCGGTCCTGGGGATCACCGCCGTACGCAAGGCCACCAGCGTGTAGTCCTGCGGCTGCACGATGCCCAGCGGCGCGCCGGCGTCGATCCGCGTCTGCGCATAGGAGCCCAGCACGTTGTAGGCCAGCAGCAGCTCGCCCCGGCTGACGCGGTCGAGCAAGGTGCCGGTACGTTCTTCGAGCCTGACCTGGTTGGCCCCCAACGCGGCCAGCAGCGCACCGGCGATGCTGCCGACCTGCCCGTCCTGGGTGGCAAACAGATAGCCCACCCCGCTGCGCTCGACATCATAGGTGCCGACCCGGCCACGCAGCGGCGCGGCGGGTGCGCGCAACAGGGCCAGCAGTTGCCGGCGCGTGCGCGGCACGCGTGAGGCCGCCAGCTTGCGCGTGTTGTAGACGATCGCCACCGGCTCGTAGCTGATGCCGAATACCTCATGCCGCCACTGCGCCCACGCTGGCAACGCTTCGGTCTGCGCGGAGCGATGCGCCAATGCATGCCCATCGTTGACCAGCTTGGTCTGCAGATCCATGCTGGCGCTGATCAGCATGTCGGCGGCCGCCGTGGCCTTGCCGGGATGCAGATAGCGGTCATAGATGTCCCAGGCGATCACATCTTCGTAGATCACCTGGGTGCCCGGATGCAGGCGCTGGTAGTCTTGGATGACCGCGCCGAACACTTCCAGATCGGTGGAGCCCTGCACGCGCAATTGCGCCTGCACCGGGCCATGCGCGGGAAACACCCGTACATCGCCGGGTGCGGCGCGCGCCACAACCGGCGCCAGCAGCGCCACCATCAGCAACAGCACGCGCATCACCGCGTCCCTCCAGGAAAATGCAACGAGGCGATCAGCCCGCCGCCGACGCGGTTGCTCAGATCGATGCGCCCGCCGTGCGCTTCGACCACGCGCTTGACGATGGCCAGCCCCAGCCCCGCGCCGCCGGCCGGTGCCTCCGGCCCGCGGACGAAACGCTCGAACACGCGCTCGGCCTCGGCGGCGGGAATGCCGGGGCCGTGATCGGCGATGGTCAGCACGTGATGGCTGCCGTCGCTGGTGAGCGCCACCTGCAATGGTGCCCCGGCGCCGTACTTGCAGGCGTTGTCGATCAGGTTCTTCAGCGCCTCGCGCAGCAGCAAGGCATCGCCACGCAGCAGCGCCGGCTGCGGGTCGATCGCCAGGTGCACGCGCGGGGCGCCGTCGCCACGCGGCAAGGCCTCGTGCAAGGCCTGATGCAGCACCTCGGCCAGATTCACGGTGGCAAAGCGCTGCAGGTTGGCGCGATGGATCACGCTGGCGTCGCTGAGCAATTGATTGAGCAGCCGGCTCATGTGGCTGGCATTGCGCTCGATCGCCACCAGGCTGCGTTGCATCTCGCGCGGGTCGTCGTCGTCCATCGCCAGTTGCGCCTGCGCGCGCAAGGCAGCCAGCGGCGTGCGCATCTGGTGCGCGGCTTCGGCCATGAAGGCGCGCAGGGTTTCGTTGCTGGACGACAGCCGCGCCATGAAGCGATTGAGCGCGGTCACCATCAACTGCATCTCCTGCGGTGCCGGCGCGCTCAGCGGTTTCAGGTCGGAAGGCTCGCGCCGCGACAGATCGCGCTCGATGCGCTGCAACGGGCGCAGGGCGCGATACACGCCCAGCCACACCAGGCCCAGGGCCAGCAGCGACAGCACGCCGATCGCCACCAGCGCATTGAGCACCACATCGCGTGCCACCGCATCGCGCGCGCGCCGGGTCTGACCGACCTGCACGCGCACCTCGCCCTGCCCGGACGCCGATGCCACCCGATGCATCACCACCGCAAAGCGCACCGGCTCGCCGCTGTAGTCGGCATCGAACAGCACCGGGCGCTCGTCGCCGGGCGCGCGCGCCGGCAATGGCAGCCTGTCCTCGCCGGTGATGGTGCGGCCTTGCGCATCGAATACGCGGTAGAACACGCGGTCTTCCGGTGCCATGCCGAGCAGGTCCAGCGAGGCGTACGGCAGATCCACCTGCCAGTCGCCGCCGACCAGCGCCACGCTGTCGATGATCGATAGCGCCGAGGACACCAAAAGATGATCGTAAGAGCGGTTGGCGGCGCGCTCGCCGTAATCGCGGGCGGCAAAGAACAGCACCACCGCGCCCAGCAACGACAGGCTGCCCAGGTACAGCAGCAGAGTGCGCCGGATCGACGGTGCCACCATCCGCGGCTCAGCCATCGAGGCCGGGCTCCACCGGCGCATGCGGATCGGCTTCCTCGAGTTTGTAGCCGGCCCCGCGCACGGTGACGATGCGCAACGGCGCGCCCGCCAGCTTGCGACGCAGGCGGCCGACATACAGCTCGATCGCATTGGGCCCGGCATCGTCGTCGAAGCCGAACAAGCCGTTGCCGATCTCGTCCTTGCCCACCACCTGGCCCAGGCGCCCTATCAGGATCTCGAACAGGCGGTACTCGCGGTTGGGCAACTCGATCGGCGCCCCGTCCAGCGCTAGCGTGTGCGCGGCGTTGTCGAACACGAACCCGCCGATCTGCACCACCTCGCTGGCCTGCCCGCGATTGCGCCGCAGCAGCACCCGGCAACGCGCCTCGAACTCGCGGAAATCGAACGGCTTGCCCAGGTAGTCGTCGGCGCCGACATCCAGCGCCTGCACGCGGTCCTCGATGCCGTCGCGCGCAGTCAGCATCAGCACCGGCGTGGTATCGCCACGCTCGCGCATCCCGGCCAGCACGCGCAATCCATCCAGCTTGGGCAGGCCGATATCCAGCACCACCAGATCGAAGCTCTGATAGCGCAGCACGCTCGCCGCCGCCAGGCCGTCGGACTGCCAATCCACCGCATGCCCGCTACGGCGCATGCGCCGCACGATGGCATCGGCGAGATCGGCGTTGTCTTCGACTAGCAGCAGGCGCATTGGGCGGGGATTGGGGAGTCGGGATTGGGGAGTCGCAACGGCGGTTGGCCGCGGCCGGAAGGTAACAGGCCGCGCAACCAAAAGCTTCTTTCGCTTCTGCCAATCCCCAATCCCGACTCCCAAATCCCCGCCCCCCCGACGACAGGCCCATGACAGCTTCGCCGGACTAGGCTGCTGCCAACGCGCCGCAGCGTGCTTGTGCGGTGCATCGCTGAACGTGATTCACACATGTACCTGGGAGGGTCTGTGAGCAACGACACCTTGCGTCTGCGCGTCTTCACCGCCTGTGCTGCGCTGTGCCTGGCACCGGCGGCGCAGGCGGCCGAGGGCGACGGTACGGTCACCGCCGAGGTGGGTGGGCGCGTGCACTGGGACTTCACCATGTTCGACAACGACGAACGCGGCACCCCCGAGCGCAACGACACCCAGTTCCGCCGCGCGTGGCTGGATGTGGCGGGCAAGTTCTACGGCTTCACCTACAAGGCCGAAGCGGAATTTGCCGGCCTGCAATACGAGTCCGGCAGCCGCGGCATCCTGGCGCGCGATGTGTATGTCGCCAAGAAATTTTCCGCCGGTACGCTGACCGTGGGCCAGTTCAAGCAGTACTTCTCGCTGGACGACCGCACCGGCTCCAACTATGGCCCGTTCCTGGAACGCGGATATGCGGCCACCACGCTGGCGCCGATCTACCGCAAGGCGATCTCCTGGCAGGCCAATCGTCCCGATGCAACCTGGTCCACGGCGGCCTACAGCCTGGAAAGCATCGACAACTCCTCCACCAAGGGCGGCGCGCTCGGCACCCGGCTGACCTTCGCACCGGAGATGGGCGAGGCGCGGCTGCGCCACCTGGGCGTGTCGCTGGCGCACGAGCGCTATTCGCATCCGGGCAGCGACGGTGCGGCGCCCCTGCTGATCCGCCCACGCCCGGAAAACGATCTGGCCAACAACAGCCGCATCACCCTGGCGCGCTTTGCCGATGGCCGCGATACCGATTTCGACAAATGGTCGCTGGAGTACGCCGAAGTGCTGGGCCCATGGTCGTGGCAGAGCGAATTCAGCGGTGGCCTGCTCGACGACGGTTCCCAACATGCCAAGGTGTTGGCCAGCTACGGCCTGGTCAGCTGGTTCGTCACCGGCGAGTCGCGCGGCTACGACCGCAAGACCGGCCGTTTCAGCCGCATCAACACGCCCAACCGTCCCTCCGGCGCGTTCGAGCTGGCCCTGCGTTACGACTACATGCGCGGCGACCAGCACCTGGATGGCCAGCCCGATTTCATCAACGCCAGCACGCAGTCGTGGACGCTGGGCGGCAACTGGTACTTCAAGCCGAACCTGCGCGTGATGCTCAATGTGATCGACAGCCGCAACCGCGACCGCAGGGTCGATGCGGTGGTCGATCACACGCTGGCGGTGACCGGCCGGTTCCAGTACGACTTCTGATGACGTGCATGCGCGCACCGGCATTCACGGCGATTGGCAGCACCGGGGGCGTTGCGCCGCGCAAGCGCAACGTTGCCGTCACTGCTGCTCCGGCGCATCTAAAGCCGTGGCCGGTGCGACACACGACGATGCGCTCAGCCGGCGCTAATGCTCCGCATCCACGGCATCGCCGCTGCATGCGCTGCGCAGCGGCGCGCTCCACTCTCCCCCTGTTGTATGCCTCAAAGGATGTGCCCGCATGCTGACCGCGCTCGGTTTCGGAATGGTGATCACCTTCATGTACCTGATCATGAGCAAGCGGCTGTCGCCGCTGGTGGCTCTGATCACGGTGCCGATCGTGTTCGCGCTGCTGGGCGGCTTCGGCACCGGCATCAACGAGATGATGCTCGACGGCATCAAGAAGATCGCGCCCACCGGCGTGATGCTGATGTTCGCCATCCTCTACTTCGGGGTGATGATCGACGCCGGCCTGTTCGATCCGTTGGTTGGCCGCATCCTGCGCCTGGTCAAGGGCGATCCGCTGAAGATCGTGATGGGTACGGCGATCCTGGCGATGCTGATCTCGCTCGACGGCGATGGCTCCACCACCTACATGATCACCGTGTCGGCGATGCTGCCGCTGTACCAGCGCCTGGGCATGAACGCGCTCAACCTCACCTGCGTGACCATCCTGGCCAGCGGCGTGATGAACCTGACCCCGTGGGGCGGCCCCACCGCGCGCGCCGCCACCGCCCTGCATGTGGATCCGGCCGACGTGTTCGTGCCGCTGGTGCCGGCGATGGCGATGGCGATCGCCGGCATCCTCACGCTGGCCTGGTATCTGGGCATGCGCGAACGGCGCCGCCTGGGCGTGGTGCGCCTGCCGGCCGACGGCAACTGGCTGGACACCAGCATCCCGGAAGAAAGCGATGCGCTGCCGCGGGTGGAAGACACCGAGGACATGAAGCGGCCCAAGCTGCTGTGGGTGAACCTGCTGCTGACCCTGGCGCTGATGGCCGCGCTGGTGGTGGGCGTGCTGCCGATGCCGGTGCTGTTCATGATCGGCTTTGCGCTGGCGCTGATGATCAACTATCCCAACCTGGCCGAGCAGCGCCGCCGCCTGGTCAATCACGCCGGCAATGTGCTGTCGGTGGTGTCGCTGATCTTCGCCGCCGGCATCTTCACCGGCATCCTGTCCAACACCGGCATGGTCGAAGCGATGTCGCGCAGCTTCCTGGCGGTGATCCCGGACAGCTGGGGCCCGTATCTGGCGGTGATCACCGCGATCGTCAGCATGCCGTTCACGTTCTTCATGTCCAACGACGCGTTCTACTTCGGCGTGCTGCCGATCCTGTCCGAGGCCGCCGGCCACTACGGCATCACCCCGGTGGAAATGGCCCGCGCCTCGCTGGCCGGGCAACCGGTGCATCTGCTCAGCCCGCTGGTGCCATCGACCTACCTGCTGGTCGGCCTGGCCAAGGTCGACTTCGCCGACCATCAGCGCTTCACGCTGAAGTGGGCAGTGCTGATTTCCCTGCTGATGCTGGCGGGCGGGCTGGTGTTTGGCCTGTTTCCGTTGGCGCGCTGACGCCCGCCGGGAATGGGGAATCGGGAGTGGGGAATCGTAAGGGCGGCGCTGTGCTGTCGTGTCTATTCCTGAGTTCCACATGGCGAACAGAAGCCGCAACAGCGGCTCCTGTTCTACCGATTCCCCACTCCCAATTCCCCATTCCCAAACTCCGAAGGAGTTCAAGCAATGACACTTCGCATCGCATACGTCACCAGCGGCATGGGCAGCGTGGGTACCGCGATCTGCCAGAAGCTGGCGCGCAGCGGGCATACCGTGGTCGCCGGTTGCGGGCCCAATTCGCCGCGCAAGACCTCCTGGTTGCGCGAGCAACGCGAGCAGGGCTTCGAGTTCGTCGCCTCCGAGGGCAATGCCGCCGATTGGGATTCCACCGTGGCCGCCTTCGCCAAGGTCAAGGCCGAGGTCGGCGAAATCGATGTGCTGGTCAACAACGCCGGCGGTAGCCGCGACACCTTGTTCCGGCAGATGAGCCGCGACGACTGGAACGTGGTGATCGCCAGCAACCTGCACTCGCTGTTCAACATCACCAAGCAGGTGGTCGACGGCATGACCGCGCGCGGTTGGGGACGCATCGTCAACATCGGCTCGGTCAGCGCGCACAAGGGCCAGATCGGGCAGATCAATTTCGCCACCGCCAAGGCGGCGATGCATGGTTTCAGCCGCGCCCTGGCGCAGGAAGTCGCCTCGCGTGGGGTCACCGTCAACACCATCTCGCCGGGCTATATCGCCAGCGCCTCGATCAGCAGTTTCCCGCCCGACGTGCTCGACCGCCTGGCCACCTCGGTGCCGATCCGCCGGCTCGGCAAACCGGCCGAAGTCGCCGGGCTGTGCGCCTGGCTCGCCTCCGATGAAGCCGCTTACGTGACCGGCGCCGATTACGCGGTCAATGGCGGTCTATACATGGGCTGAGAGCCGCCACGGAACGCAGCGCGGTCGTTAGATGAGTATGGACAAAGCATCCGAGCCGGACTGTGCGAACGCTTCATGCCGGTTCCGAACAGCGACCGCGCCGCTAGGCGGGGCGCGCCGTCACATTCATGGGCGCGCTGAAGGTGCGCCGCTCTAAGCATCGCCGCTCCAAACATCACTGATTTGCAGCATCACTGATCTGCAACCTCACCACCCAGCAGCCTCACGCTCGTCGTGGCCGCTGTGATGCACGCCGCGCCTGCCCTGCGCTTGCATGCAGGTGCGTGATGGCGCCTGACCCGCACGCGCAAGCGACCGCCACTGCGTCGATCAACCCGCCTCCAGTGCGAACTGATTACACTCGGGTTTTTCCGCACTGCGCTGACATGGCCAAACCTTCAGAACGCGCCACGCCGGGGCCCCGCCCGCAGATGGCCGACATCGCCCGCATGGCGGGGGTGTCCGAATCCACCGTGTCGCGCGCCCTGGCCGGCAGCCCGGTGGTGGCCGAGCGGACGCGTGCGTACATCAAGCAGATTGCCGCCGATGCCGGCTACCAGGTCGATCCGATCGCGCGCAGCCTGCGTGCCAAACGCTCCAACACGGTAAGCGTGGCCGTGCCGATGATGCATGCGCTGGACCAGCCGCTGTCGGACCCCTTCATGATGACGATGCTGGCACTGCTGGCCGAAGAACTGACCGGGCGCGGCTACAGCATGTTGCTGTCCAAGCTGGACCGGCATCAGGACGGATGGGTGGAACAACTCGCACGCGGCAGCCGCTCCGATGGCGTGATCGTGCTGGGGCAAAGCTCCGAGCATGCCGCGCTGGACGAAGCCGCACGCGATGGCCTGCCGATGGCCGTGTGGGGCAGCCGCATCGATGGGCAGTCGTACATCAGCGTGGGCAGCGACAATTTCCAGGGCGGCGCGCTGGCCACCGACCATCTGATCGCCAGCGGCCGTCGCCGCATTGCCTTCCTGGGCGATGATCAGTTGCCCGAGGTTGCGCCGCGCTTTGCCGGCTATCGCCATGCGCTGCAGCGGCACGGGCTGGACTTCGATACGCGGCTGCACGCGCGTAGCCACTTCCTCAGCGAAGACGCCTACCGCCTCACCCGCGCCATGCTCAAGAAGACCGATCCGCCGGATGGCCTGTTCGCCGCCTCCGACGTGATCGCGGTCGGTGCGATCCGTGCCCTGGTCGAAGCCGGGCACCGGGTGCCGCAGGACATCTCGCTGGTGGGCTTCGACGATATTCCGCTGGCCGCCTACAGCCAGCCACCGTTGACCACGGTGCGGCAGGACCTGGGGCTGGCCGCGCGCCTGTTGGTGGACCGGCTATTGGCGCTGATCGGCGGCGAAGCGGTGGAGTCGGTGGAGATGCCGGTGAAGCTGGTGGTGCGTGAGTCGGCCTGAGGCTGAGGCTGGGATTGGGGATTGGGGATTGGGGATTGGGAATCGGGAATCGGGAATCGGGAATCGTAGGAGCGTGTGTCGGCGGCGGGTTGCACGCAATCGGTTGCTGCTGCCACGCTGCTTTTCTTAGTGCCGTGGCAGTACGGCACTGCCGCGGCGGCTAGGCCGCCACGGCCTTGGGCTTGCGGACGCGTACGCACAGCATCGCCACTGCGGCGGCCAGCATCAGCGCGCCGGCCAGGCGGATCACGTTGCGCGGGTCGCCATGCAACAGCCACGCGTAGTACAGCGGCAGGGTGACGATCTGGATCAGCATCGGCAGCACGATGAACAGGTTGAACAGGCCCATGTACACACCGGTGCGCTCGGGCGGAATGCTGTCGGCCAGCATCAGGTAGGGGTTGCCCATCATGCTGGCCCAGGCCAGGCCGATGCCGATCATCGGCAGCAACATCAGCCAGCGGTCCTGGATGCCGGGCAACACCCACATGCCGACCCCGGCCGCGACCAGGCAGGCCGCATGGGTGTACTTGGGGCCGATGCGGCGCACCACCGGCACCATCGCAAACGCGGCCAGAAACGCGATGAAGTTGTAGAACCCGCCGATCTGCCCATTGACCAGGCCGGCCTCGCGGAAGCCATGCGAGTTGGCGTCGGTGGTGCCGAACAAACTGGTCGACAGCGACAGCACGATGTATTGCCAGTAGCAGAAGATCGCATACCACTGGAACAGCATCACCGGCGCGAGCTGGCGCATGGTCGGCGGCATTGCGCGCAGGGCGCCGTAGATTTCGCGCACGGTGGCGCCAAGCCCGGCACCGGTCTGGCGCATCCGCGCGATCTCTGCCGGCGCGATCGCCGGCTCGCGCACGCTGCGCGCGGTGAGCAGGATCGAGCCCGCAGAGAACCCCGCACCGATCACGAACGCGGCGATGGTGACGTAGGGAATATGGTGCGCATTGGCGGCGTCCTGGTTCATGCCCATCCACACCAGCAACGGCGGGGTGAGATACGCCAGCGTCTGCGCAAGCCCGGTGAACGCGCTTTGGGTCAGATACCCCAGCGGCCGCTGCGGTGGCGCCAGCACATCGCTGACCAGGGCGCGGTAGGGCTCCATTGCCACGTTGTTGGCCGCATCCAGGATCCACAGCAGGCATACCGCCATCCACAACGCGGTGCTGAAGGGCATCGCCAGCAGGCACAGGCTGCACACCAGCGCCCCCAGCACCATGTACGGCATGCGCCGGCCCCAGCGGGTCACCGAGCGGTCGCTCCACGCACCGACGAACGGTTGCAGCACCAGCCCGGTGATCGGCCCGGCCAGCCACAGGTACGGCAGGCTGGCGTGATCGGCGCCCAGATAGTTGTAGATCGGGCTCATGTTGCTCTGCTGCAGGCCGAAGCTGTATTGCACGCCGAAGAAGCCGGCGTTGAGCGCCAGGATGCGCGCGAAGGAGAACGGAGTGGCGGTCGACGACATGCAAGGCCCTGGGCATCGGTGCGGCTCCCAGTGGCCGCAGCGCACTGTACCCTGCCGCCTCTGCAATCGATTGTAACGCTGCGCCGCAACACGCTTTCGCTTTCAAACACACAAGCTCGCAGGCACCTAAACGATGCTGCAGCGCAGGATTGCAATCGATTGTATAGCAGCGTATTACTGCGCTCGTACTGCAGGCCACACGGCCACTCCCTGGGAGGGGACGATGCAGGCGTCGGCCTACCACCATCCGTGAAAGAGAGAACCGCAATGCCCACCTTGCACACCCTGCGCCTGCATGCCCTGGCCTGCGCGGTCGTTTCCTGCCTGTGCGCGCCCGCCGCGCTGGCGCAGGACGCGGCCACCGCCACACCCGTCACGCCGCCGGCCGCCGACAGCGCCGCGGTCAACCTGGATTCGGTGTTCGTCACCGGCACCTCCACCGCCACCACCAAGCTGAAGTCCAGCGTGTCGGTCAGCACCGTCGGCGCCGAGGCGATCGAACAATCGGCGCCGCGCAGCACCGCCGAAATCTTCCGCAACATTCCCGGCATCCGCTCCGAATCCAGCGGTGGTGAGGGCAACGCCAACATCGCCGTGCGTGGCCTGCCGGTTGCCTCCGGCGGCGCCAAGTTCCTGCAGCTGCAGGAAGACGGCCTGCCGGTGATGGAATTCGGCGATATCGCCTTCGGCAACGCGGACATCTTCCTGCGCTCGGATTTCACCCTGGACCGCATCGAAGCCATCCGCGGCGGCTCGGCATCGACGTTCACCAGCAATGCGCCCGGCGGCATCATCAACTTCATCAGCAAGACCGGCGACACCGCAGGTGGCAGCGTCGGCGTGAGCCGCGGCCTGGACTACGACAACACCCGCGTTGACTTCGACTACGGTGCGCCGTTCGCGGAAAACTGGCAGTTCAACATCGGCGGCTTCTTCCGCCAGGGCGATGGCGTGCGCGATGCCGGCTACACCACCGACAAGGGCGGCCAGCTCAAGGCCAACCTGACCCGGCTGTTCGAGAACGGCTACGTGCGTGTCTACGGCAAATACCTCAACGATCGCGCCGCCGGTTATCTGCCGGTGCCGACCTCCGTGCGTGGCCGCGACGGTTCGCCGGACCTGGGTGGTTTTGCCGGCTTCGATCCGGGCAATGACACCTTGTACAGCCGCAATTTCCGCAGCGATGTCGGCCTGGACGGCAACAATCGGCCGCGCCGCACCGACCTGGGCGACGGCATGCATCCGATCTCGCGCACCATCGGCGCCGAGGCCTGGTTCGACCTGGGCAACGGCTGGAACCTGAGCGAGAAGTTCCGCATCGCCGACAACAGCGGCCGCTTCGTCAGCCCGTTCCCGGCCGAGGTTACCGATGCCGCCACGCTCGCCGCCTCCATCGGCGGCGCCGGCGCGCAACTGGTGCAGGCCAGCGGCCCGGACGCCGGCCAGGCCTACACCGGCAACGCGATCCGCACGCATCTGTTCAACGTGGCGATCAACGACCTGGGCAACGTCACCAACGACCTCAGCGTCTCGCGCGAGTTCGGCAGCGACGGCCGCACGCTCAACCTGCGCATGGGCTACTACAGCTCGCGCCAGACCATCGACATGGACTGGACCTGGAACTCCTACGTGCAGAGCCTGGGCCGCAATTCGCGCCTGCTCAACGTGGTCGATGCCGGCGGCGTGTCGCGCTCGCAAAACGGTTTGTACGCGTACGGCACTCCGTTCTGGGGCGATTGCTGCAACACGCGCAGCTACGACGTGCGCTACGACGTCAACGCACCCTATCTCGCGCTCACCTTCGACAGCGGCAAGTTCAGCATCGACGGCAGCCTGCGTTACGACATGGGCGATGCACGCGGCAACTATGCCGGCACCGCGATCGCACAGAACCTGGACGTCAACGGCGACGGCGTGATCCAGCCGGTGGAACAGCGCGTGGCCACGGTCGACACCGCCAACGCGCGGCCGGTGGATTACGACTGGAATTACCTGTCGTATTCGCTGGGCAGCAATTACCTGATCAACGACGACCTGGGCGCGTTCGCGCGCATCAGCCGCGGCGCACGCGCCAATGCCGACCGCCTGCTGTTCGGGGTGATCCGCGACGACGGCTCGGTCTCCTCCGACGAAGGCGTCAACGTGGTCCGCCAGGCCGAAGCCGGCCTGAAGTGGCGCCGCGACGGGCTGAGCCTGTTCGCCACCGCGTTCTCGGCGCGCACCGAGGAGCAGAACTTCGAGGTCACCAGCCAGCGCTTCTTCAACCGCAGCTACGAAGCGCACGGCGTGGAGCTGGAAGCCAGCTACCGCCATGAAGGCTTCACCGTCAACGGCGGCCTGACCTGGACCGATGCGGAGATCTCCAGGGACCAGATCACCCCGGAAAACACCGGCAACGTGCCGCGTCGCCAGGCCGATGTGGTGTGGCAGCTCACCCCCAGCTACCGCGGCGACGGTTACCAGTTCGGCGTCAACCTGATCGGCACCACCGATGCCTACACCCAGGATTCCAATCAGCTGAAGATGCCCGGCTATACGCAGGTGAACCTGTTCGGCGACTACCGCGTGACCGACGCACTCACCGTCGCGCTCAACGTCAACAACCTGTTCAACACCTTCGGCCTGACCGAGGCCGAGGAAGCCAGCATCCCGGCCAACGGCATCATCCGCGCGCGTTCGATTGCCGGCCGCACCACCAGCATCAGCCTACGCTACGACTTCTAAGGACCCCTCGCCGGGTTCGTCCCGGCGCCTGCCAATGAGCACCTCCCCCACCGATCTCCCTGCAGTGCGCGCGGCCTTTGCCGCGCCGCTGGACCCGCAGCGTGCGAGCACGCTCTTGCCACGCTTCGACCGGCACGCGCCGCGCCTGCTGGGTGCCCTGCACACCCTGTACGGCGCACGCCCCGACACAGCGGCCTGGCTGACGCAGTGGATGGCTGCGTTGGGCAGCCTCGCACAGCAGCGCCCGCAACCGCTGCAACAGCTCGACACCACGCGCCAGCCCGGCTGGTTCGGCGAGCAGCACATGCTGGGCTACAGCGCCTACGTGGACCGCTTCGCCGGCACGCTGCAAGGGGTGGCCGCACGCGTGCCGTACCTGCAGGAGCTGGGCGTGCGCTATCTGCACCTGCTGCCGTTCCTGCGCGCACGCGCCGGCGATAACGACGGCGGCTTTGCGGTCAGCGATTACGGCCAGGTCGAACCGAGCCTGGGCAGCAACGACGACCTGGTCGCGCTGACCACGCGCCTGCGCGAGGCCGGCATCAGCCTGTGCGCGGATTTCGTGCTCAACCACACCGCCGACGACCACGCCTGGGCGCAGGCGGCGCGGGCCGGCGATGCGCGCTATCTCGATTACTACCATCACTTTGCCGACCGCAGCCTGCCCGACCAGTACGAAACCACGCTGGGGCAGGTGTTCCCGCACACCGCACCCGGCAACTTCACCTGGGTGGACGCCACCGGCCGGTGGATGTGGACCACGTTCTATCCGTATCAGTGGGATCTGAACTGGAGCAACCCGGCGGTGTTCGGCGAGATGGCGCTGGCGATGCTGCAGCTGGCCAATCTGGGTGTGGAAGCCTTCCGTCTGGATTCCACCGCGTATCTGTGGAAGCGCACCGGCACCGACTGCATGAATCAGCCCGAGGCGCATACCCTGCTGGTGGCGCTACGCGCGGTCACCGACATCGTGGCGCCGTCGGTGGTGATGAAGGCCGAAGCCATCGTGCCGATGACGCAATTGCCGCCCTACTTCGGCAGCGGTGCGGACCAGGGCCACGAATGCCACCTGGCCTATCACAGCACGCTGATGGCGGCCGGCTGGTCGGCGCTGGCGCTGCAACGCGGCGACATCCTGCACAACGTCATCGCGCATAGCCCGCCCTTGCCGGCCAACTGCGCGTGGCTGAGCTATGTGCGCTGCCACGACGACATCGGCTGGAACGTGCTGCAACACGAAGCCGCCGGCAACGCCGCGCAGCCGCCATTCGCGCTGCGCGATGTCGCGCGCTTCTATGCCAACCAGATGCCGGGCAGCTACGCGCGTGGTGAGAGCTTCCAGAGCAGTGGCGACGGCGTGCACGGCACCAATGGCATGGCCGCGGCACTGGCCGGCATCCAGGCCGCGCAGGAATCCGGTGACGCGGCGGCGTTGAGCATGGCGGTGGATCGGCTGGTGTTGCTCTATGCCATCGCACTGGCGATGCCGGGCGTGCCGTTGATCTATATGGGCGACGAACTCGCCTTGTCCAACGATATCGGCTACCGCGACGATCCGCAGCGTCGGCACGAAGGCCGCTGGCTGCATCGCCCGGCAATGGATTGGCAGCGTGCAGCACAGCGCGATGTTGCAGCCAGCGTGAGCGGCACGGTATATCGCCGGTTGCGTGGATTGATCCGGCAACGTGCCGCGCTTCCCGCACTGGCTGCCACTCAGCCGCTGGGCAGCATTGCGCTGGGCGATGCGCGTCTGTTTGCGTTGACCCGTGGCGATGACTTTGTGGCCGTGCACAACTTCGGCGAGCAACCGCTGACGGTGGAGCTTGCCGCACTTGGGGGCGACCGGTGGACGATGTTGGCGGATGGCAGCGAGGCGGCTACCGAATCGCTGGGCGATGCCATGCGGCTGGTGCTGCCGGCTTATGCGGTGCGCTGGCTGGAGCGTGTTGCTTGAGCGATGTGGTGCAGGTTCGTGGCGCTCCTGCAGGGCGGACGATCTGCGGCCAGAGCGGACGATCTGTGACCGGCTGCAGGGCCCTTGCCCACCTACCATCGCGGGACACGCCGCAAGTACGTCCGTGTAGGCTCTTACGCGGCATCCATGCCGCGTAAGAGCCCGCGACGGTCGGCGGGCAAGAGCCAATCTGGATGGTCGGTGCGCTTGATGACAAACACCGAATTGCGTCGGGCTATCGGATGCCGCTGCATTCGGATGCCGCTGCATTTTGAAGGCGCACGATAAAATCGCTAAGAACTCCTGCGCTCAGCGTTGGAAGGATGCGGCCGCAGCTCGGCACCGGTGTATCCCACGCGTACACGCCGGTTGCTCCGCACCTTCCGCACCCCACCGACGAATGATCGCTACGCTTTGTTCGCCGCTCCAGATCAAACGCCGCAGTCTTTCCGGTGGCCGTCCTTGCGCCACCATGGGACAACCGAAGAATCAGCGCTTCGACAACTCGAGCAACGCTTCGGCCGCCTTTTCCGAAGACGCGGGGTTCTGGCCGGTGACCAGCATGCCGTCGGTGACTACGTGCACGCCCCAGTCGGCGCCCTTCTCGTAGCGGCCGCCGAGCTCGGTCAGCACGTCTTCGACCAGGAACGGCACGATCTTGGTCAGGCCCACGCCCTCTTCTTCGCCATTGGTGAAGCCGGTGACGCGGCGGCCGTTGACCAGCGGCTTGCCATCGCTGCCCTTGACGCGGCGCAGCGCGCCCGGTGCGTGGCACACCAGGCCATGCGGCTTGTTGGCCATGGCGAACGCTTCGATCAGCGCGATCGAATCCGCGTCTTCGGCCAGATCCCACAGCGGACCATGGCCGCCCGGGTAGAACACCGCATCGAAGTCCTCGGCCTTCACGTCTGCCAGGCGATGCGTACTTGCCAGGGCCTTTTGCGCGTTGGCGTCCTGCTTGAAGCGCTTGGTCGCTTCGGTCTGCGCGTCGGGCTCGTCGCTCTTGGGATCCAGCGGCGGTTGGCCGCCCTTGGGCGAGACCAGGGTGATGTCGGCGCCGGCATCCTTGAACACGTAGTACGGCGCGGCGAACTCTTCCAGCCAGAAGCCGGTCTTCTTGCCGGTATCGCCGAGTTGGTCGTGGGACGTGAGCACCATCAGGATCTTCATCGCATTGCCTCGTATCAGGGCCCATCTCGGGCGAGGCAATCAGTGTCCGGATCAGCCCGTTGCAACATCGTGTAGAACGCGTCTGCGCGACGCATGCGGTTCAGCGCCACGTGGGGCGGCGATGCAATCAAGGCGGGCGGCTGCGCCGCCCAGCATCCACGAATGAGGTGCGACTAGCGCCATCGCGCTGCGCGCTTGCACCTGCCCGGCGCCTGTCCGCAAGCTGGCGTAACGATGGTCAGACATTCATCGCCGGCGGCTGCAGCTGATCCATGCGGATGCGGTTGGCAAACAACGAAAACGCCAGCATGCCGGCCAGCCCGCTGACCCGGCTCACCCACGGCGGCAACCAGCGCGGTGCGACCAGCACGCCGCTGTCGAACAAGGGCGCAAGGCGCGCCACATCGCCCAGCGCCATCTTGCCGGCGAACAGGTAGCGGCACAGCTGCAGCTGGTCGCGCTGCAAGGCATGCCGGAAGAACGTATGCACCGCGACCAGCCCGCGCAGGTACACCGTGTCCTTGGTGAAGGCGCCGCCGCCGGAGGTCGGCACGCCGCGGAATACCCGCTGCGCCGAGGAAAAGCTCTCCGCCGCGCTCTGCCCGCCGGCAGTGAAGTAACGGAACACCTCGATGAAATCCGCGCCCGAGCGCGCCATCGCAATCGCCTCGATGCGCAGGCTGATGCGCTTCATGCGTTCGATGTCGATGCTGCCGGTGATCTGCTCGGCAAAGGTCGCCAGGCCTTCCTGCGTGGCGGTGGTGCGCGGCGAGGAAATGCCCAGGCTGGGCAGGTGCAGCTGCGCGCGCCCGTTGAGCGCGGTGAGCGAATGCACCAGGGCCTCGTGATGGAACAGCTGCGCACGGTCGTAATCGCTGAAGGTGGCGCCCGTGCGCAGGCGGATGCGGTGTGCACCTGCGGCCGCCTTGGCCAGCAGATCCGGATCCAGCGTGACGGTGATGACGCGCCCTTCGAAGAACGCGTCCAGATCGTTCTGCAGCTGCATGCGCAAGGCGGTGGCCGACACCGGCACCTGCTCTTCGGGCGCCAGCAGCTCGCGGTCCAGCTCCTGCGCGATCTGGATGAAATGCCGCGCCGCCTCGCGCGTGCTCGGGCCGTTGCCCGGCATCGGGTCGTCGGGCACGCCGAACAGCTGCGCCGAGTAATCGCTGACTGCGGAAGTGCCCAGCGACTCCAGCAGGCCGGCAGCCAGATCCCAGCTATGGGTCGAATCGATCAGGTAGGCGCCGATCGGATGGTGCGGGTCGGCCGCCCTGGCGATCGCGGACAGTTCGCGCCGGGTGTCGCCAAAGTCCAGCGCCGGGTACTCCACCTGCGGCAGCTCCGGTTGCCCGCGCGCCACGCTCTCCAGGAACGGCTCCTGCAGCGAGCGCGGCCAGCTCGCCAGGGCGAGCAGGCGCACGCCACGCACGGCCTTGACCAGGCGCGCATCCAGCGCCGCATGGTGGACGATGTCCGGCGGGCCCTTGCGCGATGGCATGCTCAGCGTCGCCCGGTGCGATCGACGCTGGCGGGCCGCCGGCCCGATCCCTTGCCCCGGTTGTTCTGTGCCAGGCGCGTGGCGAGCTTTTCGGCCGCCGCGGCCACTTCCACGCGCAGCTTCATGTAGTTGGCCACCCGCTCCGGGTCCAGCGTATCGGCCTCGATCGCCGCACGCACCGCACAACCGGGCTCGGCGATATGCGCGCAATCGTTGAAACGGCACTGCGCCGCCAGCGCCTCCACATCGGAGAAGCCACCCTCGGCCAGATCCTCTTCGCCGGTGGGCTTGAGCTCGCGCATGCCGGGCGTGTCGATCAGGCACGCACCGGACGGCAACGGAATCAACGCGCGATGGGTGGTGGTATGCCGGCCACGCGAATCGTTCTCGCGCACCGCGTTGGTCTTCATCTTCTGCGCGCCGAGCAAGGTGTTGGTCAGCGTCGACTTGCCGGCGCCCGACGAGCCCACCAGCACCGCGGTGCGGCCATCGCCCAGCCACGGCCGCAGCGCAGCCACGCTCTCGGGATCCTTGGCATTGACCGCGCGCAACGGGATGTTCTGCGCCTCCAGCTCTTCCAGCACCGCCAGTGCATCCTCGGCGTACTCGGTCTGGTCGGCCTTGGTCAGCACCACCACCGGCTCGGCACCGCCGCCGCCGACCAGCAGCAAATAGCGTTCGATGCGGCGCGGATTGAAGTCCGCATCCAGCCCGCACACGATGAACACCGTATCGATGTTGGCCGCGATCACCTGCTGGTGGTAATGCTCGCCGGCCGCGCCACGCTTGATCGAGGTGCGCCGCGGCAGCAAGGCCACGATGCGCTTGCCCTCCATCAGCACCCAATCGCCCACCGACGCCCGCTCATGGCTGGGAAACCGCGGCCGCTGCCACTCCGGCAACGACTCGGCCTTGAGGCTGGCCTCCGGCGTATCGGCCACCACATAGCCGGTGCGGTGCTGTTCCACCACCCGCGCCGGCAGCGCCTGCGGATGCGCGGCAAAGATCGCCTGCCAGGCCGCCTCTTCCGGCGGCCCGGGCCAGGGCCAGCCGATGGATTGGAGGGTGGGGTAATTTGGGGAGATGGGGCTCATGGGGCGATTCTACGCCCACTGCTATTTGCGACATCCACCACGTGCAATGCCACGTGGATTTTTGCCAGACCCCGCAAAAGCCATGACGGCTTTTGCGAGGAAAGGATTCAGCACCAATTGATCGTCAGACTGCAGCGATCATGAGATGCGGCTGATTGCCGCGTTCGCTCCAGGACTGCGCAAAAACCTCCTGCCCAGCTTCGCCCTGTGCCATCGCACCGATCAACTGACTCAACTCCGCCCCACCGACCAGACTGTCAACCTGGTCTGCGGTGAGTTCGCTCCAGTTCTGGTCGTATAAGCGGTCGACACGATTGGTCGCTTCCGTGTACCAATCTTTGAACGTCAAGCTACCTGACTGGTCAGTCAACGTTGCGACCATGTCATCGCCAGCTCGGGCGAAGCTGAATTGATCGAACCCGGCTCCGTTCAACTGCAATATATCTTCGCCATAGGCATCGACATTCACGATGGTGTCGTGGCCTTGGCCAGCGGTGTAGCCATAAAAGTCATCGCCATCGCCGCCAACCAGCGTGTCGTCTCCACCGTTGCCGTCCAACTCATCAGCACCATCACCACCGTACAAAACGTCGCGGCCGGCACCGCCAGAGATCGTGTCATAGTCCCCAAGACCGCTCAGCACGTTGTCTTGTGCATTCCCTTTCAACCAATTGCGGAACTCATTACCGGTACCGTTTATGGCGTCACCGAGCAGAATCAGCGACTCCAGATCTTGCGTCAAAATAAAATCGATACTGGCAGCTACCGTGTCGCCATTGCGATAAGGGTGTTCGCCCATCGCGGGAATCCCAGGCGCTCCTGGCGCACCGACGGAAGAGCTCGTCACGTTGCGCGACAACTGCACGGCCATTGACATCGGAATCGAAGGCGCCTCCCCCTCGGTTTCGATGATGACATCTCCAACACTGTCGACATAGTAAAGATCGTCGCCACCACCGCCCTCCATGCGATCATCACCCGCACCACCGATAAGGGTGTCGTTGCCCCATGCACCGATCAAGGTGTCATTCCCTGCAGCACCGTCCATCCAGTCTGCTTGGTAAGAGTAATCGTCCACAGCCGCTGCGGTCAGGATATTGGCTCCGGCATTACCCTGCAGGGTATTGGAGTCTCCATTGCCAGTCCCGTTGAGATCGGCAGTCCCATCAAGGATCAACTGCTGCAAGTTTATGCCCAGCGTGTAGTCGATACCGCTGATTACCGTATTGATATCTGTTCGCCAAAAATCTTCCAATCCGCTGTTGTATCCATTATCGAAGATCGAGTCACCAGCATCATCCACCACGTACGTATCGCTTCCCCTGCCGCCACGCATCATATCCGCGCCGGCGCCACCGTCGAGTAGATCGTCACCGCTTTCGCCTTCCAATTGGTCGTTACCCTCCAATCCAGATAGCCGATCATTGCCGATGCTTCCACGCAGGATGTCGCTGCCCGTAGTTCCATTCAGGGCTAGGTCCGGGCTCACGGCATTGGCATGCAGCCATGCGGAATCCCATACAGTTCCGTTGGCGAAGGTCACTGACTCGATCGCTGCCATGCCGCTTTCGCCGAAAAATCCAACGATGGTGAGCGGCGACTGCCCCTCCACATACATCTGCAAGTCATAGCCCAGCTTGTAGAGGGTAAGATCGCCAGGAGATAGGTCAGCATTGAAAACTATCCGGTCTGTTCCGCCGCGGTCTTGTATTGCCTGGATTCCGTAGCCCTTGCCGAACACGTAGGTATCCCCGGCAGTGCCACCAGAAATGTGTACATCACCTGGCCCGAGGTCGAACCAGGTGGCTCCCGCCATTTCATAATTATAATCGCGCCCAGTACTCTGAATGCCGATGACGTAGCCGCCAGTAGCATAGAAATTGGTATAGCTAGAACCGCCAATGGTGACTTCGATAGGCTCGAGAGGTGCGCCAAGTTTCTCCACAATCTCGTCTTGGCCCCAAATGCTGCCATCGGCGAAGTGCAACGCATTGATCGGGCCGCCACTGCCCCATTGCTCGGCTGTCAGAAAGTGTCCCAACACCATCAACCGGTCGGTGTATCCCTCGATATCGATTACCAAGGCATCCCCCGAACGCGCGAGGCGAATGTTTTCCGTGGTGATTCCTTCACCAAGCTCAATCAAATCATGGTCGGGTTCCGCTGTTCGCCAATTACTAATGAAATCAAGCCCAGAGCCAATGCCGAAGCGATAAATATCGTTCCCGGTATCGCCACTAAGGATATCCGAACCACTGCCTCCCACCAAAATATCGTTACCTGCACCACCCGACAAGCTGTCATTTCCGGCACCACCATAGATGGTGTCGTCGTTCTCCAACCCTTGGACAATATCGTTACCCAAACCGGAATCGATAAATTCATCCTTTGGATAAAAAATTATAATATTGTCGTTACGGTGCGACCCCCCCATGGATTGATATAATATTTCTTGTACATCCCAAACAGTGCCATCGGCGAATATGACCTGCTCGATAGGATCAAGCGTAGGGATCCCAGGGGATCGTATGTCGTAAAATCCTCCCAATGTAATTGAGTCACTGGCCCCCTCAATGATGAGTTGCAAAGAACCCCCATAAATATCATTGTTATAAACGACAATATCTTCCTTCAGTACACTGGCATCAAACCTAACACTCCCGCGCCAACCAGGCGATCCCAGGATGAAGTCGCTACCGCCACCACGGCCAAACTCGTAGATATCTGCCCCCGTACCTCCATAGAGCACGTCATTACCGGCTCCGCCGTTCAGAATATCCGCGCCTAGTCCTCCATAGAGTGAGTCATTGCCTGCACCACCTATCAGAATGTCATCACCGCCATTTCCGTAAATATAGTCATCACCTTCCCCGCCATCCAGATAATCGTTATACCACACCCCCATCTGCCAATAATAATAAATGTGGAGAAAATCCCCTATCAAAGTATCCTGACCATTGCCACCATAAATTGTATCGTCCCCCAGCATTCCAACTAGAAGATCATCACCGTCATACCCGTAAATCTCATCGTTCCACGAATTTCCTTCGATCTCATCCGCGCCGCGCCACAACATCTCTGGCAAAAGCTCGCTGCCGTCGGCCAGCAAGATTCGTGCGGTCGGCCCACTCGCGCCGGCGTACCCCTCAATGGTGAGGCTCTGACCGGTCTCGGTAACGGTCATTATCAGAGCGCCGTTCTTTAGCGCGTAATACATATCCGCTGGATTGACGATATCAACTAGTTGTACTTGCCGAACATCGGCAACAGGATCGAAGGTAATGGTGTCGTTGCCGTAGCCAGTGCCGTAGCGGAAAACGTCGGAGCCCGCTCCGCCGGACAGATGGTCGTCGCCGGCTCCGCCGTCGAGAAGATCGTTGCCATCGCCACCTTCGAGCAGGTCGTTTCCGCCCCCTCCGAATACAAGATCGTTGCCGATTCCGCCATTGAGCGAATCATTGCCATCTTGGCCGTAAATTCTGTCGTTACCAGCCTCGCCATACAGTTCGTCGTCTTGGTCGCTGCCTTGCAACTCGTCATCGCCCGCAGTACCACCACCAAGTAAGCTCAGAGCATCAGCCCGACCCATCGTCGAACCATCGCCAAAGACGATCCGGTGCCCGCCACTGTCGCGTGCAAGAAAGCCTTCCAGGCGAAGCGATTGGTCTGTACCGAATGTCATCACCAGTGCGCTACCGCTCCGCCGGAACGTTGCCTGATTCCTAGAAAGGCCGGTGAGCGTGATGGTGTCGCTTCCCGCCGATTGGCTACCCAAACCAATCACCTCATCATGACCATCACCGGCCTTGATAAGATAAGTATCGTTTCCTTCTGCACCGACAAGGGTGTCGTTGCCGGTGCCACCATCGAGTTGATCGTCACCCCGACCGCCGTCGAGGTAGTCATCACCTGCATCGCCAGCGATCTTGTCGTTGCCAGAGTAAATACCAAACTGATCGTCACCGTACAAAATGTCGCTGCCTTCGCCGCCGACGGTCTGGTCATTGCCGGCGCCGCCTATGACAATGTCATCGCCTTTATCGCCAGATAGCGTGTCATCTCCATCGCTGCCTTCAAGATAGTCGTTGCCGTTTCCTCCATTGACCTGATCATTTCCTTCCGCAGCGGTCACGGTGTCGTTGCCATCTCCCCCATTTATTAAATCGTTGCCGCCACCACCATAAATGCTATCGTTGCCATCACCTGCATCTACATAATCGTCGCCTTCGTCTCCATCAATCACGTCGTTTCCAAGGCCGCCTCTGATTGAGTCATTTCCAAGCTCGCCATCGATAACATCATCACCTTGATTTCCGTCAATATTGTCATCACCATCTCCTCCAACCAAAGTATCTTCCCCACTGCCTCCGCTTAAACGATCATTACCAGTCCCGCCGTAAATGAAATCCCGGCCTTCGTCGCCGATTAAGTTATCGTCGCCATCCTCTCCAAATAACCTATCGTCGCCTGTGCCGCCTATCAACGTATCGCCCCCCCCACCCCCTTGCAGTTCGTCATCATCAGCGTCTCCCAAGAGAGTGTCGTTTCCCGCTTGACCTTGCAGAAGATCTTTTCCCGATCCTCCGCTGAGATAGTCGTCGCCAGCGTTACCTTGAATCTCGTCGTTGCCTGCCTCGCCATATATCCGGTCATTCCCATGGAATTGAAGAGCTAGGTCGCTACCGGACGCGTCTCCCAGCAATAGATCATCCCCATCGCCGCCACGTATGACATCATCACCTCCGAGACCGATAATCGTGTCAACGCCTGACCCACCATCGATGACGTCATTACCATGCTGGGACTCATCAATTCCGACGGCATCACCCAAGATGTAGTCTGCACCGTCCCCTCCTAAAAGAGTATCGTTACCGCTATCGCCATAGATTCGGTCGTTACCCGCACCTCCATCAATGTAGTCGTTCCCTGGCAATCCCGCAGACACATAGGAGTATGTCAGGCCGTAGTCGACACGGTCTCCTTGAAGGATGTCGTCGCCTTCTCCTCCACTAATGACATCATTGCCACCCTGGCCAAATATTCGATCCTCGCCAGTACCACCTAGAATAATATCGTTTCCTGACGTATTGGCCCTGTCTGAAATTTGAGTGGCCATGAAGCTCCAGATACCATCAGCGGAAGAAAAATCGTCTCCGAAAATAAGATCATCGCCATCTTCCCCATCAATATAGTCATGATCGCTTCCGCCGAGAAGCAGGTCGTTTTGCGCCCCTCCCAGGAGGGTATCATTACCTTCACCGCCGTAAGCAACGTCGGAACCATCGCCGCCGTCAATGTCATCATTCCCGCTCGGTAGAATATTTGGATTCGTTTCTACCCAAGGATCCTGGCCGTTTGTATAATAAGCTCTCACGGAAAAATTAAAGATATTCTGTGTTGCATCTGAGCCGGCGGGAGTATTTCCTGAGACTTCGCTTAACCATCCATTTCCCACCGATATAATCCCTGTTCGAGCTGCAGACTCACTATACCAAGCGTCACGCTCGCTTGAGCCCAGCTCATCTTTTGGCTTGCGCCATGCCATGAGCATTGACGATCCAATCAATATATCGTCACCCAAGCCGCCAAGGAGCCGATTGGCTCCTGGCCCACCAAGGATTAGATCATTCCCATGGCCGCCATCTATCCAATCATCACCATATCCACCGGCAATTCCATCATTCCCGCCCAAACCAGAAATAATGTCATTCCCGCTTCTGACTTCGTCTGGACCTCCATCACGGCCGACCAAATCGTCATCGTTTGTCTGGGAGACCGGATTCTCCGGGCTCCAGGGCTGGCCCAGTCCCGGCAGGGTAATATTTAGACCGCCGTTCGACCAATTCTTGACGACGATGCGGCCGCCGCTTTCACGATGCGTGATGATTAGTGTCGATTTATCACCATTCGGAACGGATTGCAGACGAAAGACGCCATCATGGGTCTCCCACCCAAGACCATCGCGCGAGACCGTGTTTACCGAAAGGTCTCCGATAGCAACGCCTTCAAACGTAATTTTCCCTATGCCATCAGTATCAATGATCGTATCTTCAGTGATTTCATCTAGATCACGGACTCTGAATTCATACGTATCAAATCCCTTTCCGCCCTGTAATAAGTCCGATCCGCGCCCGCCGTGCAAATGATCATCTCCCAAGCCTCCATTGAGGGTATCTGGGCCCGCATATCCAACCAAAAAGTCGTCCCCATCACCCCCACTTAACTTATCGATGAGGTCACCACCGTATAAGGTATCGTTTCCCGACCCGCCTATCAGTGTACTGGAATAACTTTTATCATACTGCGCGCTCAGCTGATCATCCTGCTGAGTTCCAAAAGCGAGATAGTCGTTCAGTCCAGGTAGGTAGGCGCTACCTCCATTTTTGATTTGAAAGACTATCGATTGATACGCATCCTCTCGCATATCTTCAGGTTCTTTCGCGAAATCAAAGAAGTATTCCGCAACGTCGTCGGCGACATTCCCACCTAATACCCCTGCGATTGAACCGATAACGGCGATCCCTGCAAGTACTGGCCAGGAAGCGACGCCCGAGGCAACCGCTACACCGGTAAGTACTCCGGTAACGACCGCATTAACCCAAGAACCGGCGTAAACAGCCATAGCTGCTGTCAGATCACCTTGCGCCGCTTTTGTAATGACGTCTAATTCATCAAGCCCCTTAGAGGCAAATTTGAAAAACTTCTCAGAGCCACCACCAAGCGCTATTCGTGTACCCTCCTTGTCTAACGCACTTATAACTCCGGACGCAAAATCCTTTAACGCTACGGCAGGATCTTTTTCTTTATCTAACAAGTCGAGCTGACGGCTTGCGTCAGCTATCATTCCTTCGGTCCACGAATTTAATATTGCATTACCGTCTACGGCAAATCTATCGGCGTAGGATTTCAATAGCTCTATATTCTGCTCAAGTGTTTCAGAGTAGAGATTAAAGAGCGTAGTGGGTTCTACATTGGAATCGCCGTGTAATGCTTTTGCATCCGCGAAAGCTGACTCGATGTTGCCGGCAAGCGCTGCAGATATTTCGGTGAGAAACATCGCATATCTGTCATTTTCATCTTGATTCATAAGAAATTCCTTTTTTATTTAATTACCGAGTATAATTTCGGAAATTTATTTAATGGCAATGGGAATTCACAACATTGATTAGAACTAGTTAGACTCCAATCGCGCCATGTGTTTGTGAGCATCTTTAAATGTAAAAAGATCCAATTTTCATCGCACCTTCTGCAGTCCAGAGCACATTCAAGGGTTTACATTTCAACTCTTGATGCAACGTGACGATTGACGATGAATTTTGGGAAATCCATTCCCCCTATCGCCCCACGCTCCACGTCCACAAATCGCCCCTCCCCCAGCCAGACCTGCTCCTTCCATTTCATCTTTACTTGCAGCCAGACATACACATCATGACCCAGGCCAAACCGACGAGCATCAGCAGTTTCATAACTTCATCTCTCTCTCAAAGATTCCGAGCCATGCATTCGTAAGGGACTCAATAAATAGTCAATCACACGCCGCTTTCCAGTTTTAACCTCAGCACTCAAGCTCATCCCGGCACTCATCCGCACCTTGACCCCATCGATCGCCAGCGTGCTGCCGTTCAATTTGATGCGTGCAGGAAACACCAGGCCCAGCTTTTCGTCCTGCGCGGCATCATGCGAGACGCTGGCGACCGTGCCGGTCAGGTAGCCGTAGCGGGTATAGGGGAAACTGTCGACCTTGACGGTGACCGGTTGGCCGGGACGCATGAAGCCGATGTCCTTGTTCAGGACGGTGACCTCTACTTCCAAGGCTTCTTCGGCAGGCACGACGACCAGTAACGGCTGTGCGGGCGTCACCACACCGCCCACGGTGTGCACGGCCAGCTGCTGGATAGTGCCGTCCACGGGCGCGTGCAGGGCCATCAGCTTGTCGCGCTGGCCGGTCTTGGCAACGTCCTGGGTCAGTTGGCCGGCTTGTTCGCTAGCTTGGCGCAGCGCGTCCAGCGCTTGCTGGCGTGTGTCGGTAACCAGCACGCGCAATTCCTCTTGCGCTGCGCTGATGGCCGAGCGTATTTCCTGCAGGCGATTACGCTGGGTGGCGAGCTGGCTTTCTGCGGCGATGCGTTCCTGTTCGCGTAACAGATAGTCGTGGCGGCCGACGTACTTGCCTTCGACAAGGCGGGCGTAGTCTTCCGCGCGCACCTTGGAAATGCGTGCGGATTCGGCCAGCGGTGCGATGGCGTCCTGGGTGGTCTGCAGTTCGGCCTGACGTTGGGCGATGCTGGCTTGGAGGTTATGCAGGCGGGCCTGGAAGGCATCGAATTGGCTACTGACCAGTTGCTGCTCGTTGGCGACGCGCTCTGCGGGTAGATCCGGTGCCGCGCCCAGCTGCGGTGGCTGCCCGGTGGCGATGGCGGTTGCCAGGGCGGCCTGACGCAGCGCGGCGAGCCGTGCATTGATCAGGGCATCGCCGGCCTGGGCAAATTCGGCACCGGTGGCGGTGGCATCGAGTTCGACCAGCAACTGGCCCTTCTTCACCGCTTGTCCGTCGCGCACCAGGATCCTGCGCACGACTGCCGTCTCTGCGGTCTGCACCACCTTGGTTCGCGAATCGACCACGGTCTTGCCGGGTGCCACCGCGACGATGTCGAGCTTGCCCAGGCATGCCCACAGCAGCGCCACACAGAAGAAGCCGATGATGATGCGCATCGTCCAACGTGCGGTGGGCGAGACCGGCGTTTCGGTCAGCTCAAGATGTGCGGGCAGGAATGCACGCTCATCGGCGCTGCGCTCGGGCGGGTCGAGCTGGCGGCGCACCGCCCAGGCCGATTTGAATATCTTGAGGTAGCGGAGGAAGAAATCGCGCCATCCCTGGAGCAGGTGCTTCATGGTGTCCCCTGTTGCAGTCTGTATAGATGCGCGTACTGGCCTTCCGGACGGTCGACCAGCTCGGCATGCGAGCCGCTCTCGACAATGCGCCCCTTCTCCACCACGACGATGCGGTTGGCCTGCCGTACGGTAGACAGGCGATGGGCGATGATCAGCACGGTGCGGCCCTTGCAGATCGTGCGCATGTTGCTCATCACCGCGTGTTCGGACTCGTAGTCCAGCGCACTGGTGGCTTCGTCGAGAATCAGGATGCGTGGGTCGCCGATCAGTGCGCGTGCGATCGCGATACGCTGGCGCTGCCCACCGGAAAGACCGGTGCCATGCTCGCCGACCTTGGTGTCGTAGCCCTCAGGCAATTCAAGGATGAAGTCGTGCGCGCCGGCCAGCTTGGCGGCGTTGATCACTCGCTCCAGCGGCATGCCGGGATCGGTCAAGGCGATGTTCTCGCGCACGCTGCGGTTGAACAAGAAGTTCTCCTGCAACACCACGCCCAGCTGCCGGCGGAGCCAGGCAGGATCGGCCAATGCCAGATCCTGCCCATCGATCAATACCCGCCCGCGCTCAGGCGTATAGAGCCGCTGCACCAGCTTGGTCAGCGTGCTCTTGCCGGAGCCGGAACGGCCGACGATGCCGATGATCTCGCCCGGGCGGATATCCAGCTCGATCCCGTTGAGCACCTCGGGTGCATCCGGCCGGTAGCGGAACGTGACCCGCTCGAACGTCACCTGCCCGCGGATCGGCGGCAAGGCCAGGCGACTGCCCGGCACCTCGGTGCGGGTATTGAGAATGTCGCCCAGCCGCTCGACCGAGATACCGACCTGCTGGAAGTCCTGCCATAACTGGGCCAGCCGGATGATCGGTGCGGTGACCTGGCCCGACAGCATGTTGAAGGCGATCAGCTGGCCGATCGACAGCTTGCCTTCCATCACTAGTTTGGCACCCCAGAACAGCACTGCCACAGCGGTGAGCTTCTGCACCAGTTGCACACCTTGCTGTCCCAGCGTTGCGATACGGGTGACGTTGAAACCGGCGCTGACATAGCCGGCCAGCTGATTGTCCCAGGTGCGGGTCACGCGTGGATCCACCGCCATCGCCTTGACCGTGCCGATACCACTGACGGTCTCTACCAGGAAAGATTGGTTGTCCGCACCGCGCGCGAACTTGTCGTTCAAGCGCTTGCGCAGCACCGGGGTGATCAGTCCAGAGATCGTGGCATACAGCGGCAGCGACAGCACCACAATCAAGGTCAGCCAGCCGCTGTACCAGAACATCACCGATAGAAAGACCACGGTAAAGAACAGATCCAGTACCGAGGTCAGCGCCTGCCCGGTGAGAAAGTTGCGGATGTTCTCCAGCTCGCGGACACGCGCGATGGTGTCGCCGACCCGCCGCGACTCGAAGTACGCCAACGGCAGCGACAGCACATGCCGGAACAGCCGCGCACCCAACTCCACGTCGATCTTGCTGGTGGTATGGGCGAAGACATAGGTGCGCAGGCCGGACAGCAGTACATCGAACACCGCCATCGAGACCAACCCGATCGCGATCACGTCCAACGTAGTCAGACCGTTATGCACCAGCACCTTGTCCATCACTACCTGATAGAACAGAGGCGTGATCAGCGCAAAGAGCTGGATGAAGAACGAGACGACGAAAACCTCGATCATCAACTTGCGGTACTTGACCACCGCCGGGATGAACCAGCTGAAGTCGAACTTGGCCAGATCGCCGAGCACCGAGGCCCGCGAGGCGACCTGCAACAACCGCCCCTGGTAACGCGCCTCGAACTCGGCGGGTGAAATGGAGCGCGGCCGCTTTTCCACCAGATCGTGGATCAGGATCTGATCCGCACCGACCTTGGCCACGATGAACGCATCCCCGTCCGGCACCAATGCCAGAGCCGGCAATGCGGCCATGCCAATGCGCGTTGCCGGCTGAGCAACGACCTTGGCTTTCAAGCCCAGTTGTTTGGCCGCCAGCAGCAGCGTGGTCTCGTCGAATGGCTCGCCCCCACGGCCAAAGCCATGCGCCAGCTGCGTCGCATCGGCGGCAATGCCATGAAATTGCGCAAGGAGGACGAGTCCCTGTAGCCCCAGATCCGGTCGGTCATGCACCGACGAGCCGCCCTCGACTAACGAGAGCGACGCACTTCCCCCTGACATAACGCGATCCTTGCTAAGAGCCGATGGGCTCAAGTGACGGAATAGAATCTTGGGATGTTAAGAACCTGTCAATCAGCCAACCCCTCGCTGATGATCTATTTTCTCAATCAGATGTCTTGCGGGCTGAGACGCAGCCACTGATGCCGATCGGGGCATTCCCTGATGGCAATACCTACTAATAAGTGAGCAGCAGGGCGCCGCCCCTTGAGATCCTTGCCGATGCAAGCATGTCCGCCTGTCCTATTTCCGCTACCATGCCAAGCCTCACGCCTACAACCGGCCCGTCGCATGTCCACTGCCCCGCAAAAGCCGCTCGCCATCCGCGAGCGTCTGTCCGAAGTCCGCTACGAAATCCGGGGCGAGCTGGCGCGACGAGCGCGGGAACTGGAGGCGCAGGGCCGCAAGCTGATCAAGCTCAATATCGGTAATCCAGGCGCGTTCGGGTTTCGTGCGCCGGAGCATCTGCAGCGCGCGATCGCCGATGACATGGGCCGCACCGATCCGTACACCCATCAGCAAGGCCTGCCGGAAGCGCGCGAGGCGATCGCCACCGCGTATGCGCGGCGCCAGCACCCGGATGCGCATCCGGACCGCATCTTCGTCGGCAACGGCGTCAGCGAGCTGATCGACCTGTCGCTGCGTGCGCTGCTCAATCCCGGTGACGAAGTGCTGGTGCCCTCGCCCGACTATCCGCTGTGGTCGGCCGCCACCATCCTCAACGATGGCCGTCCGGTGTACTACCGCTGCGCGCCGGAAAACGGCTTCCAGCCGGACCCGGTGGAGATCGAGACGCTTGTGTCCTCGCGTACCCGCGCCATCGTGCTGATCAATCCGAACAATCCCAGCGGCGCCAGTTATTCGCGTGAGTTGCTGGAGCGCATCGTGGCCATCGCCAGCAAGCACAACCTGCTGCTGATGGTTGATGAGATCTACGACCAGGTGCTCTACGACGACGCCGCCTTCGTGCCGGTGGCGCCATTGGCCGGTGCGCACCCGTGCATCACCTTCAGCGGCCTGAGCAAGGTGCACCGCGCCTGCGGCTGGCGCGTGGGCTGGGCGCTGCTGTCGGGCGAGCAGTCGCGCATCAACGACCTGCGCAACGCGATGGACCTGCTCGGCGCGCTGCGGCTGTGCGCCAACGTGCCGGGCCAGTACGCCATCGACGCGGCCGTCAACGGGCCGGACACCATCTCGGCGCTGTGTGCACCGGGCGGCCGCCTGTACGAAACCCGCCGCGCGGTGATCGAGGCCTGCGCGGCCAGCGAGCACCTGTCGCTGGTGGCGCCGGCCGGTGCGCTGTATGCGTTCCCGGCAGTGGTCGGGCCGGCCGCGCGCAACTTCGACGACCACGAGTTCGCGCTCGACCTGATGAACGAGGAAGGCGTGCTGGTGGTGCCGGGTTCCAGCTTCAACGTGCCCTACCGCCACCATTTCCGCGTGACCTTGATGCCGGAGGCGGCGGTGATGCGCGATGTGTTCGCACGCATCGACCGTGCCCTGGCGCGCCGCGCCGAGGCGGTGACCAAGGTGGTGCCGCTCAAGTCGCGCAGCGTGGCGTGATGGCGGTGGCCGGCACGCCGCTGCGCTATCTGGCGCTCGGCGATTCCTACACCATCGGCGAAGGGGTCGCCCCCGGGCAGCGCTGGCCGGCGCAACTGGTGGACGGTTTGCGTGCCTACGGCTGGAATGTGGCGCCGCCGCAGATCATCGCCACCACCGGCTGGACCACCGACGAATTGCAGGCCGGTATCGATGCCGCTGCGCCGCAGGGGCCGTTCGATCTGGTGAGCCTGCTGATCGGCGTCAACAACCAGTACCGCGGGCGCTCGCTGGACGAGTACCGCAGCCAGTTCGATGCGTTGTTGCTGCGTGCAATCGACTTGGCCGGCGGTATTGCACCGCGCGTGTTCGTGCTGTCGATTCCGGACTGGGGTCTGACCCCGTTTGCGCATGCACACGGCGGCGATGCGGCGCTGATCGGTGCCCAGATCGATGCCTTCAACAGCGTGGCCGCCGAACGTTGCGCCGCACGCTCGGTACGCTTTGTCGACATCACCGCCACCAGCCGCGATGACGGCGCTGCTGCCGACATGCTGGTCGACGATGGCCTGCATCCCTCCGGCGCCATGTATGCGCGCTGGACCGTATTGGCACTGCCTGCAGCGCGCGATGCCCTAAGCTAGCCGCGCAACACGCCTCACTGCCAAGGAACGACATTGCACAGCACCGCCACCCAACCCATGAGCCGCACACAGGCGCTGGCGATCGCGCGCGCATTTCTGCCGCCGCATCCGCTGGGCAATCGCTACGACTACTACTACACCCAGGCCAAGCTGCGCACCGATCCGCTGTATCCGGGCGTGCTGGCCGAGTTGCGCAGCACCACCGCGCCGGTGCTGGATCTGGGCTGCGGGCTGGGGCTGCTCGCGCACGCATTGCGCGCCGACGGCCAGGCACTGGCGTATCACGGGGTGGATGTGGACGCGTCCAAGATCCGCCGCGCGCAGCACATCGCGCAGCGCTCGGCACTGGGCACTACGCAGTTCGCCGTGGTCGACCTGAGTGTGGCGTGGCCGCAACACCGCGGCAGCGTGACCATTCTGGATGTGCTGCAGTATCTGCAGGCCGACATGCAGGCCAGCCTGCTGCGCAGCGTGGCGCAGATGCTGACGCCGGGTGCGAAGCTGGTGATCCGCAGCGCGTTGGGCGATGCCAGCAGCCGTGGCCGCACCAGCCGCGTGACCGACGTGCTGGCGCATCTGAGCGGCTGGATGCAGCGCATGCCGCGCAGCTATCCCACCCGCGACAGCCTGCAGGCGCAGCTGGATGCCGCCGGTCTGCGTGCCACCTTTGCGCCGTTGTACGGCAACACCCCGTTCAACAACTGGCTGATCGTGGCCGAGCCGCGCTGAGGCCGTGCACAACGTGCCTGGCTCGATTTAGAACAGCTGATGAAACGTAACGCGCGTTCGCCGGACGGATGTGGACGGCACGCAGAAACCGGGGTGTACGCGTAGCACATGCCGCAACGGGCACCGGCCGCGCAGCCGTTTTGACAGCCGCTGTTGACGTCATGCGGATGATCCTGGGCCACGTTGTTCGAGGGCGGTGCACCACCGCCCCAGAGAATCCGCTGGTTGCCTTGTTGAAAGCCATGCACACCGACCATCCCGACAAGTCCTTGCCCGCCCACCGTCGCGGGACCTTACGCGGCATGGATGCCGCGTAAGAGCCTACAAGGACGTACTTGCGGCGTGTCCTGCGAGGG